>JBDUCM010000023.1:0-50399 GCA_040003455.1 bacterium
TGAATGCGCTCCTCCTCGAGAGCGGGTTTCACCGGGATCTCGGCATCATGTCCATCGACGTGGATGGCGTGGACTACTGGCTGCTCGATGCGCTGGAATCCTATACGCCACGCATCCTCATCGTCGAGTACAACGCGCTGTTCGGAAAGGAACGTGCGATCACGGTGCCTTACAGCCCCTCGTTCTCGCGCCGCGCGGCGCACTACTCGGAGCTGTATTACGGAGCGTCACTTCCGGCGCTGGCATTTGCCGCCGCCCGAAAGGGATATTCGCTGGTGGGCACCGAACGCGCTGGGGTCAATGCATTCTTCGTACGAAACGACCTGCTCGGCACCAACGTGCGCACGCTTTCTGTGGAGGAGGCATTCACGGAGTCACACGTGCGCCAGAGCCGCAATCGCGAAGGCCGGCTGGATTTCCTGCGGCCCGAGGCGCGATACGAGGTGATCAAGGGACTGCCCGTGGTGAATGTGGAAACGGGAGCGCTCGAACAGTTATAGCAGAGCTATGGCAGCAATTCCTTCTCGTCGAGCACGGCGCCGCGCTCGTGGCGCCACTTGCGCGCCGAACGGAGTAGTCGTTCCACGTTTCCCGTGCGAACCTCCGCAGAGTCGTGCGCGCCAAAGGTCACGCGATCAACATCGAGCACGTAGGCGACCATCCCGCTTCCGGCCGGTGCGAGCAGCACGTTCTTCACGTTGAGATCGCGGTGGCGCGCGCCGGCCGCCGTCAGGTCGTCCACCAGTGTTCGCGCGGCGGTCCACGCATCGGCGCGAGAAGTGACGGGTTCATCGCGATGCATGTAGCTCGAGAGATCCCGGCTCGAGAGCACTTCACGTGTGACCACGTCGGACCGGCAGAACATCCCCGCGACCGGTTCCACGCCATACATCAGGACGTCGGGGGTGCGCACGCCGGCGTCCGCGAGGCGCAGTGACACGCTGAGCTCGTACGGTGCCCGCGATGGGGGCAGGAAGAGATCGCGCGTCAGCCCCGCGAGTAGCCCGCCGTGCTGGTTGTGTCGCACCACTACCCGTTCCTTTGACATGGGCAACGCGATTGCGTACGCAATGCCTCGCCCCTGAAGCGGCCGCGCGGAGAGGCTGCGCGCTGCGACCTGATGCAGTGTGTCCTCCGACAGCATCGCGCTCGCGTCGTCCACATGGGCGGCGTGTACCACGGCAACCCGCCGGCCGGCCGCGACACGCACGTAACCGGCCGGGATGCTGCCGACGTTCATCCGTTCAGGACGCGGTACACTTTCACCGGTTGGCTCTTGTTCTTGAGCTCCATGGGAGGGCACTCGTCCAGCGGCGGCGGCGCCGACAGGGCGCGACGCATGTCGTCGGAAATCAGGATCTCCGCAGGCGCGGCTGCCCCGCACAGGCGGCTCGCGGTATTCACCGTGTCACCGATCACGGTGAATTCCAGACGGCGTTCCGAGCCAATGTTGCCGGCGAACGCCTCACCGTAGTTCAGGCCGATCCCGATCTCCAGCGTGGGGCGACCTTGCTCCTCCCAGCGCACGTTCAGCTTCTTCAGTTCCACCATCATGTCGATGGCCGCCGCCATTGCCTGATCCGCATCATCGGTGCTGCCGATTGGAGCGCCCCACTGCGCCATGACCGCGTCGCCGATGAACTTGTCCAATGTGCCGCCATGACGGAACACGCATTCCACCATCTCGGTGAAGTACTCCGTGAGCAACGTTGCCATTGCATCCGGATTCATCGTCTCGGAGAGGGCCGTGAAACCGCGAATGTCGCTGAACAACACGGCCACCGCGCGTTTGTCACCACCGAGCCGCAACGCCTCAGGTGAGCTGGCAATGCGCTCCGCCAACTGCGGCGCGAAATAGCGTTCAAAATTGCTGCGGACGATGCCCTCGCGTCGAATGCGCTCCGCAAACTGCGAATTCTCGATGGCGACGGCCGCGATGCCGGCAAATGCGACGAGAAATTCGAGGTCCTCGTCTCCAAAGCGATGCGTAATGCTCGGTGTATCAACGTAGAGCACGCCGAGTACCCGGTCTTCGCTGCCGATGAGCGGCGCGCAGATGGCGGAGCGCACCTGCTGCATGAGGATGGATTGTCCGCCAAATCGCTGATCTTCGCCCGCGTTGTCGGAGAGCAGTGCCACCTTTTCCGCGACCGCCTTGCGCGCGATTGACTGCGGTACCGCGCGCGGCGCGTCGCCGCCACGCTTGTCGCGCGAGATCTTCGGCTGAAGTTCGCCTTGCGCATCCACAAGGAGAATGGCCACGCGATCCACCTCCAGCGTCTGGTACGCGTAACCAACGATCTTGTCGAGGATCGTATCCACGTCCACGGCGCGCGTCAGTCCCTTCGAGACCTCCAGCAAGGTGGCCAGCTTCTGCTGGCTCTTGTCGAGGGAAGGTGCGTTCATCGGCGCCAGCGACGCGCGCGTCATCCCCCCCGGTGTCGTTGGCGGAGCGCTCAGCGACGCGAGCGCGGCGCCGGAGTCGCGCATGGGCAACTGCCGCACGATCGTGGCGCCGGGTGGCGCCTCCATGGGCGCAGGCGCCGCAAGTTCCGCCACGGACGGCGCATACGCCTCGAGCTTGAACGGCATCTTCCCGAAGGCCACCAGGTCGCCAACCACCATGACGCCGTTTTCGATCTTGGCGCCATTGATGAAACAGCCGTTGCTCGACCCCAGATCGCGCATCCGGACGGTCTGGCCTTCCACGATCAACTCCGCATGTCGGCGGGAGATGGTGGCGTCGAAAACCGGCAAGTCGGACGTGGGCGAACGACCCACAATGAGGGTCATGCCCTCATGCAGGTCGTACGACTGCGTACCGTCGGGGTTGATCAGACGTAGTGCCATCGTGCTCGAATATGCGTTGCCGAGGGGATGCTGCCTAGCCGTCGGTGGTCCGGCCCTCACGTGCCATCGCGTCACGCACACGACCGATCGCCGTGAGCATCGCCCGCGCCTTGTTTTCAGACTCCGTCCATTCACTGGTCGCAACAGAATCCTGCACGATCCCGCCCCCGGCCTGCACGTTGGCGATGCCGTCGGCGATGACGCACGTCCGGATGGTGATCGCCATGTCCATCCGCGATCCCCCCGCGGAGACGTAGCCCACCGCGCCGGCATATGGCCCGCGCCGCTCGGGTTCCAGCTCGTCGATGATCTCCATGGCCCGGACCTTGGGCGCACCGGTCATGGTGCCCGCCGGGAAGGTCGCGCGGAAGGCGTCCAGTGCATCGAGCCCCTGCCGCAACGAGCCCTCCACATTGCTCACGAGGTGGAGCACGTGCGAATAACGCTCCACATGCATGAAGTCACTCACCTGCACGCTGCCGTACTCCGCGATCCGGCCCACATCATTGCGCCCAAGATCCACGAGCATCACATGCTCCGCGCGCTCCTTCTCATCCGTGATGAGCTCCTCCGCCATCTCGGCATCGGCCTCCGGCGTTGCGCCACGAGGACGCGTGCCCGCGATAGGACGCACCGTGACCTTCCCACCGTCCACACGCACCAGCAACTCCGGCGAGCTGCCTACCAGCTCCACGCCGTCGAGCACGAGATGATACATGTACGGCGACGGATTCAACGCGCGCAGTGCCCGATAGAGTGCCACGGACGAGAAGTCGAACGGCACGCGAATGCGCCTCGCCAGCAACACCTGAAACACATCGCCGGCGAGGATGTACTCCTTGATCCGGTCCACGCTGGCGAGGTAGTGCTCCTTGCTGACATTGGACTCGCCCTGCGCAATCGGCGCATCCGTCCGAAGGTCCAGCGTGGGCAGTGTGATCGGCGCGCGGAGTCGCGCGATGGTCCGTTCCACCGCTGCCATCGCCACATCGTATGCCGACCGAAGGGCATCCGTCGAGACATCGCCACCGAGCGGCGCGCCCACCACCACCCGCGCCTGCGCACGGAGATTATCGATGATGACGAGCGCATCGGTGAACACGAACAACGCGTCGGGGGTCGTGTCCGCGCGCGGTGGTGCCGAGGGAAGCCGCTCGATGAGCCGCATCACATCGTAGCTGAAGTAGCCCACGGCCCCGCTCCAGAACTCACCGAGTTCAGGCGCGTCCACAGGCGGACACGCGCGCACGAGCGCGTCGAGATCCTCCAGCGGATTCTCGGGCGTACGCGCACCATGCCAGCCGAGCGCAGGCGTCCAGTCCTCCACCACGCCCTCGCGCAACCGCCAGGCGGCCCGCGGCGAACTGCCCAGAAACGTGTACCGGGCCCAGGTCTCCCCGCCGGCCGGAGCACTCTCCAGCAGGAAGGCAAACGGTCCCTCGCGCACCTTCGCGAACGCCGTCACAGGCGTGTCCGTATCCAGCAGGCAGTCGCGCCACACGGGCACCAGGTGGTCGGCCTGGGCGCGACGCATGAATGTCTCGAAGCTCATTGCCCTCTCATGCGCGCTTGTCCGGCGTGAACACGCCGGCGAACTTTGGTGAATGCATCGCTTGTTCGCTGCGGCCTGCGCCGCCTGCGGTTTGTGGGTGGCGAGTGCCTCGGCCAACGCAGCCGGCGCTCAGGACTGGAACGACGCCCGTTCGCGTGCACTCGTCGAGCGCGCTACGGCTCGACGTGTCCAACAACTCGCGGATACGGGCCTCAAGGACTACAAGGCTACCGCGCACGGGTACGTCACCTTCCTTGCCCAGGTGGGCGAAGGACTCGCCGAGCCACCCAAGGTGGTCAAGGCCGACGAGCTGGTGAATGAAGTCTATTGGCTGGCGCCCAGTCTGAGCAAGCAGCGCATTCTCGGACGCCGCGATACACTCCTCCTGCCCACGGACATCGCGTACCACCGGGACCATCTGGGCATCATCCAGAACAACTTTCCCGCCATCATCCGCCTCGGCGACGGCGATGAGGTCGTGGATGTTCCTCACCCGCTTTCCTCGGTGGGCCTCGGAACCTACGACTTCGCGATCACCGACTCGTTGAGCTTCACCTTGCCCGGCCGCACGATCAATGCGTACGAGGTCAAGGTCCGGCCGAAGAACGACCGGCAGCCGCGCATCGTCGGCGCGCTCTACATCGATCGCGATGACGCACAGGTGGTGCGCATGGCGTTCAATTTCACCCGCGCGGCGTTTCGGGACGATGCGCTGGAAGACCTGTTCGTGGTCGTCGAAAACTCGCTCGTGAACGGGCGGTTCTGGCTGCCGCATCGGCAAGAGCTCGAGATCCGCCGCGGCGGCACCTGGCTGGACTATCCCATTCGCGGCGTCATCCGCGGCCGCTGGGAAATAGGCGACTACAACGTCAACACCGGCCTCACCCCCGATTTCTTCGCTGGCCCTGAAATCGTCCTCGCGCCCAAGACCGCGTCCGACACCTTCCATTTCGGCGGCCGCATTCTCGATTCGCTTCCCCCTGACGTCCGCGCCGTGTCCGATGCGGACATCCGACACGTGCGAGAGGAAGCCCGGTCCCTCGTGCGGGCACAGGCACTGCGCCGTCCCCAACGCGCCATGCTTGCTGCATCGGGAATTTCCGACTTCGTGCGCTTCAACCGCGCCGAGGGATTCGCGGTGGGCGCCGGAATCGCCTCGCGCTTCGGCGGAGGGTTCGGCACGCAAGTCAAGGCGCGCTACGGCGTGGACGATCGCACGGTCAAGGGGTCCGTGGGGCTCGACTGGCAGTCCCCGTCATGGGGACTGCGCGCCTTCGGCACGCGCGATTTTCGCGATGCGGGAGACGTGCAAGAGCGGTCGCGCGCCATCAATTCCATCGCCGCACAGGAATTTGGCAGCGACGCCACGGATCCATATGCCGTGCAAGGCGTCGGCCTCGGCCTCGATGCCCACGACATTGCCGGGTTCAAGTGGCGCCTGGACGGCGCGCTGGAACGGCAGGCGCGGCTGTCCATTCGCGCCGTGCCGGCGCAAGGCACATTCGATCCGATTGTGCCAGCCACCCGGCTCCGTGCCCTTCGCTTCTCACTCCTGGCCGAGCGTCCCACCACGCTCTCTGTCTTCGGCGCCGAGGTGCGCGCGAGTGGTGATCTTCGCCTTGCTCACCTCACGACCGATGACGCGAGTGTACCGGTCCCGTCAACCACCATCGGCCGAGCATATCTCTCCTTGAGCGCTGAACGACCATTCGATGCTGGTCGCCTCGTGCTCACCGCGTCGGGCGGAGCAGTGGGCGGTACGCATACCGTACCCCCTCAGGAGTGGCTGTATTTCGGTGGTCCGGTCAGTGCGCCGGGCTACGCCTACCACGAACTGGCATCACTGGCCGGCGGAACCACCCGCGTCGAGTGGCGCACTTCCGTTCCGGCGCCGTCGGTGAGCCTCGGTCGATTCGGACGCGTGCCAGGACAAGCCACGTTGGCTCCATTTCTTCAGGCCACATACGCGCGCCCAGCGTCCTCGGTTGGTACTGCCCACCCCGAGGGTGTGTATCCAAGCGCGGGTGTCGCCCTCCAGCCGTTCTTCGACCTGCTGCGCGTCCAGGGTGCGCGCGGACTGCGCAATGGCCGCTGGACCTTCAACATGGACATCACGCGCGACTTCTGGAGCATCCTATAGTTCGTAGTTCGGGCACCCGCTCGTCGAGGGCCCCAGAGCATGAGCGCGAGTTTGAGCTATCAGCGGGAGCACGAGCGCGAGCGCGAGCCCCCAGCACTGAGCATGTCAGAGCTCGAGCTCTAGCTCAAAGCTCAAGCTCGAGCCCTGAACGGCTCAATGCTGGAAGCTCCCTCTCGCGCTCATGCTCCCGTTGTTGGCTCCTACCAAAAGGCCCAATCCGCGAGAAATCGAAACACCCTGCACCGGTATGGTGATGCAACGGATCTCCGCGCGCATAAAATGTCGCCGTGTCCTCATCCTCCGTCCTCGAACCCCTCCGCGCTGACTTTTCGCGCATCGACCCCCGCGCTGTGGCCCTCCTTGCCGAGCGGTGGGCGCGCCAGCATCTGGTTCTGCCGGTCGCGCTGGACGGCAGCACCATCGTCGTGGCCACCAGCAATCCGCTCGATTTCGACGCCGAGCGAGCGGTCGCCTTCGCAACAGGCTGTCGCGTGCGGTGGCAACTTGCACCCGCGCCCGAAATTGCCCGCCAGCTCGATCGAATGTATCCGGAAGCCGTCTCACGACGAGACGCCGCTGCGCCACCCGTTGAGGTGCAGCACCTGACCTTTAGTTCCGACGGGGCGTCCGAAATCGCCATCGATGGTGGCGCGTCCGTCATTCGGCTCGTGGATCAGTTGCTCGCCGAGGCCATCAGCGCTGGTGCAAGCGACCTCCATCTCGAGCCGGAAGAGCAGGGGTTCGCTGTCCGGCATCGCGTTGACGGCATGCTGCGCCATGTCCGCACGTTGCCGCGCGCCATCGCGCCGTCCCTCGTTTCGCGCGTGAAGATTCTCTCGGCCCTGGACATCGCCGACCGCATGCGACCACAGGACGGCCGGGCGCGCGTCGCCGTGCTCGGCACGGTGGTGGATTTGCGAGTCTCCACCCTGCCCGCGTCGCACGGCGAAAAGATCGTGATTCGCGTACTGCACGGAAGTGCCGGGCTGCGCACACTCGAATCAATCGGATTCTCCGCGGACGATCTCGCACGCATTCGGTCGCTGCTCGACCGACGCGAAGGGCTTTTGCTCGTGACTGGTCCAACGGGCTCGGGCAAGACGACGACGCTCTACGCCGCACTGCGCGAAATCCAATTGCGCGGTGTCAACGTCGTCACGGTCGAAGACCCTATAGAGTATCGCCTTCCCGGCATCGTTCAGGTTCAGGTGCACGAGCGCGCCGGCCTTACCTTCGGGGCGGCGCTCCGTTCCATCATGCGCCAGGACCCCGACGTCATCCTCGTTGGCGAAATCCGAGACAAGGAGACGGCGGAGATCGCCATTCAGGCGTCGCTCACCGGGCACCTGGTCCTCTCCACGTTGCACACCAACGATGCGGCAAGCGCGGTATCTCGGCTCATCGACATCGGCGTGGCCGGTCATCAGATCGCCACGGCGGTGAAGGGTGTAATCGCGCAGCGACTGGTGCGCCGCAGCTGTCCGGAGTGCAGTGCGGCAGGGTGCGCGGCCTGTGACGCGTCGGGCTATCGCGGCCGCCGGGCCATCTGCGAAATCCTCACATCCTCACCGGAATTCGAGCGTCGCGTGGCCGCTGGGGCACCCACCGAAGCGCTTGCAGAAGCGGCGAGGGCCGACGGATGCGTCATGCTGTGGGATTCGGGGCTGGCGCTGGTCAGGCTTGGTGAAACGACTATCGATGAGTTGCGACGCGTGGCGGCGCCACCGGTCCGGCAGGTGAATGAAATAGTGCGCCGAGCGAGTGTCGGCCCTTCGCCTTTCACCATTATCTGGGCGGTCGACGACCGCGCTGGAGGCAACCCCGACGCGAACTCCGCTGAGCAGCTTCGGGAAGCTCGTGCGGCAGCGCAACACATGGGGATACAGGTTGTCATCGAAGAGCTGCGAATCGCCCCGGCATTTCCCACGCGGCTGCCGGCGTGCGACGCCGTGGTCGCGCCGGTTGATCTTGTCAACGCGTTACGGGAATCCGCCCTTGCCGCCGACTGTCCTGTTCCCCTCCATGTCGTTCTCGCCGCCACCCGGACCACAGAAGACGACCTTGCGGTCCTGGCCCATCAGGCGGATCTCGTACTGTCGAGTCACGCGCCGGGCCGGTTGATTGTTGCCACCGTGCTCGCGCTGCTTCGTTGGCGACGCGCATGAAACATGGCCCTCTCACTCCACCCGCAGTCGAACATGGCTACCGTCAACGTCGGCACCGTCGAGGTGTACCTCGTCTCGCATCAGCTTGGAGAGTGGAATGTGCTCGTGCTCCAGCGTGCGATGGACACGCGGTGCCCGGGCGGTTGGGAAACCGTGCACGGTACCATCGAGTCCGGTGAGGAACCTGAGCACGCAGCGCTTCGCGAAGTGGGCGAAGAAACGGGGCTCGCGGTGCAACGGTTGTACACGCTCTCCGTCAGCCCGTTCTACCTGCACCGGACGCACACAGTCGAGCTATCGGTCGGCTTCGTTGCGTTTGTAGATCAGGCTGCACCGGTAACGCTGGGCCGCGAACACACCCACTACGAATGGCTCTCGGCCCACTCGGCACTGGAGCGGTTCATGTGGCCACGCGAGCGCACCGCATTGCGCGAAATTCTCCAGCTCTTCGCCACCGGCAGCGCCGGGCCGGCAGAGGACGTACTGCGGGTGGTCTGAGAAAGAGAACGGCCCCGCGCGAGGTGCGCGGGGCCGGATGACGCGGAGAGCGACCGTCAGCGGGGCACGCGATGCTCCGATGTACGCAGGATGGTTCCCGGCTCCGGCGCGTTGGGTTTCACGCGCACGCTCTTGGCCGGAATGCCCACATACACGTGATACGGGCGCACGTCCTTGGTAGCCACCGCGCTCGCACCCACCATGCCCTGCTCGCCCACATGAACCCCCGCCAGCACTGTCGCGTGATACGTCACGCGTACGCCGTCTTCCAGCACGGTGAGCACGTTGGTCACGTCGCGCTGGTCCACGATGCTGTGCGTGTGGCTGTAGATGTTGGCATAGTCGCTGATGGACACATTGTTCGCGATCTGGATGCCGCCGCGATCGTCCAGCAGCACGTGGCGATGCACTACCACGTTGTCGCCCACGTCCATGTTGTAGCCGAAGGAGAATTCCACGTTCTGGAACGCCTTGAAATTCTCTCCGCAGCGCTTGAAGATGTACGGCGCAAGCATCCGGCGCAGGCTCACTCCCAGGCCGACGTTCTGTGCGCCAATGAGCGTGCGATCGAAGGAATACCACAACCACAGCAGCGGCTTCACGGGCTGAAATCGGGCGTCGTCGCAGTCGGCGTAATACTCGGGTTCGAGCGTCACGTTGCGCGGATCGAGTGCAGACAACCCCAGGCGGATTCCGGTTGGGATGGACGCGTCGGCAACGGCGGTCTCCCAGTTCGCCGCATACTGCGGGTAGCACAACTCGGCGAGCGTCTCACGGCAGAGCGTCGCCCGGTCGGCGGCGATGTCTCCCGACGGGTTCGCAAGGCGATCGGCAATTCGCTCCAGCCATGCATCGGCAAGGCTCGCATTTCCCGACGGCGACAGGGAGCGGAGTGGAAGGAAAGGCATGGCGAAAAGTGGCTGAAGTAGAAACGGTGAGCTGCCGCCTCCGTTGGCGGCGGCATGGCCCGAAACGGCGAAATCTAAGGCAGCTTCGGCGCGGGACTGCTGGCCGCGCGCGACCGGACGAGCGCACGCTCGCGCTCGATGGCCGTGAGGATGCCCGACCAGCCTTCGTTGCGCTCGGTTCCGAACGTCACGACCAGCGGCTGATTGACGTCGAGCCCATCATCGAAGAGATACAGTGCGGTCTGCGTCATGCGTGGCTGGAGGCGTTGCTCGCCGAAGCCCCCTGTCAACGGCAGGATTTCCAGCGGGCGATATTCCTGTCCCGCCGACTTGATGGTCACTTCCTGCGGAGAGAAGCGGGCATCGGGCGCGAGTCCGTAAAACGACACGTACCACAGCGACCCGTGCAGCTGCCCGTGTTGCGCCGCCTGCCGCGCCACGGCGGCCTTGTGGCTCTCTGCGATTCCGTGCAACGCACGGTACGAATCCACCGACAGTGCGCGAATGACGTTCTCTTCCAGCGGCGTCATCTTCAACAGCACATCGGGAAGTTGGAACTTGATCGCGACATCGTCCTGCTTGAGCGAGCCGTAACCCGCCGGTATGAGTCCGCTCGCGTTCGTATCTGCCACCACTCCGGGCCGCGGCAACGGCGTGATTGCTCGTGCCGGCGTGGCCTGGCCACCCGCACACGCCGAAGCCGCGTGCAACAGGATGCACGCAAGAGCCAGCGCGACACGCTGGCCGCTATGGGTCACTGCGCGGGGTCAGTATTCGGGTTCACGATAGTTCCGTCGTCATGCGTCGCGGCGATATCCACCTCTGGTATCAATACCGGCGCGCGCCAGGAAGGTTGCGCGATCAACGCGACAACCGCCTCCGCCAGGTCATCGCGACCCTGATTCGTCTCGGCACTGAATGGAATCATCTGGTCGTCTTCCAGCCGCAACGCCACCGCGATGGCATGCACCCGCTCCGCCACCTGGCGGGGCTTGAGCTTGTCGATCTTCGTGAGAGCCACGATCGTGGGCGCTTCGATTTCCGCGAGGAAATCGAGCATCTGAATGTCCTCTTCCGACGGATGGTGTCGCACGTCGAGCAACTGCACCACACCACGCAGCGTGGTGGACGCGCGCAGGTACCCCTCGATGAGCGGCAGCCATTCCGCCTTCCGCGTCTTGGAGATCTTCGCGTAGCCGTACCCCGGAAGGTCCGCGAGAACGAACTGGTTGTTGACCTTGAAGAAGTTGATCTCGCGTGTGCGGCCGGGTGTGTTGCTCACGCGCGCAAAGGCCTTGCGACGGACCAACCGATTCAACAACGACGACTTTCCGACGTTGGACCGGCCGGCAAAGGCAACCTCCGGAAGGTCGTTGGTCGGCCGCCACCCGTCGGCTGTCGCCATCGGCCCGATGAACTCGAGCGACTTGATGACGAGAGGATCCTTCACGCCGTCGCTCAATGCGTCACCATCGTTGCCGTCTCGTCGTCGGCCTGGGGCTTCACGGCGCGAGCCAGCGCGATCGCGAGCACTTCGTCCATGGAGCGCACCGGATGAAACTGGATCCCCGCCTTCACTTCCGGCGGAAGCTCATCCAGGTCGCGGGCATTCTCCTGCGGCAGGATCACATGTGTGATGCGATTGCGAAGCGCGGCCACTGTCTTCTCCTTCAAGCCGCCAATGCCGAGTACGCGTCCGCGCAGAGTGATCTCGCCCGTCATGGCGACGTCGCCGCGGAGTGGAATGCCGGTGAGCGCACTCACGATCGCGCAGGCGATGGCGATCCCCGCGCTCGGGCCGTCCTTGGGAGTGGCGCCAGCGGGAATGTGCACGTGCAGGTCCCGCGACCGCAGGAACTCACGCTCCAGCCCCAGCGAGCTCGCGCGAGCGCGGGTATAGCTGAGGGCGGCGCTCGCCGACTCCTTCATGACGTCGCCAAGGGTACCGGTGAGCTGGAGACGGCCGCGGCCCGGCACGACGCTCACTTCGATTTCCAGCACGTCACCACCCACACTCGTGTACGCCAATCCCGTGGCCACACCGACCTTGTCTTCGATCAGGTTCGCTTCGGGGTCGTACGGCGCAACGCCAAGCATGGCGTGCAGCATGTCGCGAGTCACCGTATCCACGGACACCACGGCTTCCTCCTCCGCCGCGGTGGCCATGCGCTTCTCGGCGCGCGCGCGCGCCAGCTTGCGGGACAGTCGCGCCAGCCGACGCTCCAGATCGCGCACCCCCGCTTCCCGCGTGTATCCATGCACGATGGCAGGAATGACATCGGATTCCAATACCACCGTCGCGGGGTCCAGCCCGTGCTGTTTCAGTTGGCGCGGCAGCAGGAACTGGCGAGCGATGGCGTACTTCTCCTGATCGAGGTAGCCCGCGAGCCGAATGATTTCCATCCGGTCGCGCAGCGGTTCCGGAATGGTGCCGAGCGAGTTGGCCGTGGTGATGAACAGGACCTGCGAGAGGTCGTAGTCGGCCTCGAGGTAGTGATCGTTGAACGCCTTGTTCTGCTCAGGGTCGAGCACCTCGAGCAGCGCGGCCGATGGATCACCGCGATAGTCATTCCCGAGCTTGTCGATCTCGTCCAGCAGGATCACCGGATTGACCGTCTCGGCCCGACGCATGGCCTGGATCACGCGGCCCGGCATGGCGCCAATGTAGGTGCGGCGATGGCCGCGAATTTCGGCTTCATCGCGCACGCCACCCAGCGACATGCGAACGAACTTGCGCCCGAGGGCGCGCGCGATGGAACGACCAAGCGACGTCTTGCCAACGCCCGGCGGACCAACCAGGCAGATGATGGGCCCATCCAGCCGCTCCACAAGGGACAGCACGCCGATGTAGTCCAGCACGCGCTCCTTCACGTCGTCCAGCCCGTAATGGTCCTCGTCGAGTACCTGGCGCGCGTGCCCCACATCGAGCACGTCATCCGTGCGCTCCTTCCACGGCAGCGCCGCAATCCAGTCCAGGTAGGTGCGCGCCACGCCCGACTCCGGAGACATCGAGGACAACCGCTTGAGGCGCCGCAGTTCGCGGCGCGCGCGGGTCAGCACCGCATCGGGCAAACCCTTCGCCTCCAATTGCGCGGCCAATTCGTCAGTGTCGTCGCCGTCCTCGCCGCCGAGTTCGCGATGAATCGCCTTCAACTGCTCCTGGAGGTAGAACTCGCGCTGGTTCTGGAAGAGCGAGCCGCGCACGTCGTCGTCGATCTTGCGTTCCAGTTTGAGCAGGTCGATTTCACCCGTGAGTGTCTCCCCGAGCGTGCGGAGCAACGTGGGAAAATCGGCAGACTCCAGGAGTCCCTGCCGCTTTTCCAGCCGTGTGCTGAGGTGCGCGGCAATGCCGAACGACTGCCGGGCCGCCGAATCGGAGCCCTGGATGAGCGCGACAAGTTCGGGGGGGAGCCGGCGGTGCACGGCCACGTACTCCTCGAACAACGACAACGCCCTGCGCAGATGTGCTTCCGCGTCGTCCCCGTCGATGAGGGCAAGGGGCGTCATTGGCTCCACCACGGCCTTCAGGCAATCGGTGCCCGGGACGTACCGCGTTACACGCGCACGGGCGATTCCCTCGACGAGCACGCGAACAGTGCCGGTACCAAGGCGCGACAGCTGCCGCACGCGCGCCACCACCCCCACCCGGTACAGGTCCGCCGCCGCGGGCTCCTGCTTTTCAGAGTCCCGCTGCGCGACCAGCAACACGAGATGATCAGTCGCACTTGCGGCGTCGAGGGCCGCCAGTGAAGCGGCCCTGCCGACGAGCAACGGCATGACGACATACGGAAAAACGACGACGTCGCGGAGGGGCAGGACGGGGAGACGATCCGCTGTGGAGATCGTCTCGCCGTCTACGGGGAAAGAGGGCATGGAGAAAGCTAGCGGATTCCAGACCCCCGCGCCTCGCCCGCCCCCCGCCAACCGAGCCTATTGCTTGCAGGCCCCCGCCGGATCCGGCTTTGGCTGATCCACGGCGATCCGGTGATCGAGGTTGGCCGCACTTACCGCGATATTCGACACCAACTGCCCAACGCGCGCCATGTGCGCATAGTCGATGTACTGCGGCTCGTCTGTCACCTGATGGTAGTCGGAATGGCCGCCCGTGGTAAAGAACACGATGGGAATGCCGTACCGCGCGTACGAGTAGTGGTCGCTGCGGCAGTAGATGTTCATCGGGTGCCCGTTCGCATCCATCGCGTAGTCGAACGTGAAGCCGAGTTTCGACTCGGTATTCACCTTCTCCACCAGGTCGCCCAGCTCGGTGGAGAGCCGGCGCGAACCCACCAGTTGGAGATAGTTCGCGCCGCCATGCAGCATCTGCCCCTCTTTCGACTGGCCCGTGACATCCCATGCGTCACCGCGGCCGACCATGTCGATGTTGAGCTGGGCCACGATGGAATCGCGAGGCACTGTCGGATGGTCAGTGAAATACTGCGATCCCAACAGCCCTTTCTCTTCACCAACGTGCCACACGAACAACACCGAACGCTTGGGCTTCTTGGGAAGCGACGCGAGGTGCTGCGCAATCTCCAGCACCGTCACCGACCCCGAACCATCATCATCTGCGCCATTGGCAATGGAATCCGGGCGCGCCGACCCGGGGTGCACCTTTCGCCACGACGCCAGCGTCGTGTTGATCTCCGTTTGCTGCTCAGCCGTTGCCTGTTTGGCCTCATCTTCGGCCCCAAGTGACCGCACGATGTGGTTGTAGATGCGGATGGAATCGTGATCCACTCCCTCGTTGGCGAAGCCGATGTGATCATTGTGCGCTCCCACCGCCACATATTCGCCCTTCAGCTTGGCATCGGAGCCCGGCAACAGCGCCACGACGTTTCTCGCCGGAAACTTCACCGGCTCCACGCTCACCGTCACCGCAAGAGTCGTCTGGTGGCCCTCGGTACCCGGCTTGAGCGTCTCCGCCGGACCGTCAAACAGTTTCGCGATGGTGGGCTGCGCGAACAGCAGCACGGGCGTTGGCGTTTGCGGTTGCGGCTTCGCCGGATCATCCACGAACGTGGACGGCCGCGTGAAATACGTCATGTAGGGATCGAGCCCAAGCAGCACCACGGCGGCGGCACCCGTCGGAAATGTGGTGGGGTCCTGCACCTGGCCAATGCCGTTGGGCAGCACGCGATACACCACCAGCTTGCCGACAGCGAGCGGCGGATCCACGCGCGGCGAATTGTCGCCAATCACGCCGCCGTACACCACCGGAAGCGTCCCCATGGGGAGTGCGGAACCGAACGCCAGCACCCACTCAGTTCCCGCCGCGAGCTTTGACTCGGCGATCATCACCACCGACGTGGGCGCGACTACGCGCGTCTTGAAGGGGATGGTCTGAAAATACGAACCGTTGTCGCCCATGGGCACGAGGCCCATGCGCTTCACCTCCGCCGCGATGTAATCCGTCCCCTTCACATTACCGATCGTCCCCGCCTCTCGGCCCATCATCGAGTCGTCCGCGAAGATGTAGAGCCGTGTCATCAGATCGCCAGCGGTAATGGCAGCGGTCGTCGGCTTTGGCGCGTGCTTGAGCGGCAGCGTGGTGGCGGGAGCCGGAATGATGGTCGTCGCCGCCGCCGGCGCTTGCGCGCTCAGCAGGGCAGGGACGATGAGCGGAACGAGGCGTGTGAGTCGGCTGCGGATCATGTGCGTATTAGTGTGCGGTGAAGCGGTTAGCCCCGCGTGAATGCAGTTCTTCTGCGCAAAAATTCGCCGAAGTGTCGGAAATGCAAAAGGCCATCCTTGCTCGGATGGCCTTTCGATGTCCCTGCGCACGTGTGGGCGCGAAACGACCCTACGCTTCCTTCTTGCGCTTGGTTGGCGCCAGTTCGAGCAACGGCGCGGTGCCGTTCAGGACGCTCGACTCCGTGATCTTCACTTCCACCACGTCTTCGCGCGTGGGAAGATCGAACATCACGTCGGTGAGCAGTTCCTCGAGAATGGCACGCAGTCCACGGGCTCCCGTGCCGCGCTTCAGCGCCTTGCCGGCAATGGCACGCAGAGCCGAAACCTCGAAGGTGAGCTTCACCTCTTCCAGGTCGAAGAGCTTGGTGTACTGCTTGGTGAGCGCGTTCTTCGGCTCCTGGAGAATGCGCACCAGCGAATCCTCGTCGAGCCCTTCCAGCGGCACCGTCACCGGCAGGCGCCCCACCAGCTCGGGAATCAGGCCGAAACGGAGTAGATCGTCGGGCTCCACTTCCGCAAAAGCGTTCTTGGCGAGCGTCGCGGCTTTGGACGGATCCGTCTCTACCTTCGAGAACCCAATCTGACGCCGGCCCGTGCGTGCTTCGATGATCTTCTCCAGTCCGTCAAACGCGCCACCGCAGATGAACAGGATGTCCTTCGTGTTGATCTGGATGTACTCCTGCTGCGGATGCTTCCGGCCGCCTTGCGGCGGAACGGATGCCACCGTGCCTTCCAGGATCTTCAGGAGTGCCTGCTGGACGCCTTCGCCGCTCACATCGCGCGTGATGCTCGGGTTCTCCGACTTCCGCGCAATCTTGTCGATCTCATCGATGTAGACGATGCCGCGCTCGCACTCGGCGACATTGAAGTCGCCTGCCTGGAGGAGGCGGACGAGAATGTTCTCCACGTCCTCGCCCACGTATCCGGCTTCCGTTAGCGTCGTGGCATCGGCGATGGTAAACGGCACGTCCAGAATGCGTGCCAGCGTCTGGGCCAGCAGCGTCTTGCCAACACCGGTGGGGCCGATGAGCAGGATGTTCGACTTGTCGAGCTCGACGTCATCTTCCCGCACCGACGCCGAATTGATCCGCTTGTAGTGATTGTACACCGCCACCGCGAGCGCTTTCTTCGCCCGCTCCTGGCCGATTACATACCCGTCCAGCGTGTCCTTGATCTCCTGCGGAGTGGGGACCTGCGTGATCGCTTCAGCGACCTCGCGCTCCTCATCCTCCGCCAGGATCTCATTGCAGAGCGCGATGCATTCATTGCAGATGTAGACGGACGGGCCAGAAATGAACTTCCGGACCGAGTCCTTCGATTTACCGCAAAACGAGCAACGCAGATGTTTGTCGTGCGACATGATGATGACTCTGCAGAAGGCGCACGCCCATGAGTGCCGGGCGAGGTGGGTAACCGAGAGTTAACGCGAGCGTTTGTACCGGTCAAGCAAAGGACGACCTGACGGCCGGAAAGGAACTGCTCCCGGCCGCTACTTGATCGCCGCGGCCGCCTGCGCCGCGATCACCTGCGGATCCACCAGGTCGCCACGGTTGGAGATCACGTTGTCGATGAGGCCATACCCCTTCGCCTCCTCGGCCGACATGAAGAAATCACGAATCATGTCACGCTCGATCTGTTCGATCGGCCTGCCCGTGTGCTTGCTGTAGATCGTATTGAGCTGATGGCGCAGGAACAGGATTTCCTTCGCCTGAATCTCGATGTCCGCCGCCGTACCCTGCGTGCCGCCCGACGGCTGGTGGATCATGATGCGCGAATGCGGCAGCGCGCTGCGCTTGCCCTTGCGGCCCGCCGCCAGCAGGAATGACCCCATGCTCGCCGCCAACCCCATGCAGATGGTGTTCACCGGCGCCTTCAAGTACTGCATCGTGTCGTAAATCGCCAAACCAGCGGAAACACTGCCGCCCGGCGAGTTGATGTACACGAAAATGTCGCGATCCGGATTGTCCGCCTCGAGAAAGAGCAGCTGCGCGATGATGATGTTTGCCACATCGTCGTTGATCGGCGTGCCGAGAAACACGATGCGGTCCATCAACAACCGCGAGAAGATGTCGTAGGTGCGTTCGCCCCGGCTGGAGCGTTCGATGACGTACGGCGGATAGATCGTAGCCATGGGATTGTTCACTGTTCGGTACCGTTGGTGACATCGTTACGGGCCGTCAACCACTCGAAGACCTTCTCTTCCGTGATGCTGCGCTCGATCTCCGGCAGGCGACCCGCCTTCTGGAGCGACGCATACACCTGGCCCGGATCCGTTCCCCGCTGCTCGGCCACCTTGGCCACGCGGTCGTCCACATCCTTCTCCGTTGCCACCAACGCCTCCTGCGATGCGATGGCATCGATCAACATGTCGCGACGGACCTGCTTCTCCGCCACCGCCGCAAACTCGCCGGCGAACTGCTGCTTCTGGTCCTCGGGAATCTGGTACTGCTGCATGTACGCATCGATCATGCGTGACACCCAGCTCGGAGGCACCGCAAACGGATTGGCGTCCGCCACCTGGTCGAGCAATGACTGCCGGACGAGGGTATCGGCATCCCGCGTTGAATGCTCCTCGAGGTCCGTCCGAACCGCCGCCTTGAGCGCGTCGAGCGAATCGAAGTCACCCACTTCACGCGCGAACGCATCGTCCAGCGCCGGCGCCGACTTCCGCTTCACCTCATGCAGGGTGACCCGCACATTCTTGGTACTACCCCGCTGCGACTCGTCCGGGAAGTCATCGGGCCACTTGACCGACCGTTCCTTCGTCTCGCCCGGTGTCAGCTCCATCACGAGCTCTTCCACGCCCGGAATAGCCTGCCCGCCGCCGAGGACGAGGTTATACGGCCGTGCCTCTGGAAGTTCCGTGCTGTCACCTTCCGGCGTGGACAGCAGGACCTTGACCATGTCACCCTCGCGCGGCTGTTCTTCCACCGGCGCCCACGATGCCTTCTGGTCACGCAGCGCTTCGATCTGCTCGGCCACCGTCTCGTCCGTGACCTGTTTGGCGGACCGCGTCACCTTGAAGCCTTCCGTCCGCTTCAGCTCGATGGTCGGCCGAACCTCCAGGTGCAGCTCGAAGGTCAGCGGCTGCCCCTCGTCGAATTTCACGTCGTGCACGTGCGGCTGGGCGGCAACATCCAGCTTCTCGCGCTCCATCACTTCCTTGAACGCCTCCTGGACCAGGGTCTCCAGCACCTGCTGGCGGATGGCGTCCTTGAACCGCTTGCGAACCATGGCGGCCGGCGCCTTGCCCGGGCGGAACCCCGGCAGGCGAACGGAGGTCGCATACCGGCGCGCGGTCTTCTCCTCTTCGGCGTTCACCGTGGCGAGGGGAATGGAGACTTCGAGCAGGCGCTCGACGCCCTCGCTCTTTTTGGTCGTGATCTGGATGTCCATGCGTGTCGAGAAAGCCGGAAGGCGGGCGCCGGAGCCCGCAAAAGCGGGTCGTCGGCCCTGAGGGCACTGGAACTGTATGAAAACTAACCCGGTGAAGAACCCGCTTGTAGCCTAACCGATCGGCCGGGTACCCCGGGGAGGCCCCAACCCGCGCTATCGGCCCCAACCCCCCTCTACGAACGTCAACTCCGCTCAAACCCCGCTAGGGGTTCTCCGCGCCGCAGGCCCGATCATGTCCGCCACGATCTTCCCGGAGCTCAACACTCCCGGGATCCCGGCGCCCGGATGCGTCCCGGCGCCCGCGAAATAGAGGTTGGCCACATCCTCGCTCCGGTTGTGAGGCCGAAACCACGCCGATTGCAACAGGATCGGCTCCACGGAGAACGCACTGCCCAGATAGCTGTTCAGGTCGTCGCGAAAATGCCGAGGGTCGATGACGTGCTCGGTGACGAGATGCCTGGACAGGTCCGGAAGATGGTTCTGCTCCAGAAACGCCATGATCGCATCGCGGTACGGCTTCGCCTCCGTGGCCCAGTCCACAGCGCCAGCCAGATTTGGCACCGGGGACAATACGTAAAAGCTGTCGCAGCCTGGCGGAGCCAACGACGGATCGGTTGCCGTGGGGCGGTGCAGGTAGAGCGAGAAATCCTTTGCGAGCGTCTTGTTCGTGAAAATGTCGGTAAGCAGCCCTTCGTAACGCGGCCCCATGATGATCTCGTGATGCCCGACGTCATCGTATTTCCGGTTCGTCCCGAAATAGATCACGAACAGCGACATCGAGTATCGCTTCCGCTTCATGCGCCGGTCGGTGTTCCTCGGTCGCACCGCCGCGGGCACGAGTTGCATGTACGTCTGCGCCACGTCGCCGTTGCTCACCACCACATCCGCCTCGATTTCGCTCCCCCCAACCAGGCGTACTCCCGTTGCGCGGCGACTATCCCGGTCCACGCAGATCTGCTCCACCTCGGACGACAGGTGGATCACGCCGCCAAGTTCCGTGAACAACCGCACCAATGCATTTACCAGCGCCCCCGTGCCCCCCATCGCAAACCACACCCCCCACTTCTGCTCCAACGTGTGGATGAGCGCATAGATGGACGTGCTCTGGAACGGATTGCCACCCACCAACAGGGGATTGAAGCTGAACACCTGCCGCAGGCGGGGGTCCGTGATGTAGGAGTTCACGAACGTTGCCACCGACCGATCGGCCCGAAGTCGCACCATGTCGGGCAGCACCCTCAGCATGTCCACCAGTCGATCGAACGGCGTGTCGATCATCGACATCCCGGCGTCGAAGATCGCCTGCGTGGCCTCGGAGAACCGCAAGTAGCCCGACACGTCGGCCGGCGAGAATTTCTTGATCTCCTCGATGACCTCGTCGCGCTGGCCGGAATAGCGGAACACCGACCCGTCGGGAAAGCGAACGTTGTAAAACGGGTTGATCGCTACGAGCTCCACGTAGTCGGCGGTGCGCTTCCCGCTCCGCTCGAACAACTCATGAATCAGCCACGGCGCCGTGATGATGGTGGGGCCGGCGTCGAAGGTGAAGCCGTCCATTTTGTGGACGTATGCACGCCCACCCGGCTTGTCGCGCTTCTCCACGATGGTGACGTCATGCCCCTGCTGGACCAGTCGGATTGCCGCGGCCAATCCGCCAAATCCGCTGCCGATGACGACGATTTTCACGAAGGCTCAATCACTCGCCAGCACACGCGCGCGAACGCTCGAGGCGCGCGAAGCCGCCCTCATACCGGAGCGGGCCCGCACGGCAAGGCCGAGTGGCACAGCCATCGCCACCCCGCCCAAGAACACCGCGAACCACATGCCTCGGCCCACACAGATGAGCAGGGGAAACACGCCATTCACCGCGTACAGCACCAACGGAAGCCGAGTGGGCGAAACGCGAGCCGCCCACTCACTCGGGGGGACGATGGCCAGAAGCGCGCGTGCGACAATGAACCCCGTGAGCAACCAGCCAAGCCAGTTTGTCAGGGGCATGCCATAGAAGAAACCCGTGAGAAAGACGCGTCGGAACGCCGTGGACTCGCCCCCCGGTGCCAGGTGCCAAATCCAGTGCGTCGTGCCCACCATCGCCGGGTCCATCGACACGTCCCACGCTGTAAGCACCACTGCGGCCACCGCGGCCCACCTCCAGCGCGACGCAGCGTTGTCGTCGGCCCGCAGCAGGCGGCCACAGATCGCCAGCGACGCGTACATCATGAAGAACCACGACGTGGGAATGTTGAACGGCACCCGACCGCCAATCAGGTAGCCCAGTTGCGTCGTGTACGAATACGGCCCGAACGGATACCCTGTGGTGGTGCCCGTCATCTCGGCCGTCAGCGATATCGCAAAGCCCACCGCGAAGATGACCAGCGACGACCGCCAACCAAGACGGCTGGCAGCGTGCCAGATCCCGGCGACTGCGCCAAGCACCACGGTGGTCTGGCCACCGTACCGAAACATCAGGCGGGCAAATTCCTGATTGGCCGGCGTGCCCAGCCACGCCGGCGTTGGCGGCGCCAGGAAGGTGGCGAACGCAATACCCGACAACACCAGCAACAGCGAATGACCGAACACTGCAACGGCCGCAACTCGCGCGTCGCTGTTAGCTCGAGCGCCCGCGGTCACGCCCATGATGCAATCTCTTCATCGTGGCCGGAGGCCTGGCCGCTATCGACATTACCGATCGGCGTGCGCCACACACTCCAGAGCACACTCGCGCGGGCCAGCGTACCAAGCCGAGCCCGCGCGCGAAACGTGTCGTACTCGATCGCCTCGATGGCGCCGAGAATGCCGGCGTAGCCCACCGCGCAAGCTGCGGCGCAGCGCCGCGAGTCAGGGGCGAGCAGCGCGATGCCCGGCATGGCCTCATCGTACAACGCACGTGCACGCTGGATCTCGAATGCCATGAGGCTGCGCCAACGCTCGTCGGCGGCAATCCGCCCGCTCAGCACCTCCGCCCTCGACAGGCCGAAGCGAGCGAGATCGGCCTCGGGGAGATAGCAGCGCCCCTTGAGCGCGTCTTCGCCGACGTCTCGCAACACATTGGTCAACTGCATTGCCACGCCGAGTGTCCTGGCCTTTTCCGTGGCGCGCGCACGGGCCGCCGTTCCGCCCGGCACGCCGAATACATGCGCGCACATCTCCCCCACGCTGCTGGCAACCCCCTCGCAGTACCCTGTGAGGTCTTCCCATGTCTCGTACGCCGCGGGGGCACAGTCACGAGCCACGCCGTCGAGCAACTCGTACAACACAGCCGCTGGCACGCCGTAGCAATGCGCCGCTCGCGCGAGTTCGCGAAACACCGGCCCCTCGGGCCGTCCGCCGAGTGCGTTGTCCAGTTGACGCCGATAGCCGGCAAGCCGGGTGGCCACATCCGTCTCGTGCCGGCCGTCGACATCTACTACATCATCGGCCACTCGGCAAAAGGCATAGAGCGCAAACGCCGCGCGTCGCTTTGCCGAGGGCAGAAAGCGACTCGCCAGCCAGAAGGTCCGCGCGTGAATGCGCACGACGCGCCGGCAATACGCTTCGTCGTTCATGTGTTGTTCAGGGACATCCGCGAATGGTCGGCGTCGGAGAGCGAACGGGAATCTGTCAGGAGACGGCCAATGTGCAAACGCTCAACGCATGTGTTGTTCCCGCGAACATTGGCACACTGTAGGGCCGAAGAAATAGGCCTGTGGCTCGCGCGCAACAGCGCCATGTCGGGAGAACTTGTGGGTGCCAGAGGGGTATCTCTGCGCAAGGCATTGCCAAGCAATGCGTTGCGCGGCCAACACCGCCCAACGTCCAGTGGCATTTGTCTTGCCAATCACCAGCACGAGAACGGCGCTGGGTGAGTGCTGACTTGGGCGGCGGTCACGGTGCTTACGCACTGCGATGCCGGGTTGGATTCACGCAGTCCTGTCGGCAGCATGCTGCTGACAAAAAGACCGGGGCTACTCCTTATTGGGGGGCCCCGGTCTCGTTGTATCCATGCGAGAGAGGGGACTTGAACCCCTATACCTTGCGGTGCCAGATCCTAAGTCTGGTGCGTCTGCCAGTTTCGCCACTCTCGCTCTTCCCCAAACCTAACAGCCGCAGGACGCGAGCGCCGTCTGAGAAACAGCCGGATGGACCCGGAAACAGCCGGATAACACACGCGGTATCTGGCCGTTTCCGTTCAGATCCGGCTTCTTCTAGAAACCGCCTACGGCAATCCGCTCACCTGCGCGGCCAGCTCCTGACCGCCTGACGCCGCCGCCTTCTTCCGCTTCCGCCCCTCAATCCACCGCCCGCGAAGCAACAGGAACGGTCGTTCGACGAACACGAAAGTGAACACGGCAAAGATCGCCGACACGATCGAGCCCGTCACAATCCCCGCGTACGACGCCATCGTCGTTGAACCCGTCTGCCGCACCACGCCCCTCACCACCCACGTGGTGATCCAGGAAAACAGCAGGAAGTGGTTGAGGTACATCCCGTACGAAAGGCGCGAGATGGGATACCAGATCCGCCACGATGCCGGCCAACTGAACACCGACCGGTCCCAGAGCAGCCACAGTGTGACGCTCCCGAAAATCAGCGCGAGGTACGTGAACGAGAAGATCATCCGGTCCGCCGCATACATCGCGGCCGCGAGGACGAAACACACCCCCATCACGAAGAACCCGCGCCACGAAAAGCCGTCTTCCGCCTTGCGCGCGAACAGGTGTGGCCTGGCGACCGACAACAATGCGATGGCCAGCCCCGCCACCAGCGCCTCGTTGTGCAAGTGAATGGGCGTGATCATGTCGTCCAGTTCCTTGCACGACGCGATGCCGCTCGCCACGATCGACTGGCAGGCGTAATACCGCGACACCCACACGCTCACCACCGCTGCGCCCAGCACCCAGAAGTAGGTCTCCAACTTCTTGATCCATGGCGTGAACGCCAGCAGCAGCGGCACGGCGATGTAGAACTGCTCTTCCGTGGACAGCGTCCATCCGCGCGGAAATCCGGCCCGGAAGTAGTTGGACACGAACAACATGTCCGACAGGTGCGGGCGCATCACATGCGCCAGCGTGCCCATGAGGATGATCGAGTAATACAACGGCCAGATGCGAAACCCTCGGCGCGTGATGAACTCGAACACGTTGATGGTGCCGGTCTTCTTCTTCTCCTTCCACAGTTGTACACCAATGAGGTAGCCGCTCAGGATGAAGAACAGGTCCACGCCGGTCCAGCCATAGCGGAACACCAGCCCGTTCGACATCGGCGGCACCGGAAGCCGCATGTTCAACCGCCAGAAGGTGTTGTAGAAGTGGCCGGCCACCACGGTCAGCACGGCAGTTGCGCGCACGAAGTCCAGCGCCGGCAACTGGTGCTTCGGTCGCATCCAGAGCTCGCTCAGCGACTCGGCGAGGTAGCTCCCCAGGCGACGTACTGCGGTCATTCAGAATCCCCGATTTGATGGAATGCCGTGAGCGTCACGCGCGGCGTCAAAACGCCACGTGTGGGCAGTTGGTGTGCCTTCACAGGACGTCCAATCCACCATGGCAGAAACAAATCGGGTGCACCGGCAACGAAAAGGCCCCCGCAGAAGCGGAGGCCATTTCGTTGCCTTGTCCAGTCTCTGGTCCGTCCTATTGCACCTGGAGCGTGACGGCCTGCGTAGAGCCCTCGCCGCGGACGTCGTAGACCAGAACCGTGAGCAGGTCGCCGCTCTTCAGCTTGGACAACACGGCCTCCAGATCCGCCGCCGAGCGCAGTTCGCGCTTGGGACCCGGGTTGATCACCGACACCAGGATGGTGTAGTCCGCCAGCAGCTTGCGGTAGGAGGGGCCGGCGACACTGACTTCGCTCACCATCAGGCCCTTGCGGGCGGCCTCCGTGAGCCGCGCGCCGCGAACCATCTCGGGAGGCACCGACTCCACCGTGATGCCGATCTTGTCGAACTTCCGTCCCTCGGTCGGAGCGCCCTCACGAGGACCGGTCACGCCATTTGACGCCAGCTGCTCCGGCGCATCGGGTGCCTCGCCAAGCTTCACCCGGAAGGTCTTCTTGCTGCCAAAGCGCATGACGTCGAACGGAATGGTCTCGCCAGGACGATGGCCCCGCACAACGCGCTGGAGCGTGCTCACACGATCCGTGGGCTTTCCATCTGCGGCGACGATGACGTCACCGGGCTCGATCCCAGCGGTCTTCGCCGGGCTCGTGCTGTCCATGCTGAGACTGTATTCCTTCACGAACACGCCGGTCACGTCCTTCAGGCCGGCCGCGCGTGCGGCCTCCGGCTTCGCATCCTCGATGCCCACGCCGATGATCGCCCGCCGTGTCTTGCCATACTTGATCAGGTCGTCCATCACCTGCTTCGCGAGCGACACCGGAATGGCAAAGCCGTAGCCGGCGTAGTAGCCCGTGGCGCTGGCGATGGCGCTGTTGATCCCGATCACTTCGCCGCGAATGTTCACGAGCGGGCCACCCGAATTGCCCGGATTGATCGCGGCGTCCGTCTGGATGTAATCGGTGATCGCATAGCGGCTGTCGAGCAGGCCGGGCAGCGGACGACCCTTGGCGCTCACAATACCCGCCGTGACCGTGAAGTCGAGGCCGAGCGGATTGCCGATGGCCACCACCCATTGACCTACGCGGGCGTTGCTGTCATCGCCCAGCACCGCGCTGGGAAGGTTGCTGCCGTCGATCTTGATCACCGCCACGTCAGTCGTGGGATCACGACCGATGACCTTGGCGTCGAAACTGCGCTTGTCCAGCAGGGTCACCGTCACCTTGTCGGCGTCGGCAACCACGTGATTGTTCGTGAGGATGTAACCGTCCTTCGAGACGATGAAGCCGGAGCCACTCGCCTCCTGCGGCGGCTGCTCTTGAGGTTGCTGCCGCTCGAAATTGCGGAAGAATTCGTCGATGCCACCGCCCTGCGGCGCCCGCGGGTTCCGCGTGCGCACATTGGTACGCTCACGGAGTGTTTGAATGGACACCACACTCGGCGTCACGTGATCGGCGATCGCTTCGAATGCGTTGCCCGTTTCGGCAAGCGACTGCACCTGAGACGACGCGACCTTCGTTCCCTTGCCTTCCTGCGCAAAGCCGAATCGCGTGAGGTCAAAGCTCGACGCGAAAAGCAGCCCGCACGCAAACGCCGTAACCACTGCCGCGCCGAAGCGCGCACGTGAGAATCTGGTTGCCATCTGTTCTACCTGTCCTGAGAGAGTCTTTTTGGTTCTGAGGTAAATGATACACGCAAACGGGCGCCGCGCGTTCCTTTTATAGACACGTACGGCGCCCGTCTGGTTTCCGATGCGTTGAACCTGCTACGAGCAGACTACTTCTTGTCGTCCACGATCTCGTAGTCGGCTTCGACCACATCGTCCGCCGGTGAAGCACCCGCACCCGCTGTGGAACCTTCGGCTGGCTGCGCGCCGCCCTGATCCGCGCCGGAACCACCCTCCGGACCCTTGTTCTGCGCGTAGAACGACTGCCCAGCCTCGCCGAACACCTTGCTCAATTCTTCCTGCGCCGCCTTGATCTCGTTCAGGTCGTCGCCACGCAACGCCTTTCGCGCGCGCTCCACCGACCCTTCGAGACGCGTCTTGAGGTCGCCAGGCAACTTGTCCGACCATTCCTTCGCATTCTTCTCCACTTCATACGTCATGGAGTCCAAACGGTTCCGCGTGTCGATCTCCTCGCGGCGCGCCTTGTCCTGATCGGCGTTCTTTTCCGCGTCCTTCACCATCCGGTCAATCTCGTTGTCCGACAGGCCGCTGGACGCCTCGATGCGGATCTTCTGCTCCTTGCCGGTGGCCTTGTCCTTGGCCGC
Organism: bacterium; assembly: GCA_040003455.1. GTDB lineage: Bacteria > Gemmatimonadota > Gemmatimonadetes > Gemmatimonadales > Gemmatimonadaceae > AG11. The sequence goes on from JBDUCM010000023.1 coordinate 27,002, forward strand.
CACATGCAAAATGCCGTTCGCGTCGATATCGAAGGTGACCTCCACCTGCGGCATGCCGCGCGGAGCGGGTGGAATGCCCGTGAGCTGGAACTTGCCGATGGTCCGGTTGTCCCTGGCAAGCTCGCGCTCACCCTGAAGCACGTGAATCTCCACCGTGGTCTGGTTGTCGTCCGCCGTGCTGAACGTCTCCGACTTCTTCGTGGGGATCGTCGTATTGCGCGGGATGAGCACCGTGGTCACGCCACCCAGCGTCTCGATGCCGAGTGACAGTGGCGAAACGTCCAGCAGCAATACGTCCTTCTGTTCACCCGTAAGCACCGCACCCTGAACCGCGGCGCCAATGGCGACCACTTCGTCCGGGTTCACGCCCTTGTTGGGATCCTTGCCGAAGAACTTCTTGACCTCTTCCTGGATCTTCGGGATACGCGTGGAACCACCCACGAGGAGCACCTCATCGATGTCCTTCGGTTCCAGCCCCGCATCCTTGAGCGCCTTGCGCATGGGCTCGAGGGTCCGCGTGATGAGGTCGTCCACGAGCTGCTCGAACTTGGCGCGCGACAGCGTGTAGTTCAGGTGCTTCGGACCGGACTGGTCCGCCGTGATGAACGGCAGGTTGATGTCCGTGGAGTTGGTGCTCGACAGCTCCATCTTGGCCTTTTCCGCCGCTTCCTTCAGGCGCTGGAGGGCCATCGGATCCTTGGACAGGTCGATGGTCTGGTCACGCTTGAACTCGGCGACAATCCAATCCATGACGCGCTGGTCGAAGTCGTCGCCGCCAAGATGCGTATCGCCATTGGTGGACTTCACCTCGAACTGGCGCGACCCATCCACGTCGTAGAGTTCAAGGACGGAGATATCGTAGGTGCCGCCGCCCAGATCGAACACAGCGACCTTCTCGTCCTTCTTCTTGTCGAGTCCGTAGGCGAGCGCGGCCGCCGTGGGCTCGTTGATGATGCGCAGCACCTCGAGGCCCGCAATCTTGCCGGCATCCTTGGTGGCCTGACGCTGGGCATCGTTGAAGTACGCCGGCACGGTGATGACCGCCTTGGTGACCGTCTGGCCCAGGTAGTCTTCCGCCGTCTGCTTCATCTTCTGGAGGATCATCGCGGAGATTTCCGGGGCCGTGAACTTCTTCCCCTGGACCTCCACGGTGGCGACGTCGTTCTGCCCGCCCGCCACCTTGTACGGCACGCGCTTCGTCTCCTCCTGCACTTCGGTCATCTTGCGGCCCATGAACCGCTTGATCGAGAACACCGTATTGGTGGGGTTGGTCACGGCCTGCCGCTTGGCCACCTGACCCACCAGGCGCTCTCCGTCCTTCGTGAAGCCAACGACCGACGGCGTGGTGCGACCACCCTCGGCGTTCGGAATGACGACCGGGTCGCCTCCCTCCATGACGGCTACGACGGAATTCGTGGTTCCGAGGTCGATGCCGATGACTTTGTCCGCCATTGCTTCCTCAATAATGAGTGTGTTGATGCGCGGCAGGCTTGCTGCCGCGGACGGGCCGTTCAAAGGCAAAACTGGGACCGAATGCCATCCGCCATGATGGCAGGGAATGGCAGGGACCTGGCAGCCGGCAAAGCGACAAAGTGGCGCACCTTCACGCCGTGTGCCGCTTCGGCAGCAATCCGTCGAATCACCGACCCCGACAGGAAGCCGACATGCGCCGCCGAGGCACGCCCCATCGACTTGCGGCCCCCGCCGTTTGCCGCACCCCCGTTGCGTCGGTAGCTTTGTACCAGTTCCACAACATCTTCTCCCCTCAGATCCCTTCCGCGCTCATGCTAGGCCGCCTCATCCCGCGCGACGAGCAGTTTTTTGACCTGTTCAACCAACTCGCGGAGCACCTCAGAACGGCCGCGATGCTCCTTGACCAACTCTTTGCCGAACCCAGTCGCACCACGGAACTCGTCCGCCAGATCAAGGACGTAGAGCACCTGGCCGACCAGCTGACGCTCTCCATCAACGTCCGCATCGACAAGAGCTTCATCACACCCATCGACCGCGAAGACATCCACCTCCTCGCCTCGCGCCTCGACGACGTCATCGACCGGTTGGACGGCACCGCGCGCCGCGTCGTGATGCTCCACATCAACGAAGTGCGGCCGTCGGCCCGGGAAATGGCACACGTCATCCTCCGCGCCTCCGACGAGATCGCAAAGGCCGTGGTCTCCATCAAGAAGCCAAGCGAAGTCGCGAGGCACGCTGCCGAGATCAAGAAGCTCGAGGAAGAAGGCGACGCACTGTACCACGAAGCCGTCGGGGCGCTCTTCGCGGGCACCCCCGACGCCATCGAAGTCATTCGGTGGAAGGAGATCTACGAGACGTTGGAGATCGCCATCGATCAGTGCATGGGTGTCGCGAACGCGGTACACAGCATCTCGATCAAGAACTCCTGACGCCGTGGTCTGGTACGTCGTCGCGATCATCGCGATCGCCTTCATCTTCGATTTCAGCAACGGCTTTCACGACTCGGCGAACTCCATCGCCACCATCGTGGGCACGCGCGTCCTCAGCCCGCTGGCCGCTGTTGGCTGGGCGGCGTTCTTCAACTTCGCCGCGCTCTTCACCGGCGGCGTCGCCGTAGCCAAGGCCGTCGGCGGCGGGATGATCGAACAGAGCGTCGTGGATCCGAACGTGATCCTCGGCGCACTCCTCGGGGCCATTGTCTGGAACGCCATCACCTGGTTTTACGGAATCCCCTCCAGCTCCTCGCACGCGCTCATCGGCGGTTACGCCGGATCGGCTATCGCAAAGGCAGGGTTGGCCGCCATCACCTGGGGGCCGAAATGGGTGCAGACGCTGTCGTTCATCGTTATCTCGCCGCTGGTGGGATTCCTGGCGGGCTACATCCTGATGATCGCGTGCTACTGGATCTTTCGTCGCTTCAACGCCGCTCGCGTTGACCGGGTATTCAGGCCCGCGCAACTGCTCAGCTCCGCGTTGCTTTCGTACTCGCACGGTGGCAACGATGCCCAGAAAACCATGGGCATCATCCTCGGTCTGCTGGTAGCAAGCAAGGGGTATTTTGCCGGACAGACCGGCCTGCTCCACTACCTCTACGTGCAAGACTTCAAGACCATTCCGCGGTGGGTGGAAATTGGCGCGTATTCCGCCATCTCACTCGGCACGCTGTTTGGCGGATGGCGCATCGTGCACACCATGGGATCGCGTATCACCAAGCTGCGTCCCATGGGCGGCTTCGCCGCAGAAACCGGCGGGGCGCTGGCCATTCAGCTCGCCACCCACTGGGGCATCCCCGTGAGTACCACGCACACTATCACGGGCTCCATCGTGGGCGTCGGCGCAACCAAGCGCCTCTCGGCCGTCCGCTGGGGCATCGCGGGACGGATTGTGTGGGCGTGGGTGCTCACCATCCCTGCGGCGGGGATCATGGCCGCCATCTCCTATCTGCTGCTCTCGCACATCGTGGCCATCCGTTAGGCGTGTCGCCGCGCGGGGTCCGCCAACCCCGCGCCGGAACAGCCCCGCCCGTCGTTAGCGAGTTGGGCCTAGTTCAATAGTTGCTCAAAGAACCCGCCAATGTTGTTTGCCCTGTCCACGAACTGAATCTCAAGGATCCAGTTCCTGGTATTTCCGTGTTTGTCCAGGAGCAGAATGCTGCTGTGATTCTGCGGATGAATATCGAAACAGAGATCGTTGGGATCGTCGGGTTGCTCATGCGGAAAACGTCCCACAAGGTGACCAGCGATCACATTTCCAAACTCGTATCCATACCGCTTGGTAAGGTCCATCACATACGTGAAGAATTCGGCACCGGTAAGGCTGGTTTGCTGACGATACCAGTCTCTTGCTTCCTGCCAGGCACCCTCCACATCGCTCTTGAGTTTCAGTTTTAACGGGTCGTTGCCAAGCACATACGTTCGTCCAAGGTCACACTCCCACCCTTCGACAATCGGCCCAAAGTCCAGGAACAGGATATCATTTTCCTGAATGAGCCGGTCAGGTGGATTCCCATCGAAGGGTTGCATCGTGTTGGGCCCTGTTCTGACGATCTTCTTGTGCCAGTAGTCCTCTATGCCAAAAACATCCTTGGCGAGATCCACTACTTCCTTGCTTAGCTCGCTTTCCAGTTTTCCGGAAACGATCAATCCCCGTTCTTCAACGGTATTGAACAGTTCTTTTCCCTTCTGTTCGGCGAACGTCAGTTTTTCTCTTGCTTCGGTCATGGGGTCGATTTGAGCGGGTACGATGTTTCAGCGAGAGGCCGAAGCCCTTGAACTGTTCATGGCTTTCAATCTCGCAGCGTCGCGTTGGAATCGGAACGCTACCGAACGCGAATGCCGACAGTGATTGCCCTTTCATGCAGCGCGTCGCCCCGAAACGAGGGAAACGCGATGTAGCGGGTACCGATCGTCAATCCCCAGTGCGCCAAGGGAAAGACAGTGCCATCCACCTGCCCGAGGAGAGCGGCGGCGGGGTCATGCTCGCTTACGTAACGCCCTCCCCCCACGGAGGCACGCAATTCCACCCGAGAAGCGGGAAGCAACAAGAGGCCGCCAACGACACTCAGTCCGCCAAACCCCGGGAAGGGAGGGAGGCAGGTTCCATGAGCCCCGACCACACATACGAGATTGACCTTGCGTGACCAGGCGAGCGCATCGGCGGCGCCCTCTACGAAGAAGCCGGCGCGCGATGGCGATCGGATGTGTCGCCATGCGAAAGCAAGGCGACGGCCGTCGAGGTGTTCGCGTGCGACGTAGTCTCCGCCTCCTCCCGTCCCGGAGCTGAGGTTCAGGTCGAGCGAGAACGAAGACTGCGCGCGCAGGGGCGCGGTCGTCAGCAACAGGCAAGCGAGGGCTGCGAGCGAAGGACGGAGCACTACTGCTCACCGGAAGGGGGAAAGTTGCCTTCGTGCTCGGCCAGCTCACGCGCTTGGCGGTGCACCGACTCGGGGAGACGGAGACTGACGCTGCTCATGCAGAGGCGAGGCGCCGGAGCAACGCGCCCGGTGCAAGAGCATCGATACCCAATTGCGTGCGCCATCCGAAGGTGTCGGTCAACTGCAACGAAATTCTACACGTCACTGCGCGCCCCATTCCAATCGATTTCATCTTGGCGCACGTGGCGACACGCGAGTACGATGAGGTCGTCCGCGGTCAGCACCTCGTAGACGAGCGAATACGGAAACCGGCGGAGAAGTGCACGCCGCACGTTGCCGTCATCGCTCACGATCCCGTACATCTGCGGGTGGAGTTTGAGGAAGGCGAGTGTGGCATCCAACTCGGCGATGAACACCCGGCCGAGGCCAGGTACTTGGGCCTCATACCAACCGCGGGCCTCGCGAATCTCCGCGCGCGCCTGAGGGCGAAACGAAATGCGCGGCACGCCTAGCCGCGGGTCGCCGTACGGGCTCGCTGTTCGTCTGCTTCCTGATCACTGAGGAGATCGGTTCGGACAACCTCCCAATCGACGGCGGAGGTAGGGTCAGCTCGATGTTCCGCCTGCCTCGCCTCGATAGCAGCGCGCTCGGCATCAGTCAGGGGCAACACACCGGCGTCGCGTCGCAAGGAATCCCAGACCTGCTCGATCAGTTCGAGGCGCTCTCCGACCGTCAGCCGGGCAATGTCGATGGCTGGATATACCATGGATGGAATCTGTGCAGAAGGTCCGGAGAAGACAACTCGTGACTTGTGGTGCTCAGTGACGTAGAACGCCCGAATTCTGGTGCAAGGCGATGAGCAAAGAGCGCGCGGAGCACGTTCCCTCAATCGCCTTGCCTGCAGCTCAGCCGGATCGTCTGCGGCGCACGTGCATCGAAAGCGACCGAAGCAGTCGCAAAGAAAGTGCTGCCAATGTTCCCGGACACGCCTGCCGCTCATGTTCAAGGCTATTCAGCCCAGGTCAGCTCAAGTACCTGACTGTGCCGAACGCACGAGAACACCGTCGCGCGACCGGTGTCGTCGCGCCCGCACATCGCAGCTTCAGCGATCCGTAAGTACTTGGCCAGCGATGATGGCGCAGGCAGTGCCCAAAGAGCCCCCAATACGCAATGCGCCCGCGCAGGGTATTCGGGCTCGCACTCTGGCCGACCAGAACGGCTCCGAGAATGCCGACGCCGACGAGCGCGTTCAGGAGCCTGCCCTCGTACTCGCCTGGGAAGGCGGGAGGAGTACGCAGCGCCCGTCTTCTCCGCGCGCGCCTGGGACCGATACGAAACGCGCTGCACTCCTGGCCGCACATGTTCGCCTTTTGTCCGCGTCCTGATCATTGAGGACATCGCTTCGGACAGCCTCACGGCGCACCCGCCGCGATCGACCGACGCTGGTCGCGCGAGAATGAGCCTTTTAGCCACCGCACGGACCAGCTTCCCAGAGCCGATTCTGGACCCTGTAGTCCACCCGTTGCCGAGTCCCCCGCGCTCCGATAGCATGCGTATCATGCGAAGCATTGGAACTGAACCGCCACGTACGGCACGCGGGGTGGCGACACGGGCTCGGATCGTCGCGGCCGCCGCAGGGCTGATGCGCTCGAGCGGCGTCGCCAATACCAGCCTCGACGCCGTGCTCGAGGCGAGCGAGGCCAGCAAGTCGCAACTCTATCACTATTTCGCCGACAAGGACGACCTCGTGCTCGCCGTTGTCCAACGCCAGGCCGAGTGTGTCCTCGCGACGCACAACGCACATCTGCAGCGCGTGACATCGATCGCGGGGCTGCGGCGGTGGCGGAACGCCGTGGTCGAGCTGACGCGTAAGGAGAAGTGCGCCGGTGGTTGTCCACTCGGCTCCTTCGTGTCGGAGTTGGCCGAGTCCGACGGATCACGCGCGGCGCTGGCCCGAGGTTTTGCGCAATGGCAGGCGGATATTGTCACGGCGCTCGAGGCCATCTGCGGCACGACCCCGAGGCCGCGCGCCACGCTCGTTGAGTTGGCGACGACGCTGCTTGCGGCGTTGCAGGGCGGATTGTTGCTCGCGCAAACCACTCGTTCGGTACAACCGCTCGAGCTCGCGCTGGATCTGGCGATCGACCGGATCGCGGAACGCCTAGCGCGTCCGTCGCGGCGGGCATCTGGCCATGTCGGCGCCCGGAGAGGCCACCGCTGATCGATTGATGACGGCGCCGGGCAATGGCGCGCGATCATGGCCGGTCGTCGCCAACCGAATGCCGACACCGACCAGCACGATGCCCGCCGCGAGCGAGATGCTCACCGTCTCGTGCAACGTCAGCGTAGAGATCAGCAAGCCGAGACCCGGTGTGGCCAGCAGTGCCATCGAGATCGTGCTCGCCCGGAAGTGGCGACCCACCTCCACCACCGCCCAGTACGCAAAGGCCGTGGCCATTGGGCCCACGTACGCCAGCGCTGCGATGCCACGCGCATCCACACCGCGCGGTATCCCTTCTGCGGCGATCGCCAGCGGAAGAAGGACCACTGTAGCGACGAGCGTCTGCCATGGCGCGAGCGCGAGCGGTGACGCGCCAAACTTGTGCCCGCGCACGAACACGATCGAGACCGCCCATGCAGCGGATGCTCCGAGGAGCAAGGCGTACGCAGGCGCCTCGCGTTGCCCTCCGCTCGCCAGCGCGGGTGACGCGATCACCAGCACGCCCAGCAGCCCGATTCCAACACCGCGAAGTGCCCGTGTCGACACATGCTCGCCGAGCCGCCACGCCGCGAGTGGGACGACCCAGAGCGGGGTCGAGAAGGCGAGGACCGACGCTCGCCCCGGTGGAAGGATTGTCAGGGCAATCGCGGTGAACGAGGAAAACGCGCCCATCTGGAGGATGCCCGACACGACGATGAGCTGCCAATCCGACCGCGACGGAAGAATGAGCTCGCGTCTCAGGATGACGAGGCTGAAGAGACAGACCGTCGCGACGGCGTAGCGCAGGCACCCGAACCAGATTGGGGGAACGGTCGAGACGCCGACCTTGATCACCGGCCAGCTGACGGCCCAGATGACGACGAGCAGTCCGAGGAGCCACCGGTGCCGCTGGTCGGGCGCCCCCACGCGCGCGGTCATGTGTGGGCCTTGACGTATCGAACGAGCCCCGCCACGTCCTCCGCGACGAGTCGTCCGATGGCGTCGCTGGAGTACGCGGCGACGAGCACCTTCCCGCCTGGATCGAGCACGAACCCGGTGGACTGCAGATACGTGGGGTGGTCGTGGGTGTAGGCACCTACGGCAGCAGCGATGCTGTTGGCGTCCGCACCATACCCCACGGGAAAGGGCAGGCCAAGCTTTTCGACGAGCGCGGCGGACGTCGGCTCGTCGTCGACCGAGAGCGCGACGACGCTGATGCCAAGCGTGGAGAGCGTGGAAGCGGCCCGGGCAAATACCGCGAGCTGCGCATTGCAGTACGGGCACCATGCCCCGCGATACAGCAGGACGACGCCATAGGAACCAGCGAGGTCATCGGGAAGCGAGATGCGCCCGCCGCCCACGACGTCGATGGTGAGCTCGGGAAAGCGATCGCCGTTGTGCAGTACAGAGGTCACGAGGGTCACCTGAAGGAAGTGGACTAAGTAGTCCACTTTAACGCCACCTGCATTCGCTTGTCAACCTGCGCGGCGGCTCAGCCGCCGCTAACCGCGCCTTCTCGCTTCGCTTGCCGACGGGTACCCCTGGACGGATGTCAATTGACGGACAGCTCGAGGAAGGTGACATCACCGAGCGGTCAGCCGGTCGCTCGATACGACAGCCCGGCCGCGCCGCAACGTGTACCTGATCGTCCGCAACGACGACCCGTCTTACTGCAACGATGACCCGTCCTACTGCTCCGTCGCCTCGACACTCGGCACTACCCGCTCGGTCGCCTGCAGCCACGTTGTAGTGATGCAACGCCGGCTCCGTGCCGCACTGTTCGAGTGGCTGGAGCTGCGCGCCGCGCCCATGTCGCCGTTCCACGCGGAGCCGGCCCCGCACGTCGGGCACGTGGTGGATCAACCGGTCGACGTCGCTGCGGGAGTCGGTGAGCCGCGCCGCTAGGACCAGCGTGATGGGCCATCCATCCGGGGAGGCTCACCGATGTTCCTGCGACGTGGTGCACGTGCCCACTGAGGTTGACCACGCGAATGATGCGGTGCACCGCGTTTGGGTCGAGGTGGCAGAGCAAGCCGCCGAAGTGATGCGCTACGCGGCCGAGGTGGCACAGCGCTCCGCAGACGTGGCGCAGTGCTCCGCTGAGGTGGAGACGTGCGTCGCCGAGGTGACGCCGCGAAACGACAATCTGCGCCCTCGCACCGCGGAGGTGCTCACACAAACGGGCCACGTGTACCTGACAAACGACGAGGTGCTCCGTGCCCACGGTGATCTGCACCGCCGTAGCGCTGAGCTGCGTCGCAAGCGCCGCGAATCACGGATGCCGAGCCTGTTCACTCGGCTCGGCGAACCGATGAACTGCACCGCGCACAAAATGACCACGCACCGGCCCATCGCCGCGCAGCACCGCCCCGCCCCCGACCCGCACGGCCACCCAACGCTCCGCACATTAGCGCTGCGTCTATCCGGCCAACCCGGACGTAACCGCGACAGGCTACCCCCGCGCACCCAAAACAGCACATCGCGAACCCCCACCATCGAGGCTGCATCATGCAACAACACTGCGCTCACCCGGCGGAGGCCGTCGCCAGCCTGCACCACGCCACTTCGTTTGCTGACCTGTGCAACACGGTCATGCAACACGACCGCACGCCGACATGCACGAACCTCCAGCCAACCTGACGGTTCGGCACCGGCACGCTGTCATCAAGCACCGCGATATCGCACCACAGCATCGCCGCCAGTACTACCGGTGCACCACCGAGTGCACCGCCACGCACCGCCGTGAAAACACATGCCGGCGACGTTGCACCACCTCGTCGGCCCGTCGTAACACTTTTCGTCGATAAATCGGTCGGAGCATCCGGTACTTCCTTATAGGAGCGGTTCATGCGAACCAATCAGGGGGAGTAAAGCCTGGTCCGCGACGACAGCGCATGGCGCGCTCCATGCGACCTGCCCCACGGGCCCGCATGTTCGTGCCGTGTGGGAACCAGGTATGAGCGCTATCCTCCCTACTCCGTACCGACGTCGAGCCGCCCTTTGTCGCAGTTCTGTCACAGGCACCCAGCACGCCTCGTCCATGCAGGCTGATCAGCCATCTTTGACACGCTGGCCCAACCAAGGAGGTTCCATGAATCGGACTCTTTCAGTGCTCGCGGTACTCGCGCTTGTCGCGTGCGCCGACTCATCGAAGAAGGATGGCGGTCCAGCCGATTCGTCGCGCACCAGCACCGCTGCCGGCGGCGACCTCACGGGTGCGGGCGCAACCTTCCCGAACCCACTCTACAGCAAGTGGTTCAGTACCTACGCAACCAAGACGGGCATACGCATCAACTACCAACCCATCGGATCGGGCGGCGGCATCAAGCAGCTCCAGGAACAGACGGTCGATTTCGGCGCCTCGGACGCGCCAATGTCGGACGCCGAGCTGGCCAACGCGAAGGGCGGTCCGGTGCTGCACATCCCCACGGCCCTGGGCGCGGTGGTGATGACCTACAACCTTCCCGACGTCGCCGCACCACTCAAGCTCACCGGCGACCTGATCGCCGCCATCTATCAGGGCCAGATCACGAAGTGGAACGACGCCCGCATTGCCGGCGCCAACGCAGGTGTGAAGCTGCCCGCCAGCGACATTCTCGTGGTACATCGTTCGGACGGATCTGGAACGAGCTACGTCTTCACGGACTACCTGTCGAACGTGAGCCCCGCGTGGGCAACGAAACCCGGCAAGGGAAAGGACGTGCAGTGGCCGGTGGGCGTTGGCGCCAAGGGCAACGAGGGGGTTGCCGGACAGGTCAAGCAGACCCCCGGAGCACTCGGCTACACGGAGCTCGCGTATGCGACACAGAACAAGCTCGCCACAGCCCTGATCCGCAATGCCAATGGCGAGTTTACGGCGCCGAGCATTGCCGCAGTCACCGCGGCCGCGGCTGGCGCGTCGGCCAAGCTGCCGGCCACCACCGACTACCGTCTGTCCATCGTGAATGCCGCCGGTGCCGGCGTGTATCCCATTTCGTCATTCACGTGGATACTGGTCTATCAGCATCCGTCTGACGCCGCGAAAGGAAAGCGGATCGTCGACTTCCTGCGCTGGGCGCTCGCCGAGGGGCAGGGGATGGAAGCCGCATTGGATTACGCACCACTGCCCGATGCCATGCGAACCGCGCTGGTCGCGCGCCTGGACACCGTGAAGTAGTGCCCTCCGACTCACCGCACCACATGGGGATGCATGTCTGATTCACCAAAGTCCGGCACGCTGTACTTCAACCGGGAACTGAGCTGGCTGGAGTTCAACGCGCGTGTGCTGCATGAAGCGAGCGACCCGCGCGTTCCGCTGCTGGAACGGCTGAAGTTCCTTGCGATCTTCAGCAGCAACCTCGACGAGTTCTTCATGGTGCGCGTCGCGGGATTGCGACGTCAGGTGGAGTCGGGGAACCTGCACACGCCGCCGGACGGACTCTCGGCACAGGAACAGCTCGCGGCCATCCGTGCGCGCGTGGTGGAATTGCTCGCCGCACGCCGGCGCTGCCTGGCGGAGGTGCTTGGTGAGCTCGCGCCGCACGGTGTACGCATCATCGGCATGGAGGAACTCGCCGGCGACGAGCGGCGGGCCATCGACGAACAGTTCGAGTCGCAGATATTTCCCGTGCTCACGCCGCTCGCGGTGGATCCGGGTCATCCGTTTCCCAACGTGTCCAACCTCTCGCTTTCCCTCGCGGTAGAGGTCCGTGATCCTGAATTGGGAACCACCCATTTCGCGCGCGTGAAGGTTCCAAAGCCGTTGTCGCGCTGGATCGCGGTGCCTGGCCGGCCGCACGTGTTCGTGCCGTTGGAACATGTGATTGGCGAGAACCTCGAAGCGCTCTTTCCCGGCATGGAGGTGCTCGGCTGGTATGCCTTCCGAGTGACCCGCTACTCGGACCTCGAATTCACCAATCTCGAAGATCCGGACGATCTCCTGGCGACCATCGAGGAGCGGGTGTTCGAGCGCCGCTTTGGTGAAGTCATTCGCCTGGAGGTCCAGGACGACTTGCCGCAACATCTCCGCGCGCTGCTGCTCGAGGAGCTCCGGCACGCGGACTTCCCGGCCAAGACGTCGCTGAACGAATCTGACGTTGAAGACGCGGGGCATTTGCTGGATCTCGCGGACGTGATGGAGCTCAGCCAGCTCGACATGCCCGAACTGCGCGATCCGCCGTTCACGCCGAGGGTGCCGGCAGAACTGCGCGATCCGGAAGTCTCGATCTTCGACATGATCCGGGAACGGGACATCCTGGTGCATCATCCGTTCGACTCGTTTCCCGCCACGGTGGAGCGGCTGCTCCAGAGCGCCGCGATGGACGAGCACGTGCTGGCCATCAAGCTCACGTTGTATCGCACGTCGGGCGACACGGCCATCGTCCGCGCCCTCACCGAGGCGGCGCAGGAAGGCAAGCAGGTGGCCGTGCTGATCGAGCTGCGCGCTCGCTTCGACGAAGCCAACAACATCAGTTGGGCGAGGACGCTGGAAGACTATGGCGTGCACGTGGCGTACGGTTCAGCCATGCTGAAGACGCACACCAAGGTCGCGCTCATCGTGCGCCGCGAACCGGACGGTATCCGCCGCTATGTGCACATCGGCAGCGGGAACTACAACTCGCGAACGGCGCGGTTGTACACCGACGTCGGGCTCTTTACCTGTAGTCCGTCCATCGGCGCGGACGTGAGCGATCTGTTCAACTCCCTCACGGGCATCTCGCGCCAGCGGTTGTATCGCAAGCTGCTCGTGGCGCCGGCAAATCTGCGCGACCGGTTCATCGAGTTGATCGATCGCGAAAGCGATCACGCCCGCGCCGGAAGGCCGGGCCGCATCGTCGCGAAGATGAATGCCCTCGTGGATTCCGTCGTGATCGACGCATTGTATCGTGCGTCGCAGGCGGGGGTGGAAATCGATCTCATCGTCCGCGGCATCTGCTGCCTGCGTCCGGGTATTCCGGAGGTGAGTGACCGCATCCGTGTGACAAGCATCATCGGTCGCTTTCTCGAGCACTCGCGCATCTTCCACTTCGGCAACGCCGGCGCCGGCGAATATTTCATCGGGTCGGCCGACTGGATGCCGCGCAACTTCCTTCGCCGCGTGGAAGCGGTGACGCCGGTGGAGGCGCCGCAACTCCAGCAAAAGCTCCAGCGACTCCTGCGAACGTGCCTTGATGACAACCGGCAGTCATGGTCACTTGCCGCGAATGGAGCATGGACACAACGGACGCCGGATAATCACGAGCGCTCCACGCACCAGCGAATGCTCGTCGACTCGTGGGGTGAAGTATCCGAGGATGCGGCCGTGCCAGACGGGGATTTTGGCGTACGATCACAGGTAGTGGGCGACTGACAGGGGACTCGATCAGGATGAGGCGCGCCTTGGGACGAAACAGGCGAACCTCCCGCTGCACGATGTCTGACCTTGCCCGCTCGCTGCGGACCGCACGTCGGCAGGTCAACATCATGCACCGGTCAACCACTACCATGTGCTGCGTGATACGCACTGACGAGTGCGCAGGGGCTCATTTTGGATGGATGGCTCGAAGCGCGGCGTGCGCAAGGCGCAGTGGGGCTCGAAAGAAGTGAACCTCCAGTCGCAGGATCCCTGATCGGACCCGGCGGATGCGAGACTCGGCAAGAGTGATCCTTGCCTGCGAACGGTGGATGTCTGCCATCGACTGGCGAAAGCGTGCCGGACGCCGCGCAAAGTCTACCTTGGATCGGTGGAAGTCTGACTTGCAGTGATCAATGCGAACCAACCATCGGCGGACGTGAGTCACACCCCGCATGATCAGCTTCGTATGTTGGGTGGTGCGCGCTATGCGTTGGGCCAAGCGCACCACACCGTGCGCGAGCCGGATACAACGGGCGAGTATCCGACCAACCCGTTGGTCCACGCGAGCGATACACTGCACCACGCGCGCTGAATCGTGCGTGAGTTGCGGGACACGCTGCGCGAACGATGCAACACCCTTGGCGAACGAAACCGAACGCCGCGCGACCAATGACACACGCCGATTGGACGCCGGCAACACGTTGCGCAAGGCGGGCAATACATGCGTTGAGCGGCGGTGAATGATGGCGAAGGCGCGCGCAGCGCCGGGCCATGTTTGTTGAACGTCGCACGGTGAAGCCTGCACCTCGCATGAAGCGTCCAACACCTCGCATGACGCGTCCAAGACCTCGCATGACGCATCCCACACACTTTGCCGGGTAGCCGCTACTCCTCGTTCCCCTCTGCGTCGTCTGACGAAAGTACGGATCCATCAGCGCCAACGATCTCCACCGGAACGCCAACGAGCTCCGAGAGCAGCCGGGATTTCCGGTGCGCCCCCCATAGCTCCAGTCGCAGCGCGGACGCCCCCCTTGCCGCCACCGGCGTGAGGCGCACGGCGCGCTGCATCCATCGCACCTTGATCTCGCTCACGGCACCCACGTGGCCACGATCAAAACCGTCCGCCACTCGGAGCAGTGCCGAGAGCCGCCGAATCTTGTCGCGCAACGGGGACTCGAGTGCGGAGAAATTGCGGTGCTTCTTCTTGGGCGGCGCGCCACGATGATAACGCGCCACATTCGCGATCACGATCTGCTCGGCCGGCGTGATGCCAAGCAGCTCCGCGTGCACGATCAGGTGATACGAATGCTTGTGATGACGATCGTAGTTGATGTGATATCCCACATCGTGCAGCAGGGCCGCGTCGTTCAGGGTGGACCGTTCCTCGGGAGCACATCCAAGACGTGCGCCAAGTGTGTCGAACAGGCGAAGGGCCAGCCGCTGCACTTGCGTAGAGTGCGGTTCCTCAAAATGGCATCGCTCGGCGAACTCCCGCACCGAGCGCTCGCGGGCCTCGCCTGGGTCGGCCACCACCGGCACCACGCGCGCTGCCTGAAGCAGCAGCCCTTCCCGGATGCCGTAGCGCGAGACGTTCACTTCCCGCGCCTCGAGGCGGGCAAGCACCTCCGCGGCAACCGCGAGGCCGGCAACGATGATGTCGGCACGTTCGGGGTTGAGCCCCGCCATGCCGCGACGTTCTTCCGATGTCATCGCGGCCAGCACGTCCAGGATGTGCTCCACGTCCACACGCGGCACCGATGTGGCGTGCACATTCCGCGCGGCGAGCATTCCACGACGGGCAAGGTGCATCCCCGCCAGGTTGGTGAACGTTCCACCAGACCCGATGAGCTGCGCACCGCGCCAGTCCCGCCGCGTGAGCACCTCGCGGAGCGCTTCGCGAACATGGCGGCGGAGGCGGGTCATGTTCTTCGGCGTGGCGCCCCCTTGCAGGTAGCCCTCGGTCAGGCGCAACGCGCCGAACGGCAGCGATACCAGGTTGTCCAGCACGCCATCGGCAGCCATCGCCAGCTCGAGGGAACCGCCGCCGATGTCCATCACCACCGTCCGCCCCACGCCCAGATCGAAGTGGGCGAGCGCACTGAGATACGAAAGTCGCGCCTCGTCCGCGCCGTCGATGATGCGGATTTGCAGCCCGGCTTCCTGCCGCACCCGCGCCACGAACTCCTCGGCGTTCGCGGCGTCGCGCACGGCGCTCGTTGCCACCGCTTCGATGCGATGCGCGCCGAGCTGCCGCGCGAGTGTGGCCATCCGTCCAATGGCTTCCGCCGCGCGCTGCATGGCCTGTGTGCCCAGAACCCCCGTGGATCCGAGATCCGCGCCCAGTCGCGGCGCCGCCTTCATCTCGTCCACCACGGTGATGACCCCTTCCGCGGTCACATCCGCAACAATCTGTCGAACCGAATTGGAGCCGATGTCGATGGCCGCGATGCGACGGACGGCCGTGGTGCCGCGCGAAGGACGAGCGGAACGGGCGTGCAGGGAAAGCCGTGCGCCTGAAGCGTTGGTCATGTACCCGGCAACGAACGAGTGGGAGCGCTGGAACCCTGGCGGAATCTAGCGCTCCACCCGCGTGTCACGTCAGGACGTGAATGCTCCTGCTCGCGTGGGTTCGCCGCCGCCGTGCTTGATGTTCTTGCCTTCCGCAAGAAACACGGCATCCTCACCGATGTTCGTGGCGAGGTCGGCAACGCGCTCCAGGTTGCGACTCACCAGCAGGTACTCCAGCGATGGATTGATCGTGCGAGCATCGGCCATCATGTGTGTCAGCAGGATGCGGAACACGGACTCATGGAGTGCGTCAACCTGGTCATCACGAGCGCACACGTCGCGGCCCAGCGCGCCGTCAGCGCGAAGGAAGGCATCGATGGCATCGCTCAGCATGGCGCGCGCGCGGCGCGCCATCTCCTCGATTTCCGGATCGGGGGTGATCTTCGTGCGCTGGGAGATCAGGCGCAGCGCTGCCTGGGCGATGTTCACCGCGTGGTCGCCAACGCGCTCCAGGTCGCTCGTGACCTTGATGGCGCTCACGATGAAGCGAAGGTCGCGTGCCATGGGCTGCTGGAGCGCCAGCAGTTCCACCGCGGCCGCCTCCAATTCCAGTTCCATGATGTCGAGTTCGTGGTCGGCGGCGATGACCGCTTCCGCCTTGCCCTCATCAAGGCTGAGCAGCGCATCAACCGACAGGTCCACCAGCGACTCGGCCTTCTCGGACATGGCGAGCAGGCGGCGATTCAACTCGGTGAGCTGTTCGTGGAAATGACGAAATGGCAATTCTGGACTCATCCGAATCTCCCCGTGATGTATGCCTCGGTGCGCTCCTCGCTCGGGCTCGTGAAGAGCTTCTGCGTGTCTCCTACTTCGATCAACTTGCCGATGTAGAAGAACGCCGTGCGGTCGGAGATGCGGGCAGCCTGTTGCAGGTTGTGCGTGACGATGACGATGGTGAGTTCCTTCTTCAGCTCGTAGACCAGCTCCTCGACCTTCTGCGTCGCGATCGGATCGAGCGCCGACGCGGGTTCGTCCAGCAACAGCACCTCGGGATCGTTCGCGAGTGCCCGCGCAATGCAGAGACGCTGCTGCTGTCCTCCGGACAGCGCAAGCGCACTGTCGCGAAGGCGGTCCTTCACCTCTTCCCACAGGGCCGCGCGTCGCAGCGCCGATTCCACGATGGCGTCGAGCTCCGACGCCTTCGGGCTGGCGTTGATGCGCGGACCGTAGGCCACGTTGTCGTAGATGCTCTTGGGAAACGGATTCCATCGCTGGAACACCATGCCCACACGCTGACGCAACGTGACGACATCCATCCCTTTCTGATAGATGTTCTCGCCGTCAAGACGAATTTCACCCGTGCGCCGCGCGCCGGGAATGAGTTCGTTCAGGCGATTGATCGACCGAAGAAAGGTGGACTTGCCGCATCCGGACGGCCCTATGAGCGCTGTGACGCCGCGCGGGGCGATGGCCAGGTCGATATCGTACAGCGCCTGCGTCTTGCCATACCAGAAGCTGAACTTCTCCACGTCAATCCGGCCGGTGCTGCTCGGTCGGACGTCGCGCGTCATCACAGGTGCGGCGCTCATCCGAACCGCCCGGTGATGTACGCTTCCGTGCGTGGATCGCTGGGCGTGGTGAACATCTTGCGCGTCGGCGCCGTCTCCACCATGTCGCCCATCAGCATGAACACCGTGCGATCCGACACGCGGGCTGCCTGCTGCATGTTGTGCGTCACGATCACCACGGTCATCACCTTCCGCAGCTCATACACCAGCTCCTCGACTTTCTGTGTGCTGATGGGGTCCAATGCGGCCGTCGGCTCGTCGAGCAGCAACACGTGTGGTGCCGTCGCCAGCGCCCGCGCGATGCACAGGCGTTGCTGTTGTCCACCGGAGATCCCTGTCGCACTGGCCTTCAGGCGATCCTTCACCTCGTCCCACAGCGCCGCCTGCCGCAGCGCCCGTTCCACGATCTCATCCACTTCCCTGGACGACAACTTGATGTTGGGTTGCGCGCGAAGGCCGGCCGCGACGTTATCGCGAATGGACATCGTGGGGAATGGCGTGGGCCGCTGGAACACCATGCCCACGTGGCGTCGTAGCGCGATGGGATCCACATCGGCGCCGTAAATGTCCTGGCCGTGAAACATCACGGTGCCTTCCACGCGCGCCAGCGGAATCGTCTCGTGCATGCGGTTGAGGCAACGGAGCAGCGTGGACTTTCCGCAACCCGACGGACCGATGATGGCCGTCACTTCGTTGGTCGGAAAGTCCAGCGTAACGCCGTGCACGGCGTGCGTGGCACCAAAGTAGGCATTGAGCGACAGCGAACTCATTGCCGCCTGCGAACCTGACGTGGGCACCATTCCGTTCTCCTGCTCGGCGCGTAGCGACACGGCCTCAGTCATGCCCGCCTCCATGCCGTGAGCGCGTCACAATCCGCGCGAGGATGCTGATCACGAGCACGAGGACGATGAGCACCAACGCGCCCGCCCACGCCTGCGCGTGCCACTCGTCGTATGGGCTGATGGCGTACTGGAAGATCTGGAGCGGCAATGCCGCGATGGGCTTGTTCAGGTTGACCGACCAGAAGTTGTTGCCCAGCGCTGTGAAGAGCAGGGGCGCAGTCTCGCCGGCCACACGCGCCACCGCCACCAGCACGCCGGTGACGATGCCACCCAATGCAGTCCGCAACACGATCTGGAGTGAGGTCCGCCACCGCGGGTAGCCCAGCGCAAGCGCCGCTTCTCGCAGGGATTGCGGCACGGTGCGCACCATCTCTTCCGTAGTGCGCGACACCAGCGGGATCATCATCGCCCCGATGGCGGCGCCACCGGCAAGCGCGGAGAAATGTCCGAACGGTTTCACGAGAAACTGCCACGCGAAGATGCCCATCACGATGGACGGAAGGCCGTTGAGCACATCGGCGAGAAAGCGGACCAGGTTTGCCAACTTCGTCCCGCGGTTCTCGGCCATATAGAGTCCCGCGCCGATCCCGATAGGCAGGCCAACCGCAGACGCCAGCCCGATGAGAAGCAGGGTGCCCAGGATCGCGTTTGCCATGCCCCCGTGCAATTCGCCAACGGGCACGGGCATGCGGGTGAAGAAGTCGATCGACAAGGCGCTGGCACCCTGCTTGAGCAGGTATCCCAGGATCACCACCAGCGGCACAACGGCAAGTGCGGCCGCCAGACAGGTGAGCACAATCATCAGGAGGCTCACACCGCGCCGTCGTCCCAGCCCGCGGACTCGCCGTGGCGAGTGAGGGACGGGCAATGCAGCCGTACTCACGCGCGCACCTCCGCACCCATCCGCGATACCATCCACCGCGCGATCGCGTTGACGATGAGCGTGATGATCAAGAGTACGAACCCAACCGCCATCAGCGCCGAGACGTGAAGGTCCGTGGTGGCCTCGGAGAATTCGTTTGCGATGAGTGACGCCATCGAATAGCCGGGCGCAAAGAGCGATGCCGACATCTCGTGCCGGTTGCCGATGACCATCGTGACGGCCATCGTCTCGCCAAGCGCGCGGCCGAGGCCGAGAATCACGCCACCAAAGATGCCGGTGCGTGCATAAGGAATCACGGCGCCAGTGATGGCCTCCCACCGCGTGGCCCCAAGGGCGAGCGCTGCTTCGCGCTGGGCGCGTGGTACCGCCATCAGCACCTCACGTGACACCGCGGCGATGTACGGCAGCACCATGATGGCCAGGATCATTCCGGCCGCGAGCACACTGTTGCCGTAGGCCGGACCGGAGAAGAACGGTGTGGCGCCAAGGTGCAGCGTGTCGCGCAGGAAGGGCATCACCGCCGTTCGGAGCAACGGCACCATCACGAACACCGCCCACAATCCGTAGACGACGCTCGGTACCGCGGCCAGCAGATCCACGAAGAACGAGATGGGTTGCCGCAGCCAGGTGGGGCAGAACTCCGACAGGAAGATCGCACTGCCAAGCGCGAGGGGCGTTGCGAGGGCGAGGGCGATGACGGATGTGATGACTGTGCCGAGGATGGCGGGGGCGGCGCCGAACTCGCCCTTGACCGGATCCCATGCGCTGGCGGTCAGGAAGGAGAATCCGAACTGCCGGAGTGCCGGCCACGCCGCCACGCCAACTTCCAGGAAGATGAGCAGCAGCAACACCGGCACGCACAGGGCAAAGAACAACAGCGTGACGCGATAGATCCGGTCCGCCGTGACCGAGCCCTCAATGGAGGGGCGCTCACCCGGCGAGCCCTGCAATGGCACCGAGTGCGTTGGCTGCGCGAATGACATCGTCGGCATGGGTCGAGCGTCCGGCGTCCGCACGGGCGATTCGAGAGGATGGTGAGTCATTGCGAATGAAGCTCGCCCCCTTCCGTATCGAATCGCTGCGGCCGATGTAACGGTCGTGTCACGACGCCAAACCCGACAGAGCGTAGCCATCCGTTACACAACCGCAACCAACCGATGTCTAGTCCGTGACCCTTCTCCCGGACTCTTCCTTCCGACTGCACAGACGTTCTGCGCGCAGCCCTCGCCAACCTCCGATACCCAGCCTAGCCATGCTTCGCATCCGTCCTTGGCATTTCCCCGCCGCCGTTGTGTTCGCCGCCGTTGCGTCAGCCTCGCTTGGAGCACAGGCTGCGCCTGCCGCCGCGCCAACCCTGAATTTCTCCGGCCTGCTGTTCGGCAGCTACAACTTCCAGCAGACAACCACGCCGAGCCCGCTTGCACGCCAGATCGATAACTCCTTCATCATTGATCGCGCCTACCTGAATTTCCGGATGGCGGCGGGTGATCACGGCAGCATTCGCATCACCACGGATGTCTACCAGACAACCGAAGGCACCCCCAATGCCTACACGCTCCGCGCCAAGTACGCCTACTTCCAATATGACGGCGACAAGAGCAGCGATGGCGCGCAGCTCGTCGGTCGCGTCGGCATCCTGCACAACGTCGTCATCGATCACGCGGAAACCTTCTGGCCGCGCTACCTGAGCCAGAGCGCCGTCGAGCGTGCCGGCTACTTCGCTTCGGCGGATGCCGGCATTGCCGGTCTGTTCACCCTGCCGAGCAAGATGGGCGAAGTGTACACGACCATCACCAACGGTCCTGGCTACACCTCGCGTGAAACGGATCGCTTCAAGGATTACGCGGTTCGCCTTACGCTGACGCCGCTGGCGAACAACAAGGACATGCCGCTGCTCAACACATTCACTGTCAGCGCCTGGGGTTACAAGGGTGCGACGGCCAGCGCCTGCGTCGTGGCTGGTGCCTGCGCCACGTCCGGACAGGTTGGTGAAGCGCTGGACCGCAGCCGCGCCGGCGTGCTCGTAGGCATCAAGGATCCGCGCCTGGTGCTGGCAGCCGAATACGCACAGCGTCACGAAGACGGTGAGCTCACGCCAACCACGACGCGCACCAAGACGGAGATCACCGGCCATCTCCTGTCGGCCTTCACGGTCGTGCGCCCCTTCGCCTTCATGGACGCGAGCGGCAAGTCGCCCTTCGGCATCGTGGCGCGGTACGACATGGTCACGCCGAACGCCACGAACGTGGGCTTCACCACCACGACGGACAACGCGTATCACACGGCCATTGCCGGCGTGTTCTACGACCTGAACCAGAAGATCCAGCTCGCGCTCGACTACCAGGAATCGCTTGCCGCCACGGCGTCCGTGTCCGCTCCGCCGGCGCAGTCCAAGGCGTACTTCGCGCACTTCCAGGTGGCGTTCTAGGCGGTGGCCCGCCGCGTCGTGACACGTCCGTTACGACGCGGCAACTCCACCATGACCGCTCTCGACGATTGTTCGGTCGCAGGCCCCACTTGAATTACACAGGAGATTCACCGTGAAACTCATCGCCAAGATGGCCATTGCCGCCGTCTCTGTCGCAACACTCGCACTGCCGGGCGCCGCGCAGGACCTCACTGGCGCGGGCGCGACCTTTCCGCAGCCCATCTACAACAAGTGGTTCAGCGATTACGCCGCGGCAAAGAACGTGAAGATCAACTACCAGTCCATCGGCTCCGGCGGCGGCATCAAGCAGCTCCAGGAGCAGACGGTAGACTTCGGCGCAACCGATGCGCCCATGTCTGACGCAGAACTCGGCAACGCCAAGGGCGGGCCGGTGTTGCACATCCCGACGGTTCTCGGCGCCGTTGTGGTGACGTACAATGTTCCGGAGCTGAAGAAGGCGCTGCGCCTCGATGGCAGCACGCTGGCCAGCATCTTCCTGGGCGAAGTCACGAAGTGGAACGACTCGCGCATCGCGGCGCTCAACCCTGGCGTGAAGCTGCCGGCGTCGGACATCCTCGTCGTGCATCGTTCGGATGGATCGGGCACGAGCTATGTATTCACGGACTACCTCGCGAGTGTGAGTGCCTCGTGGGCGTCCAAGCCGGGCAAGGGCAAGGATGTGCAGTGGCCGGTCGGCTTGGGCGGCAAGGGCAATGAAGGCGTGGCCGGACAGGTCAAGCAGCTGCCGGGCTCCATCGGCTACATCGAGCTGGCATACGCCAAGCAGAACAAGCTTGCGTTCGCCGACATGAAGAACGCCAACGGCGAATTCGTCACCCCCTCCATCGAGGCCGTGACCGCTGCCGCCGCCGGCGCCGCTGCCAAGCTCCCGGCCAACACGGACTATCGCGTGTCGATCGTGAACTCCACGGGCAAGGGCGCGTATCCGATCTCGTCCTTCACCTGGCTGTTGATCTACGAGAAGCAGAAGGATGCGGCCAAGAGCAAGAAGCTGCTGGACTTCGTGCAGTGGGCACTCACGGAAGGCGAGAAGTCGGCCGCCACGCTGGACTACGCTCCGATTCCCGCAACCATGTCGAAGGCCCTCGTCAAGCGCCTGAGCACGGTGACGGTCGCGTCGATGTAGGCCAGTCTCGACCGGACAGTGGGGCCGGCCCTCCGGGCCGGCCCCACTGTCGTTACATGCCCGTGACGCGATCGAGATTCGACGCGCATTGCGACCGCGGCACGCGACTTCCATCCTTCTCGTCCGGCATAACCGAGGTAGCGAACAATGAGAGAGCAGCGAGCAGGCGACACATGGGGCGGGTATGGGGAAGTCCTGCAATACGTCCCCACACCGCGGCAGGCGCGGCTCGAGCGCGGCATCCTGGAGGCGCTGCGCACGAGCGGTACCCGCAGTGAACTGCGTGATCTCGTCATCGAGTTTACCGACTATCTCAGGGTGCGAGGAATCACCGCCGACCGCGCCATCAGCTCGCTGCGCGCACTTGGCGCTCGGGCGACTCCCCAGATGATCCCGGACGATGTCGCCGCGGTGGGCGACTCTGCGGCGGATCGGATCGGGATGATGATCCGTTGGTGCACAGCCCGCTACTTTCGCGCCGACTGAGTTTGCGTACGGCGGCGGGCGTGCAGCGTGGGCGTGAGGGGTACGGCGTGTCCGTGCAGCGGCGGGCGTGCAGCGTGAGCGTGAGGGGTGCGGCGGGGGTGAAGCGTGCGGCGTACGGCGTATCCGTGCAGCGGCGGGCGTGCAGCGTGAGCGTGAGGGGTGCGGCGGGGGTGAAGC
>JBDUCM010000261.1:0-5302 GCA_040003455.1 bacterium
CGTCGGCGACGGTCAGATTCGGCGCGCCCGTCGCACAGGCCAGCACAATCTGCGCTCGCTCGGCCAAGGCCCGCGCGGATTTCGGGCGGCGACTCCACGCAGTGAGCTGTGCGATTTCCGCATCGGTGAGGACCAGCGGTTCAAGCTGCGGACCACGAGACATGGGGCAAATCTCCGGCGAGAGATGCCACATCGCCAGTGCAATAAACACTCCACTGACTTCTAACTCAAGACACTAGTTGCGCTTCAGGACGCTCCGATGAGTCTCTTCAAGATTCCGTGAGTATTGGGATATGATGCTGTTTGGTGCAACTCACCCGCACTCACTAAACCCGCACACATGGCACTTCACACACCCCTCAGCATACTCCAGCTGCGACCCACAGTCCGGGCACGTTCCCATGAACGTTTCCCCACCATTGTACGCTGCGAACGGTTCCTGCTCGAACGAACAGTCGAGCAGGGGATGTTCAGCCCGCAAAGCGGATGATTTGTAGCCGCTGCCCGACGGGCTTCTCCGCACAGGCCGGTTTCGTACGTACGCTTGAAGATCGCGTTTTTCGGCGACTTACACCGCCAGGTTCCTTCCGCGGCATCTACGGGAGAACTGGCGGGAGGGATTGGGAGAAATCATTTCATGGTGCTTGCCGCCCCAGTTTACGGCGCGCCGAGATCGTCCGCTTGGGTCTGCAGCCGGTCTTCCCGCTGCGCGCTAGGCGAGATCGAGCGTCCTGATGACGGACCGCGCGATCATCACATCCTCATCCGTATGGATGACCCTGACGGCCACTCGGCCAGCGCGCGACGAAACTACCGGCGCATGTCGCGCGTTGCGCCGCCGGTCAAGCGTGACACCGAGGAAGCCGAGCCCTGCGCAGATGCGATGACGTATGAGTGACGCGTTCTCACCAATGCCACCGGTGAAGGCGAGCGTCTCGACGCCACCGAGGATCGCGGCGTACGCGCCAATCCACTTCTTCGCCTGATAACAGAACAGCGCCACCGCATCCGCGGCTCGCTCGTCATGCGGCTCGCGGGCAAGCAATTCTCGCAGGTCGGAGCTGATACCAGAGACACCGAGCAGACCCGATTCCTGCGTGACCATGCGCTGGAAGCGCGCCGCGGTCACGTGCTTCCTGCGTGCCAGGAAATAGACCAGCCCCGGGTCGATGTCGCCGGGACGGGTACTCATCACCAGGCCGGACGTCGGTGTGAAACCCATGCTCGTGTCAACGCTCTTGCCGCGGTGTACTGCGGCCAGCGAGGCGCCGCTGCCAAGATGCGCGAGGATGACTCGACCCCTCGCCGCGACGGGATCGATACGCCGGAGCTCTTCCATGAGATAGGCGTACGACAACCCGTGAAAGCCATAGCGTTCCACACCCGCGGAAAAGCGGTGTGGGATGGGGATCAACCTGGCCACGCGCGGCATCGTATGATGGAACGCCGAATCGAAACAGGCGACTTGACGCAGATCCGGCCGCCGCCGCGTGACTTCGCCGATCAGGGCGAGTTGTTGGGGAAGGTGATCGGCGTCGTAGGACGCAAGGCGCCGAAGTTCCCTCACGAGCGTCGCCGTGAGCGGCCTCGGGTCCGTGTGATTCGTTCCACACACGATGCGATGGCCCACGGCGGTGACCGCATCGTAGGCCGGTTGTGACTCGAGCCAGTCGAGCAGGTGGCGTGTCGTCGCGCGCTGATCGCCAGCGGGAAACCGGCGGCCACCTTCCACCGCGCCGCCGGCCTCGGCGATCGAAAGGGTTGGGTACTTGGAGCGCATCGCGTCCACACTGCCCGCCAGCACCCGTTGCGGCACGCCGGCGACCTTGTATATCGCGAAGCGAATACTCGAGGAACCGGCATTGATGGTGAGGACAGATGGGCCGGCGCGTGTCGTGCGATTCGCGGCAGCGCGAACGCCAGGATGGGCTTGCGCCACTTCAGCGCCGGCGCCAAAGGGTCATGTCGACGTCGCGACGCGAGTCTGGGGCTGCGCCTCGTTTGCGTGTCCGTCTCGCTCCCAGTAGACCGGACGACCGTAATGGTCGTACAGCCCGTGATCGAGTTCGCGATTGACCGGCGCGATCGGGTGCCACTCCGGGCTGTTCTGGACGGCAGCGCGCGAGATACCGAGATGAATGGTCCGGTCAACGCAACTGATGCTGTCGGCCCAGCGCGGAGCTACGAGCACCTTCTTACCGAACCCCCATGCGCCCGTGTCGATCACGAGGAAGCGAACCGCCCAGTTTTCATCGTCCAGAAGGAAATCATCGACGTGACCGATAGCGCCGTCGCTCCCGTGAATGCGATAGCCGCGGAGTGCATCGGCGCTCCGCAGGTGCGCGTCGACGGCCGGCGCCGCGGCCAATGCGGTCGGCACATGGTCCGGAGTTCCGCCCGCAAGCCATACCGGATTGAGTCCCATCCCCCAGAGCGCAGGCTGGCCCCAGTAAGGGGTATACCCGTAGTAGTCGAGATATTCGCGTTCATGCTGACGGGAAACGGGCTTGTCCGTATCTATGTCCGGACTGCTCCTGATCTGGTCGAGCGTCAACGCCAGGTGGAAGCGTTGAGATTCACTATCGGCGCGCCGGAACGCGGTTGGTGAGATGAGCACGCCGCGTCGATCACGAAAGCCCCCGGACTCGACGACGAGGTAGCGGACGGCCCACTGCTCGTCATCGATGAGAAAGTCGTCGACGTGTCCGAGGTCGCCGTCGGCCGCGTACACCGAGTACTTGTCGAGATCCCTGAGGCTTCGCAACATGTTCATGTCTCTCGTCGTGGATCAAGCCTGCGCCGGCCGTTCGGCGTGGCCGCCGAACTCCGAACGCATGGCGGATGAGACGCGGTTCTGGAAATCGGCCTGGCCGCGCGGAGTGCAGAGCGCAAAGAGTGCAGCGGCATGCACGTTTGGCGGGGACGACGCACCATGTTCGCGCCCATGCAGCCAAGAACAATGATGCCCAACTGCATTGAGAGCTCCGGCGTATTTGTTGGTCAATCCTTGCAACGGCCGTCGAGGCCGCCTACTTCCCGCCGGGCGACGCTGTCGGCGGGGGATGGACACCCGGCCGCCTCGCGAGATTCCCCGTCAGCACGAAGATGATCATCGCGAGCGCCATGACCAGGGCGGCGGCACGGACACGCCAATCCCGATGCGCGCGCTTCCAGTACGGGCCGTGCGCCGCGTCACTCATCCACACGTACGGCAGCGAGAATGCCAGTGCTCGAACTCGCTAACGCATCGCCGCATGGCAGTTGCCTTGTGCCGCGAACGATGGATTTCGAACGACGGTGAGTTTAGAATAGGTGCACTATCGGTGCCGTCTTTGGAGCTGCGTCACAACGACAACGCTGTGTCGCAATCCCTCGAGGTTGGCGCGATCGATGCGTGCTTGATGTCGCTACTCGCCATTCGCCACCGCGCGATATCGTCGCCGATCAGGTGACGTCAACCAGCATTCAGAGGGCACATGCCACGTCAAACGCGCAAGCCAGGGGCGTCGAAGGACGACGCAGCAAAGACGCAGTCGAATGCGAAGGAAACAGCCGATGAGTCGTCGGATGCCATTGCACCGAATCCCCCACGCACGACCGTGGGAGGTTGGTTCACTGCGCCGAAATTCGGTTCGGCCGGCAGTGGCGGCGCCGAAATCGAACCGGGGCCTGAGCGCGACTGAAGGGCGTGGCGCGCAAGCGCTGGCGTTTTCTCATGACCGGGAGATCCACACCGTTGCCGCGGGCAAGTCGCCGACCGTGAAGAGCCGCACCTCACTCGGGAGGAACGGCGCAAACAAGCTGACGGCGCCCCGCAGCCACGCCTGGTCCGTGACCACGGCGACGCGCGAAAAATCGCGCCAGTGCCGGGCGCCAAACATTCCGTCGTCCCACATCGCCTCGAGCGCAAAGCCGGTCACGTCGGCGCCCACGACGTACATCATCTTGATCGGACCCTTGGCCATCATGACTTCGGCGCCGGGGTGAGCACGTCACGATAGTCACTGTGCGTCACCCTGCCCGACGTTGCGATACCGAGCACATCGGCCGGGAGTCCGTCGATCACTGTCATCATGAGTGTTCCTCTTTAGCGAAGGGGAGCAATGGCCTGAGCGAGCAGTGGCGATGAGCGAGCATTGTGCCTTGCCGGTCGCTTGCCCGGACGGCGGTGGTGCAAGAGCGCAACCAATCGCACATCGGCCGACAGGGCTGCGCATGCTAAATGCGATGCAGCGTCAACACGAAGCGCAGAATATCTGCTGGAAAAGGGTCGGGGTTGACGATGATGATCTCATGGATGTGGTTGTGGCTGATGTTCATGTGTGTGTTTCTCCGCTCGTCCGTTGCCAATGGCTTCTGACGCCGCTGAGGTGGAAGCCGCCGAAATCACCAACCGTCGTGCCCCCTCAGCACCATCGGACACCGCCGCGTTCGGAGCACAGCCTGCGCGAACGTTGACGCCAGAGCTGCTGCAGCGCATGAACGCGTACTGGCGTGCTGCCAACTACTTGTCGGTTGGCCAGATCTACCTGTACGACAATCCGCTACTCAAGGTGCCGCTCACGCTGGCCCACGTGAAACCGCTCGTCGTCGGCCATTGGGGTACGACGCCCGGTCAGAACTTCATCTACGTGCACCTGAATCGCGTCATCAAGAAGTACGATCTTGACATGTTCTACGTCGCCGGCCCGGGTCATGGCGGACCCGCGATTGTCGGCAACGTGTATCTCGAGGGCACGTGGAGCGAGGTCTACCAGGACGTCACGCTGGACGAAGCGGGACTGAAAAAGTTGTTCAAGCAGTTCTCCTTTCCCGGCGGGATATCCAGCCACGTTGCACCGACGACACCAGGATCAATCCACGAAGGCGGGGAGCTGGGGTATTCGCTCAGCCATGCGTTCGGCGCGGCGTTCGACAATCCGGACTTGATCGTGGCGTGCGTGGTCGGCGACGGAGAGTCGGAGACCGGACCGCTGGCGACCGCGTGGCACTCCAACAAGCTGCTCGACCCGGCGACCGACGGCGCCGTGCTGCCGATCCTGCACCTGAACGGCTACAAGATCAGCAACCCGACCATTCCGGCCCGTATCGAGCCCGAGGAATTGGAGCAGTTCTTTCGAGGCTGTGGCTGGAACCCGTGGTTCGTCGAAGGTGACGACCCGGAAACGATGCATGAGTTGATGGCCACCGCGATGGATCAGGTCATCGAGGAAATCGGCGCCATCAGGGAGAGAGCCAGGCGAGGCAACGACACCACGCGGCCGCGGTGGCCAATGATCGTGCTCAAGTCGCCGAAGGGCTG
>JBDUCM010000103.1:0-17890 GCA_040003455.1 bacterium
AATGGACTCCAATCGCCTCGTCAGTACTCGTCACCACTCCGTCCCTTGTCGGCCTGCATGGCATCGAGTCCTGCCGAAATGGTCCGATGGTTGACGGAGAAGTAGGCACGGAGATCGACGGCGGGACGAGTGCTCGCCTCGCCGTCGCGCTGACCTGCGCGCGGCGCGTCACTGGCGGCGCGGAAGTTGGCTCGCTGGGCAGCAAGAGCGACGGCACATCGGAGACTTTTGTGGGCGCCTTCACGGAGTTCGCGTTGGGCGACGTGGTCCTCAATCCGCGCATCGTCACGTCACTTGGAGCCTATCATGAAGCTCAGCCCCGTGCAGCCAACGTCGTCCGTTGGAGACCTGGAGCAGGAGTCGGCATTGCGGTTGCGGTTCCCGTCTGGCAGCATCTTTCGATTGGTGCTGACGCCCGGGGGCATTTGTCCGGCAACGGCAACGCATGGCTCACGATGGGGTTGTCGGGGCGTTATCGGCCATGAGCCCTGATGCAGACCTGAGCGCAGTTATACCATCCTCCTACCGACCCCTTCATCGGGTACGTATGACACCAAAGCAATACCGACTTATCAGCGCCACAGGCGAAGAGGTGCTCAGCACGGTTCCCGGCACGTTCGGCGGTAACCGTCGCCGCAGGATCTATGG
Source organism: bacterium (assembly GCA_040003455.1). GTDB lineage: Bacteria > Gemmatimonadota > Gemmatimonadetes > Gemmatimonadales > Gemmatimonadaceae > AG11. The sequence continues at coordinate 649 of JBDUCM010000103.1, forward strand.
GCGCCTCGATTGCCGGAGCGCGGTGGGCTCACTGCCGACCGGATACGCAAAAGTGCGTGTCTTCTTCGCCGATGAAGCGACCGCTCTCGCCGCCGGCTATCGGCCGTGCGGCACCTGCATGCGTGAGGAGTACCGGAACTGGGTTGAGGAATCACTGCGCGCGGGAAAGAGTGACCTCTGGTGAGACACGTGTCTATCGTGTCGCCATGGCTGGTTCCTGATCAGGGGAGGAGCGCTGGACCGATCACGACGGCGTAGACAAGCCCCCCGATAGCAGCGCCAAGGAAGAGTGCCGTCAGTCGCGCCGTCCGTGTTCCCACCGCAAGAAACTTCACGACGGAGGTCCACGCGACGACGAGCAACGAGACGGCAAGGAGATGCAGCAGGAGCTCCGGAACCGGCAACAGCGCGGCGGCGTGGGCCTCGTCTGACCCTCCTCCTCTGGTCCGTCCAAGGAGAAGCCCGAACAGGACGATCACCGACGCGAGGGACCGTAATGGAACAGTGAGAAGAAGTCCGAGCAGGAACGGATGCGGCTTGCGTTTGGCGAGCCACACACAGAGCACGATTGTTAGCGCGCTTACAATTGGTCCGAGGATCGCCGCGATTCCGACGCGCCCGAGCGGAAGCAGAGCTGCCGCTCCCGCGCGATCACCATCTCCCATATGCTTCCACAACGCAGTTTCGACGGCATAGCTGGAGGAGCTGAAATGGAGCGCGGCACCCGGAAATCCGAACACGACATAGCTGAGAAAGTGCGCCAGCTCGTGCGAGAGTACCGTGACCGGAAAGCTCAGCGCGGCCCAGCCGGCCCATTTGATCCACGTTATCGCCGATCGTTCGCCCACAGTGCCATCCATCGGGGGCGCGGCTTTGCCACTCGTCCTTGCCGCCTCGTACAACGTCCCCATGCGCAACCCCATCGTATGAGTTTGCGTCAAATGAGCGGCGACGTTTGGGGCTCGTCAAGATTGGCGAGCCACGGTGTCAACGTTCAGTAGAAATGCCCCCGGTCTTAGTTCATTCGAAACGTCCCCTGCAGGATCATCATCGCATTGCTGGCTGAGTGTCACTTGCTGTGCGCGGGCTGTGCGATGTGTCGCGTCGCCGTGAGGTCCGTGCGTCGCCGTGGAGAGATTGCGAAATCGTAATACGGGTCCGTTATATTCCGCAGCCCCACGCCGAATGTGATATTCCCATAGACCTCGTGGCGATCGGGGACAGACGAGATCAGACTGCCGTCGCTTCGGATGCCGGATAGCGGGCATTGGATCGCTCTACGTCTCATTGAGGAACAGAGTGGGCTTTTCGCACACAGAAGCACTCCATCTTGGCGTCGCTCGCGTTGCTATTCGCCTGATGTGGACCGTAACCATCCGCGCGCCAGAGGCAGTCTTCGGCGATTCCCGGATTGTATTGCACCACGACGCGACTCCGGACATCATGGATGAGCGGACGGCCGCTCAACGGTTGGTCGCGATGCCCCTGCCCATCAGGCTGCGAGGGGAAGAGCACACGCCGAATTCGCTCATGCTACGAATTGACGGCGACGCAGTTGCGGCGGAGGCACATCTCGATGCGCCACGGCCCCTTGCGGTGCTGCGCCACATCGGCACCGCGCCCCTCCTGCTCCTTGCTGCTGGCCGCGCCTATCGACTGTCCCTGGACGCCATACGGCACCTCGAACACGATTACCACATTACGGCGCCGCTTGGCGGTGGGGGCGGGCTGCCCGACGATCCATGGACCACCCAGCTGCGTCTGCCGCAGTCGTGGTTGGCTGGTTGCGGCTTTGTCTGGCTCGTTGGTCGACAGGAAGAGACTGGAATGTATTCCCCGAGGTGGAGCGGGGCAGGATGGCCTGAGGACAGCCTGGTCTCCGTCTGAGATTGCGTGGAGATCGCGACCAGCAATCTGACGTGCGTTACTGCGGCCAAACGATCTGAGGTAGTTCGCTTCGTTCGCGTTTCGTATGTTCGGTTGTGGCAGACTTTGAGCGTTGGCCACGCACGAGCATCTTCTCAACGGACCTCATGAATCCAGAGGCAGTTCTCGGTGCAGCGTGGCAGGCATTCGTGGATGGTGACGGCCGCGCCGTTGCGGCGTTGGCAACGAACGAGTCGCTCGCGCGGTATCACGAAGCGTTCATCGCTGAGGCGAGTCGCGAGCCGTTGAGTCAGTCACTGGATGAGTATCTCGCTGAGATGGATCATCTTCCGCGTGCGGTGGCCGAGCACCATTGGCGAAGTCTGGAGAGTCACCGGGCCGACCATGCGGCGCGTTTGCTTCGTATGTTCCCTGGGACATCGACCATCGATGAGCTGAGAAGCCTTCAACCGGGGGAACTTCTTACCCGGGCGATTCGCGCTTTTCCTAGGCAACTGCGGCTCGCCTCCGTGCTATCCGGGCATGTTCTGGAAACCCCGGACCGCGCGTTCGTCTTGCTGCGACTCACATGGAAAGTCGAGGTGGCCGGATACTCTGAGCCACCGGGCGTTGCGACATTGCATCGTTTAGCCGACGAATGGCGGCTCGAGCTCGACCCTCTGCAACCACATGGAATGCCAGGCTACGAGGGATTTTGGCACGTTGCCGATGCCGAAGGTGGCGATGATGGCGTCGTGGGATAGGGGTGCACCTACCTACACGGCGAATGGAAAGAACATCGTCATCATACAGTGCTTCAAGGAGTACTTCGGACTCGGATTCTTCAAGCGCGCTTTCGAAGCGCTGACGCCAGGCCGACAGAGGGGCTACCTGCACCACTTTGCCGCGGCCAAGTAGTCGGCGACGCGGACGGCGCGCATCGAAAAGGCCTGCCCGCGATACTCGAAGGCAGAGGGTTCCTGGAGGGACGCTAACCGGTAAGCGCGCGCGCCGCAGATCTACCGAGGGATCAGCCCCAGTTGCTGCGCATCGAGCCCGAGGTAGACGTTCTTGCGCTCGATGTACACCGCCGCATTCGATGAGATCGAGTCCGGGTAGCTGCCCAGGCGCCATTCCAATCTGAGCTTTGCGCGCGAGCCGCTCTCGTCCACCGCGTAGCGAGCGTAGTATGTCGCTCCGCTGTAGCTCAACTTCAGGACGAACTTGCCCGCGCTGTCGCCCGGCACCCACGTGCCATCCATCAGCCCCTTGGAGTGCGGGAGTGACGCGTTGTAGTCCTCGAGGTCGATATGCTGAAAGTGCCCGTACGCGTTCGTCACGTCGTTGATCGCCATCACGTCGAAGTACAACGGGTCGGACGTGGCCCATCCCTTGTTGGTGCAGATCCACTCACCCTGAAAGGTGCCGGGGTGATCGTGATGGAAGAGCAACTTGTTCGTGAGGCGTGGCTCCCACGGCCGGCTGCTCCCCGAGGTGGATCCATTGGCAAAATACGGGGCGACGACTTCGTTCATCACGCGCGCAATCAACGCGGCCTGTACGTCCGGCTCGAGGTAGTCGAACGGAGAGACGTTCGAGCCGCCGGTGTCTTCGGTCCGCACGCCGTCAGAACGGTTGTAATCGACGAGATTGAACTCTGCCAAGTGCGCGGTACCGACCGGATCGCCCTGCTTCACGTGCTGCCCGGCCACCACGAGTGGCCCATCCACGAGCTGGTGTTTTCCGACGAGGCCGTGGCCGTAGTCGATGTCGATGTAATACGAGCCGTCGATGCGTTGGACGCTGAGCACAGTGCCGTCCGCCCAACTACCCACCGTGGTGCCCGGCTTTGTCGGAATCCAGAGGTGGTCCAACCCCTCGACGTGCCCGCCCTCGTGGGCTCCGAAGAATCCGAGCCCGCCTGCGGGACCGAGTACGATGCTGTCGAGCGGTACCGGGAGGCGGAGGCGGACTGGCGAGCCCCAACTTGGGACGCGTTGAACCCATGCACCGTCCACCCAGGGCACGGGAACGACTGCGATGGGCCGAATGATCCCGTCCGTGACGCCGACAACGCTGCTGCCGTCGTGGCCGCAGGCGGCCACCACGACGAGAAGGGCAAGGCAGGATGATCGGGACATCGTGCGGTGGAGTTCGAGTAGGATCACGACCGCCGGGTCGGCTCCATTGGCGGAGTTCACCTGGTGCGGCCCCATGGGTAATGATCGGCCGATCTGATCAGCAACATTACTGGCGCCCGCTAATGCGGTCTCGCTACGGCATGGGCGCTCTGCTGCAACCAGGCCTCGCGCGCCCGTGTCCAACGACGGCCTTCGTGAATCCCGATGTCCGTGTGCGCTAACCTCCGTCCGATAGACGAACATGGCTCGATCAGTGATCTGTGTCCCGATGTTCGCGGTGTTCATGGTATGCGGAATGCCCGTGACCGCGCGTGCGCAGCTCGTGGGCGGGGGCACGCGGGCCGTTGGCAGCGGATGTCCTGGCATGAGCGTCGGCTTCGCCCGTAGCGGTAAAGGCACGCCCGTGGTCGGCGCTGTTCAGGACAGCTCGCCGGCGGCACGATCGGGCCTTGCCACCGGCGATGAGTTGGTCACGGCAAACGGGGCGCCACTCGAGACGATGCGCCCGCTGCACGGCGACCCCGGTACGGTCGTGAAGCTCAGCTTGAGGCGAGGCACGGCCCTGCGCGACGTAGACCTGGTGCTGGGACGGTTGGCGGGGGCAGACAGCGCGGTGACTGACTCGTCGAGCGGCAGCAAGCGGCTCGTGCAGCGGTGCGTCGCGGTGGCGAGGTTGCAAAAATAGGAGTACAGGCCCGTTGTATCCCGCGACCCCAAGCCGACTGTGATATTCTCATAGACTCGCTGCGGAGGTCTATGCCAGTCCACATCCAGGATTTTCAGCACGCCAACTACGACGCTGTACTCGCGCTCTGGCGTACGTCCGCGGGCGTCACGCTACGCGACGTGGATGAGCGTGACCCGCTCCTTGCGTATCTTGATCGCAATCCGGGGCTCAGTTTCGTTGCGCTTGACGGCGAATCGGTCGTGGGCGCCGTGCTATGCGGGACGGATGGTCGGCGCGGGTATCTGCAGCACTTGGCGGTTGCGACGACACATCGCCAACGGGGTATTGGCCGTCAATTAGCGGAGCGGTGCGTTCGAGCTCTCAAGGCCCGTGGCATCTATAAGTGTCACCTGATGGTTGTATCGGGCAACCATCCGGCGGCGGCCTTCTGGTCGCGTCTCGGTTGGGTCGTACGCGAAGACATCCAACTCATGTCGCACACCACTTCCCGTTCGCCGACCGCCTAAACGAACGCTGCACCAGTCAGGGCGAAAGTCGGAGGCCAGCGCAGTCATGGCTTCCACATGTCACCCCATTGGGATTGCCAGCAGAGTGTCCAACAATGAGTACCCGGACTGAACGAACCACTCTTGCACTCAACCAAGCGCGCGCTCACCTGGATGCCGGCATTGCGGCGTTCAATGCGTTCGTCGTCGCGCTGCAACATCGTGACGTGCCAGAAGCCCGCGTGCGGGTGAAGGCCGCTCGTTTGTCACCACACAAGATCGCGGCCGAGTTGGAGCGGGAGGCCGAGGCGCTTGCGGCCCATTTCAGGGCGGTCGCGCAACTGCAGACGGTGGAAATGGCCCGCGCGAGCGATTGGGAGCGGCGGGCGATGCTGGCGGTGCAGGACGGCCGAGACGATTTGGCGCGTCACGCGCTGGTGCGTTGCGGCCAGCATCAGGCGCAGGCCGATCAACTCGCTGCCGAGCTGACCGAGTGGAACCTCGTACACGATCAGTACCGTGTCACGATCGCCCTGCTACGTCAGGATGCGAAGCAGGGAGAAGTCCACCCGCCCTGACATCCAACCGTGCGTTGCTCACGGAGGCGTTCCGATGACGAGCGGCATGATTCGCCGGACGTTCGTCAGTCGAGCACTTATATCGTGAAGGCTTGTCGAATCCCGTCTGGCCTGTTCGTCATTGGAGTGGCCGTTGGATCCTCGACGCAGCCAACACAGAATAGAAGCGCCAACCCCAGAACACGGAGACGCACGTGAGAACGCTCAAGATCATCGAACACATCTCGCTGGACGGCGTGATCCAGCATTCAGCCGATGACGGCGATTTCCCCTACGGCGACTGGACTGGGCCCTATCGGACCCCCGCTGGCAGAGATGCAGTCCTCGCCGCGCATGGCCCCCGCTTCGATCTGCTGCTTGGCCGTCGCACCTACGATATCTGGTCGGTGTCCTGGGGTCAGGCGCCGAGCAGTCCGATTGCGGACGGCATCAATGCGGCGACGAAGTTTGTCGCGACCCATCGCCCGGAAAGTCTTGCATGGGGCCCGTCCGAGGGCCTTGGACCGGACATCGTCGAAGGCATTCGCCGCATCAAGGCGCAGGATGGCCCGGACATTATCCTCTGGGGTAGCTCCACGCTGACATCGACGGTGCTCGCGCATGGGCTTGCGGATGAGGTCCTCCTGCTCGTCTATCCGGTCCTGTTGGGCACGGGGAAGCGCTTCTTTGCGGAGGGAACTCCGGCATGCTCCTTCGAGCTTGTCAGCACGAAGGCAACGCCGTCCGGCATCGTGTTCAATACTTACAATGTCGCCGGGCCTTTGAAGACCGGATAGTTCGACGACGCGGCGCCTCCGGCGCCGATCGCTCTGGCGCAGTGGCGCGCGTTTGCGGAAATTGTCCTGTCTCGTCCTCCCGACGCGCCGGTCGGCACCGCCACGTTGTCGCCGACCCGCCTGTCCCGCCGCATGCTGCAACGCCACCTCTCAGCCGTCACCGCGCGTCGTCTCGCCGCGTCCGCCGTCGCCGCAACGCTGGGCATCGCGGCTCCGCTCGCGGCGCAGGGTGTTCGGACGCCCATGGCGATCGGGGTGCCGGCACCGTCGGATCCCTACGTCCGAGAGTCGTGGACCGTGCGCGACGGCCTGCCCGTCAACTCGGTCAGCGCACTTCTCCAGGGTCGCGACGGCTACCTGTGGCTGGCCACGCACGACGGCCTCGTGCGCTTTGACGGAGTGCGGTTCACCGTGTTCAACGCGGCGAACGCCCCGGGCCTTCCGTCAAACCGAATCGCGCTGCTCACGCAGGCGCGCGACAGTACGCTCTGGCTCCAAACCGAGCAGTTCCAACTCGTGCGCTACCGTCACGGCGCGTTCGTTCCCATCGGGTGGGCGAACGGCGCCCGGCCATACGCCCTCGTGCTGTGTGAGGACGCACGCGGCGCGATGTGGGTGGGTACCGAGCGCGGTCTCTTCGTCGTACGCGACACGCAGCTCGTGGCGGTGGCGCCCGAGGCAATTCGCGGACACGTGACGGCGATCGCGCCGCGCCGCGATGGATCGCTGGTAGTCGCCACAGGGAGCGACGGGATCCATCGCGTAACCGGCACGACGACCGGCGACGCCACGCATCACGCGGCCTCGCGCCTCACGGCCCCAAACCGGCTCGACGGCGACTCGGCCTCGTCGATGTTGGAGGACCGCGACGGCACGCTGTGGATTGCGACAGGAAACGCCGTGTGGCGATTGCGCGACTCGCTGCACGCAGTGCTGCACGGCCTCGCGACGACCTCCGTCGCGCTCACCGAAGCGCCGCTCGGCCGCGAGATCTGGGTGGGCACCATCGGGGGCGTGTGGCGCGTCCGCACCGACCCCCCGTATGGCGTGACACGGGCCGACACGCGCTTCGACGGCAACGCATCGAAGCTGCTGTTCCCCGACCAGCGCGACCGCATGTACTGGACTGACGGCCCGGGCATGCGCGACGGTGGCCGCACCGCCGGACCGTCCGCGGGTGCCGAGGTGATCATGGCGCTGCCGTTCGGCGTAGTGGTCGCCGCCGCCGCGTTCGATCACGAGGGCAGCCTTTGGGTCGGGACGCAACGCCAGGGGCTGTACCGGCTCAAGCCGACCACCGTGCGCGTCGTCGCACATGCACCGGCGGGTAGCCCGCTCACCAACACCTATCCGGTGCTCCAGGCGCACGACGGCGCGATGTGGTACGGCACGGCGGCCGGTGAGCTCGTGCGAGTGCTTGGCCAGGAGACGCGCGTCTTCCGGCCGAGTGTCGGGCGCTCGAGGTGGATCCGGACGCTGCACGAGGACCGTGCGGGGCGCCTGTGGATCGGCGGCTACGGCGCTGTCGTCGTGTGCACGCTGCCGGAGCTGCGCTGCGCCCCGCCGCCCGACGCGGGGCCGCTGGCGTCCTTCGCCGGGTCCGCGATGGCGATCCACGAGGACCCCGACGGGACCATGTGGGTGGGGACCGACAACGCGCTGTTCCGCCGCGATGGCGGCCGGTGGCAACAGCTCGACCCGCACGCTGGTGCTCCGACCGCCGTACGTGCCTTCCTCCGCACGCGTGACGGCGCGTTGTGGATGGGCACCCTGGGCGGCGGCGTGGCGCGCTACCACGACGGCGTGTTCCGCTCGATCACCACGCGCGATGGGCTGCCGTCCGACAACGTCCGCGCGCTTTACGAAGACGCGGACGGCTGGCTGTGGATCGGCACCGAGGGGCGCGGGCTGGCGCGGCTAAACCCGCGCGAATGGGCGCCGGCGAGTGGGCATCGTGGCCGCATCGCGTCGGTCTCGACGCGCGACGGCCTGTTCGACGACGTCATCCACCACATCGTCGAGGACGACGCGGGGCGACTCTGGATGAACGGCGACCGCGGCATCTCGTGGGTGGAGCGGCGCGCCCTGCTCGCGTTCGTCGACGGGCGGGCGCCGAACGTGGTCGCAACGTCGTACACGGAGCGCGACGGCATGCGCAGCAGCGAGGGCAACGGCGGCTCGCAGCCGGCCGGCGTGCACGCGCGCGATGGCACGCTCTGGTTCCCGACCCAGGACGGCGTCGCCGTCGTTGATCCGGCGCGCATCCGGCGCAATCTCGCGCCGCCGCCGGTGGCCGTGGAGCAGATCAAGGCGCAGGGAAGCGATAGCCGGGACCTCGAGATCGCGTACACCGCGATGAGCTTCGTGGCGCCGGCGAACGTGCGCTTCCGCTATCGCCTGGAACCGTACGATCGCGACTGGATCGACGCCGGCGCGCGACGCACCGCGTTCTATACACGCGTACCGCCAGGCCACTACACCTTCCGCGTCATCGCCGCCAACAACGACGGTGTGTGGAACATGCTCGGCGCGTCGGCAAGCATCGACGTCGCGCCGCACGTTTGGGAGACGATGGCGTTCCGCCTCGCCGTGCTCGCCGTGCTCGCTGGATTCGGCGTCGCGGCCGCGCAGTGGCGGGTGCGCGCGTTGCGCACGCGCACCGTGGCGCTCGAGCGGGTGGTCGACACCCGCACCCGCGAGCTCCGCGACCGCAATGCGCAGCTCGCGGCGCTGCACGACTCGCGCTCGCGGCTGTTCGCAAACCTGAGCCACGAGTTCCGCACGCCGCTCACGCTCATCCTCGGCCCGGTGCGCAGCCTGCTCGATGGACGCTACGGGCCAACCGCGCCGGCGCTCCGCGAGCAGGCGGAGCTCATGCAGCGCAATGGGCAGCGGCTGCTCCGGCTCATCAACCAGGTGCTCGACCTCGCGCGGCTCCAGGCGGGCGCTGTCACGCTCGATTTAAAGTCGCACGACCTCGCAGCGTTCGCGCGCGCGACGACACTCGCGTTCGCGCCGTTGGCCGAGCGCCGGCGCATAGCGCTCGCGGTGCGTACCGACGAGGGCGCGCTCCCGGTGTCGTTCGACGCCGAGCAGCTCGAGAAGGTGTTGCTCAACCTGTTGTCGAACGCGCTCAAGTTCACGGAGCCCGGCGGCGCGGTGGAGATCACCGTCGCGCGCGACGGGCACGCGGCAGTGGTCCGCGTGCGGGACACGGGGGTGGGCATCGCGCGCGAGCAGGTAGAGCGCGTGTTCGACCGCTTCTTCCAGGGCGACGCGTCGGCGACGCGCCGTTACGAGGGGACGGGGATCGGCCTGGCGCTCGCGAAGGAGCTGGTGGAGCTGCACGGCGGCACCATCGACGTTGCGAGCACGCCGGGCGAGGGAAGCACGTTCACCGTGCGGCTCCCCATCGGAAACGTCGCTGACGACGCGACGCCCTTTGCGCACTCGACGCCGGTGGCGCGCGCGGACGCCGACACGCACGAGGCGGCGCTCGCCTTCGCGCCCGTCGCGGAGGCCACCGTTTCGGCAGCGGACTCGATCGCCGACCGCACCACCGTGCTGCTCGTGGACGACAACGCTGACGTGCGCGCGTTCGTGCGCTCGCTGCTGTCCGACGCATACCGCGTGATCGAGGCCGCGGACGGGCGGCAGGGGCTCGCCGCTGCGCGTGCCGAGCTGCCCGATCTCATCGTGGCCGACGTGATGATGCCGGAGCTGGACGGCCTGTCGTTGGGTCGTGCGTTGAAGTCCGACGCCATGACCGACGCGATCCCGCTCGTGCTCCTTTCGGCGCGCGCGGCGACCGAGGACCAGGTGGCGGGGCTGGAGACGGGTGCGGACGCGTACCTTCTCAAACCGTTCGACCCGCCTGTGTTGATTGCGACGGTGGACGGGCTGCTCGCGCAGCGCCGGCGACTCCGCGAGCGGTTCCGGGCGGGCGCAGAGGCCATCCACGACTCGGCGCTGGCCGCGCCCGCGAGCGAGCCAACGGCGGCCGAGCCGCCGGCGATCGTACGGAAGTTGCGGCCGCTCGTGGAGGCGCGGTTGACGGACCCCGCGCTCGACCCGAACGAGCTGGCCGCAGCGGCCGGGCTCTCGTACCACCAGATGTATCGCGCGCTGCGCGACGAGGTCGGGGTGTCGCCGAGTCGCTTCATCCGGACGGTGCGCGTGGAGTGCGCGGCGGAGTTGCTCAAGCGCGGCGCGGGCAGCGTGACCGAGATCGCGTACTCGGTGGGGTTCGAGTCGCTCTCGTATTTCAGCCGCGCGTTCAGTGAACGGTTCGACGTAGCACCAAGTGTTTTCGCCAAGGGACGGTCGTAACGCGTTGACCGCATGTGGGTTAGGTGGCCGTGCGAAATGTGTCCAAGTACCCGCGAATATTGAGGATGTGCCCGGTTGGGTGCGCGCGGTAGGATGGCGTGTCCTTCACCCGCCTCCGCATGTCTGATCGCGATCCGCGTCCGCTAAACCCGTCGTCCGCCGCACCAACAGCGCCTCCCGTCGTCCGCTCGGAGTCACTCGAGGCGGAATTGGCGGCGCTGGACGCGATGCTCCCCAAGACTCCGCCCTCCGCGCCTGCGGTGCCCGCCGCGCCCGTTGCTCCTGTTGCTCCCGCAGACCGGAGCACGACGTGACCGAGACGCTCCGGGACCAACTCCAGGCGTCGCTCAGTACGGCGTACACGATCGAGCGCGAGCTCGGGGGCGGCGGCATGAGCCGCGTGTTCGTGGCCACCGATCCGGCGCTCGACCGTCAGGTCGTGGTCAAGGTGCTCTCGCCGGAACTTGCCCAGGGTCTTTCTGCCGAGCGGTTTGCGCGTGAGATCAAGCTCGCGGCGGCGCTACAGGATCCGCATATCGTGCCGCTGCTGAGCGCGGGCACGACGGCGCCCGCTCCGGGGCAGCCCGGAGGGCTTCCCTACTATACAATGCCGTTCGTGGCGGGCGAATCGCTCCGCGTCCGGCTCGAGCACGGGCCCGTGCCGCTCGACGAGGCGTTGCGCATCCTGCGCGACATCGCGGAGGCGCTGGAGTACGCGCACGCGCATGGCGTGGTGCACCGCGACATCAAGCCGGAGAACGTGCTGCTCGCCGGCCGCAACGCCGTCGTCGCCGACTTCGGGATCGCGAAGGCATTGAGCGCGGCGCGTGGTGCGTCGAGTGGACCGGCCAGCGCGACGCTTACGTCGATCGGTACGTCGTTGGGCACGCCGGCCTACATGGCCCCGGAGCAGGCAGTGGGCGACACAGCCGACGCGCGCGCTGACCTGTATGCATGGGGAATTGTTGCGTACGAGATGCTCGCGGCTCGCCACCCGTTTGCGCACCGCTCCACCGCGCAGCAGCTCGTGGCGGCGCAGCTTTCGGAGATGCCGACGCCGCTGGACGAGGTGCGTCAGGGGCTGCCGCCGTCGTTAGGCGCGCTCGTGATGCACTGCCTGGCCAAGGATCCCGCGGACCGGCCGCACGACGCCGGGGAGGTACTCGCGGCGATGGGGTCGCTCTCGTCGGGCGCGTCGGCGCACGTGACCGCAGCGTTCGGCCGGCGTCCGGCGTCACGGCGGCGCGCCGTGATCGGCGCGGTGGTCGGCCTCGCGGTCGTCACGTCTGCCGCGCTGGCGTGGGGCGTCGTGGCCGCGCGTGGGGCGCCTGATGCGTCGCCGTCGCTGGCCGTGTTGCCGTTCGAGCATCAGGGCGACGCGGCCGACGCGTACTTCGCCGACGGCATCACCGACGAGATCCGCGGCAAGCTTACCGGCGTGCGCACCCTGGTGGTCATCGCCCGCGGTAGCTCCAACCAGTATCGCGCGTCAAAGAAGTCGGCGCGGGAGATCGCCAAGGAGCTCGGTGTGCGCTACCTGCTCACGGGCACCGTGCGCGTTGTCGGCGTCGGCGATGCGCGGCGGGTGCTGGTTCGGCCCGAGCTCGTGGAGATCACGAAGAGCGATCAGCCCCAGAGTCGCTGGCAGCAGCCGTTCGACGCGCCGGGCGCGGACGTGATCCGCGTGCAGAGCGCCATTGCCGAGCAGGTGGTTGGCGCGATGGAGGTGGCGTTGGGCGGCGAGGACCGTGCGAAGATCGTGCACGTCGTCACGCGCGACGCGGCGGCCTACGATCTGTACCTGCGTGGCATGGCGGCGGTGAACGGTGGCGCGGCAGTGGACGCTGTATCGCTCCGGAACGCCATCGCGTTCTTCGAGCAGGCCGTCGCGCGCGACTCGACCTCGGTGGACGCGTGGGGGATGCTCTCGCGCGCGTCGGCCGTACTGTACTCCAACGGGACGCCGTCGCCTGCGGTCGCACGACGCGCGCGCGAGGCCGCCGATCGCGTGTCCGCGCTCGCCCCCGACGGCGCCGCACGGCACATCGTCCGCGGCAGCTACCTGCGCTTGGTGGAAGGTGATCTCACCGGGGCGCTCGACGAGCTGCTCCGCGCCCGCCGACTCGATGCGGGCGACGCCAGTGCGCTGCGTAGCCTCGCAGCACTCGAGGGTGACCTCGGGCGCTTTGACGACGCGCTCCGCGACTTCGACGCGGCGATTCGACTCGATCCACTCTCGGCCGTGGGCCACTCGAGCCGGGGTCGAATGCTCCTCCGGATGCGTCGGATCGCCGAGGCACGGGCCGCCGTCGAACGGGGCCGCGCGCTCGCGCCGTCCTCGCTCAACAGGAACAGCGATCGTTTGATGGTCGAATTGGGGGCGGGCGATCTCGCTGCGGCGCAGCGTGTGATCGCCGATGGCTCCCGCGACGTGCCGCGGGACCGGTTGCTCGCCTACCTCGCGACGTATTACGACATGGGCTGGGCGCTGCGCGACGAGGACCAGCGTTTCCTCCTCGCCAGCGACGTGTCGGCCTACGGTGGCGACCGGGGGGCGATGACAACGGTTCGCGCGCAGTTGTACCGCTGGCGCGGCGACTCGGCGCGCGCGCGCGCTTGGGGTGACAGCGCGAGCGCGGTGCTGCGCGACGAGCTGCGGGCGGCGCCCCGCGACGCGCAGCGGCATATGATCCTCGGGCTGATGCTCGCGCACGCCGGGCACGCGAAGGCCGCGCTGGACATGACGGTGCAGGGTCTTGCGCTCATCGACGGGGATGCGAACGGGAGCATGAGCCAGGCGAACACCTACTTCCACTACCTCGCGGCGCGGACGGCGGCCGCTGCCGGTGACCGCGACCGCGCGCTCGCGTGGTTGCGGCTCGCGCTCGAGCGCCGGTACTATGCGACGCCGGCGTGGGTGCGCCTTGATCCGTCGTGGGCGCCGTTACGGAGCGACCCGCGCTTCGAACAGCTCCTCGTCGAGTTCTCGCGTTGATATGATTGGGGTGGTGCTAAGAGGAGTTCTTTGCAGACATCGCGCCCGCGCGCCGCAGCGGCCAAACGGCGGTGCCCAGGTTGCCAGACGTAGCCGACACTGCGGAAAGTGTCGTGTTTGCGGCTACCGTGTTAGCCTTGAGTGTCGCCTCCCGGTGGTCTAGCGTACGTTGGAGCGAACGGCCCATGTGGCGACAACAGGCACCTCTGTATGCGAAGCTTCCTTTTCGCCATCCTGTCCGTATCTACGTTGCTTGTTGCGTGCCGATCGGGGGCGCGCAACACGCCCGACGTCGCAACGCAGTCCGCTTCGATGCTCATGGCGCGACTGGCTCGCGTCCATGGTTACTTCGCGGGGGTTGGCGATGGCGCATTCTCATTTATCCCTGCGACTCCAGACGATCAGACACTGATAGCGGCCGCCATCGCCCTTGATAGTCTCGCGGTGCCTCTGCTCGCGAACTGTCTTGGGGATACGACAAACGCTGCGGTCACCTATCGCATGTCGGACGACGTTGCTCAGACAGCTTCGATGCTGGGTCTGCGTGTTGGCCCTGTGTCCGTTGGTGCAGTGTGCTTCTGGGCTCTCCTTCAGACACCGTGGTTTCAGCGACACCTGCGCCAACACCTCTTCTCGCAAGAGTTTCGTGAGCGGCTGGGCGTGAGCAATCAGCATATCGATGCTGTCGGACAACAGCGTGCGCGCGCTGCCTGGGGAGAATACTTGCAACTTCACCCCATCCGTAACGCGTGGCCTGTTCCTTGAGTAGTCGTTGCAGCCGACTGGCCGTTAATGAGCAAACGGCGGGTCTGTTTTCGGTGGCGTGACGGCGATGCGTTCGAGGCGCGACTGGCGAAAGAGGTCCTGATTCTCGAGCGGGCAGGCTAACGAATCACGGATTGCGCACCGACGGCGTCATCGTCGCTGTGAACACGAATGCGTCGAATGCCGTCGACCAGTTCGCGTAATTCTCCGCGTAGAAGAATGGTCGCGCGATCCGCGGCCCCTTCACCCACTCGCCGCCAGGCGCCGGGTTGCGCAGATCGAGGAATACGTACGGCTTGTTCAGACTCAAGAGCACGTCGTCCCAACTACCCGCGCGCGGCGGACCAATGGTGATTGGCGGCGGCGGAACGGCGTCTGCGCGTTGTGCCGTTCCCGTTCCGGCCAGAAATCCAATCGAATACACCTGATCACCGAGCGCGGACTTTGTGAGATAGCCCGTGTTGGCCCAGCCGGCGAATGGCTTGTTGCCGGCGATGTCGGCGACGCCTTCAGGATTCAACTGCAAATGTTCGGCGTGCGCCCACACGATGATCTTGCTCCCCGCATACGCGGTGTTCGCCAGCCAGATGATGTTGCGCGCCATCCCCGAATCACGAACGATGTCATACGCAAGCGTATTGGTTGGATCAGCCCACGAGTACCACAGCGCGTGAAATTGGGAGTCGAGCGACTTCGCGAGCTGCGCCCAGAACGACGACTCGGCCGACGGCGATGCGTCGCGCAAACGAACGGTCTCGCGCATGAGCAACGCCGATCCTGCATCGAACGCGGCGCTCTCCGCTGCACTTGGCGCAAGATCGTCGTAGCCGCGCTTGGCAACCGAATCGGCAATCACACCGAAAGCCGCCCACTCTGGCGCTGAGAGAATCGTCGATCCCTGCGATGTCAGGTAGGCTTCGAGCTTGGTAATGAATGTGGGGCCTGTTCCGTTGACGCCTGTTCCGGTGAATTGACAATCCATTCCGAGAAGAACCAGTGGTCGTGCAGCATGCGCGTTGGCGCCGATGTAGTCGAACAGCGGACGCACCTGCTCACTGTAGCTCCAGAGCCCGAAGATTGATGAGCGCGCTGCCGTGACCGCAGGCGTTCCCGTCTGGATCCTTTTCCACGCTTCGTGTACGTCGAAGAAGCCCGACTCGAACGCAAGGACGTCGAAGCCCATATCCTCGTGCAGGAATCGGATGAGACGCGTCTTCGCGAGAAACGTCGTGCCGTCGCCATGTGATTGCTCGCCGAGCATCACTACGCGCGACGATCCGATGGCGGTCTTGAGCGCTTGCAAATCGGAGAAGCCTGCGTCCGCCGGATCGATGGAACGGATCGACACCGCGTTCGCGTTCAGCCACGACACCGGGACAGCCGGCGGCGGCTGATCGATTGGCGCTTCGAAGTCGAGGTTGAGCGGTTGCGGGCGAGCCTGCGCGTACACCGTCGCCGGCGCACCCGGTCCGAGGGCACCGCTCTGGCTGGATCGGCCGGTGACCGCGACCGTCGTCTCGACGATCTCGAGTTGAAGGTCGTCTAAGTGAAGCACGCCGGCGCCGCCGAGGATTGCGCCGAAACTGATGCCGTATGCGTCGTTGGGGATGTCGACGACGAGAGATACGCTCGTCCAGTCCAGCGTTCCACGCAGCAGCCGGTCGGACATGTTGTCGAAGGACTCAATCCCCGACGGTCCATCCGCCCTCAAATAGAGCGCCGCATTCCCCGTCACGTTGCTCGGACGCAACGATCCGCTCAGGCGCACGCGCTTCCCGTGGTATGCGTCGGCGCGAACGGTTTGCGTCAGGATCCCAAACGTTAGCGAGGTGGCGGCCGTTCCGGACGCGATGTACGCGCTCGCGCTGCCTTTGTGGGTGACGCCGAAGTCGATGCCGGTTCGATATTGCGCCGACGCGACGTTGCCCGTCCAACTGAAGGGCGGTGTCGCCGTCTGTGTCGACTGGAGCGGGTTGAGCGGCGGCGTGACCGGAGGGATGGGAGCCACTGGCGAGTTGGCGTCGCCAGACCTGGAGCATGCGACGACGAGCGCGCAGGCCGCTAACAACGCCAGTCGGGAGTACTGCCGAGCGCAATGCCTGCGCGCGCCGTCGTCAGCTGCGGTGGCCGCACTCGTAGCGCGGCGACCATATTCTTCGGATTGCATTCGTCGTCGCTCCCTAAGCGATCATGCCATCGCGCGAACATGGGCGGATCAGGACGGGCCGTCAAGGACAGCGCATTGCTTCGCATCGACGTCCGTGTCTGCGGAGATCCGCCGCGTGTCTCGCGACGTACCAAGTCGCATGTACACGTGTTGAAATTGCGACGGAGGGTGTCGGGAGTTCGTTGAATGCTTCGCCGCAGAAATGGGCATTGAGCCGCTGCCCGAAGCGGTCGACAGAGCCGGCTGATAGATTCGTAGGTATCGTTCCGCCGAAGAGCCTCCTGATGGATCGCAATGCACAAGCCCTTGCTGATCAGTTGCTCGCGCTGCCGTCGCACGACCGCTCGCGACTCGCCGAACTCCGGCTCGCCAGCCTGGAAGATCGCGACCCAGATGCCGGAGAAGTAGTCGGGATCGCGGCTGCGGATGTCTTCGCCGAGGTCGAGCGGCGG
>JBDUCM010000262.1:0-5208 GCA_040003455.1 bacterium
GTGAAAGACCATTCGGAGGAAGAGGACCGCCTGACAGTACGGTCTGGTGCCGGTAGTCAGTTCCGAAAGATCGATCGGCTTCATTCCGGCAGGAAGGTCTATATCTGTGATGAACGTGGCGGTTGGTTCAAGATCTTCTATAGCAATCCACAGGGGCCATGTGGTCCAACGTTTAGCAATGGCCTAGGTGTTCACAAAACGGCGGGCTGCAAATCTGGGTGGGTGGAGCAGAAGTGGATTGAGGTCATTTCTGGTTAGAGTACCAACATCACGTAGGAGGACCCTGTCGGGCTCGCCGGCGGCATGAACCTCGATGGGCCTGGCCGCGGGGACCAAGTTAAGTTTTGGCTCCGGCTGATCTACGTGACCGGTTCAAGCGGTTCGGACCGCTGCGCAGAGCGCGTACGAATGTGCCCCCGGGGGCTTCGTCGTCCCCACCCTAGGCAACTCGTGTAGTGCTACGGGCGGAAGCCGCGTGCTGACCTCTGCGAAACGAGACCGGCCCCTCTCCAACTGCTGCAAGGCTGGTCACTAATGGCTTCAGGAGGTCTTGGTACAGTCCTAGCCTTGCTCAATCTCGCTTGCGCGGTTTTGCTTGGGCTCGGCTCTGGCTATGTCACATGCCGGGGGCTGAGGCTAGCATGGACTCCAAAGACGGGCCTGGTGGACGGAGCTTTGGCGACTGTTGCGATGATTACGACGATCTTCACAATTGCAGCGATTGACGCCAGTTCCGGTGCTGCGGAATCCAGAATCGTGCTTGCACTATGCGGATCAGTATGCGCCGTCATTGTCAGGCATCTGCTGCGCCGTGCAACCCGCTGATGGCACAAAGAACCGCCGTGCGTTCGTTGGACGGGGAAAGCGATCCCGGGTAGCTTGAACCGAGAATGCCGAGACTGCAACTACCCTCTTCTCGGCGGCGGATTTCCGAGGTCGCTCTAGGAGGGTTAGGCATCGATGCAAAAAACGCTTGCCATCCTCCTTCTAGCATTTCTCTCCGCCACAGCAGTAAGCGCAGCCGACATACAAAAAGCTACGATCACAACTGCTCAGGCGCAGGCACTTGTGATGGCATCCCCAACTGCCGAACAGAGGCGCTTACCAAAGGTAGAGGTAGAGTCGTACGACGCCCCAACCGCCTCAACGTTCTTGTTCTTCACCGTAACGTGGGAAGGTACGCCGAGTGGGAGTGTGGTGGTGGGCAACTACGCAGTGGATCCATACACCGGCGATGTCTTTAGTGCCACAATCAGCTGCCATGAGCAGAAGAACAAGAACCTCCTGGCTCGGCAGGCGCAGGTACGGGCAACACTGCGCCTGTCCCTTTCGGCATACCGACGATTGAAGACCAAAGGCCCGCTCTGCTGAGCTGCGCCGGGTTCCGTGGACACCAACTTAGGGTGTTCCTTCGGAGGGGAGGTACAGCATGGCGAAATCACGCCGGCGGTTCAACAGAGAGTTCAAAATCGAAGCAGTCCGACTCGCAATCGAGCGGGGGTGTCCGCGGCGCAGGCGGCCCGCGACATCGGCATTCACACGAATGTGTTACGGAACTGGGTGCGCGAACGCCGCGCCGACCCAGTGCACGCGTTCCCAGGTGTGGGGCAGCAGAAGGCGGAAGACGCAGAGATCACCCAGCTCGGCCGCGAAGTCGCGCGCCTCAAGATGGAACGCGACATGCCAAAAAAGCCTCGGCGGGTTCAACCGGTGAGTGCAACAGCGGTTTGATTGCAGACACTCATGGGAGGTAGTGTAATGGCGCAGATCGGACGCCCTGGAATGTCGGCGGACCAGAAGGACGGGCTGTGGGCGCGGTTCAAGGCAGGGGAATCGTTTACGACCATCGCGCGAGCGCTGGGGAAGCCGGTTCCTTGATCGCGGAATCGCTGCGGGCGCGGAGTTTATAATGGCTTCCAAGCGCGAGTTGATCAGAGAGGGATCTGCTCTTGGGAAGGAGGTAGGGTACTTGCTAAAGCGTGGCTATCAATGGTCGGAAGGTGGGGGGAGTTTGATTCCAAAATGAAGAATGCATCCTGAACAAAGCTTACTAGAGATTCTGAGTGCGCACACTCTGCCAGTCTTGGTCGAGCGCGGGTTTTCTGTCGCGAGCTACGAAGAATCAGAGTCATTTGATAACGCCGTGGCCACCCTCGGCTCGCCGCAGCTCCGCTTGCGAATCATTCGAGAACGGCGCCAGTTCTTCCTAGACATTGGATGCGTTGCGGAGCCAGACACTTGGTTCGATTCGGCGGTCGTGTTTGACCATCTAGATCTAAGTTCCAGCGGCGGATCTCATGGCCGTGAAGAGGCGTCTATTAGGAAGATGTGCGAATTCGTGGTAGTGATGTGGGAGGAATTAGTACGCACGTTTGCGCCGGGCTCTTTTAACAAGACGAAGAAAGATCTGGAGGCGGTGCGAGATCGTCGGGCAGCGCATCTATTCGGCTTTGAATGAGGCATGGTACCATCATCGATGCGGATGCTCGCCAGCGAGGTTTAACACATAACAAGGACAGTTAAGTGAAGCCCGGCCGCGAACATCGGCCGGGCTTCTTTTTTAGCGGCGAAGAGGACCGCTGTGCTGCTCGCTGTGTTACCCGTGCTGGAGGAGCACACCGTCGAGCATGGCGAGGACGGTCTGCTGCTGGGCCTTGGGGAGGCGGGAGAGGCGCTCGAGCTGGCGCAGGAGTTTCGGGGTGGGCCCACGCTTGCCGGGATGCGCGCTGGCGACGCCGAGCAATACGTCGGTGGGCACGGCGAAGAACGCCGCGAGCTTGGGCACGAGCGCCACGGACACGCGAAGCCGGCCGACCTCGTAGTGGGCGAGGGTCTGCTGCGCGACGCCGAGCTGCGCTGCGACCGCCTGCTGGGTGAGGCCCGCCTCCTGGCGCAGGTGCGCGAGCCGGCGGTCCAGCTCCTGGGTGAATTGGCGGTCGGTCGGGGTCATGGCCGGCTCCGGGGATTCCTGCGTGGACCCGACCAGCACGAGCACGTATCTTGGAGGCATGACCGCCGCCGATAGCATCGAACGCCACCGAGCCGAAGTCCTCCGTCTTGCCGCGAAGTACGGCGCGACCGATGTCCGCGTATTCGGTTCCGTGGCGCGGGGGGATGCCGACGAATCGAGCGACATCGATTTCCTCGTCCGGATGATCCCGGGCCGGAGCTTGTTCGACATCGGCGGACTGCTGATGGACTTGCAAGACCTGCTTGGGCGCCGTGTCGACGTCGTGACCGAACGTGGCCTGCGCCCGCGCACGCGAGAGAGAGTGCTGCGCGACGCCATCCCGGTCTGACGTCTCGAAGCCATGCGATCCGACCAGGCCTGCTTATTGGATATTCAGGATGCGATTGCGGACATCGAGCGGTACCGCTCCACCCGTGAATTGTTCGATGCAGACGAACGGACGCAGGTGTGGATGGTGAACCGGCTCCAAATCATTGGCGAAGCCTCGCGCCATCTGTCGCAGTCATTCCGCGAGAAGCACTCCGAAGTGCCATGGCGGCTGATCATCGGCATGCGTGATCACCTGGTGCACGGCTACTTCGACATCGATCCTGACGTGGTCTGGGTGGCCGTCAATGAGCGTATTCCCGAACTCAAGGCACGCGTGCTCGCGGCATTGGCCACGCTTCCAGAATCGGACGACCAGCGCTAGCTGCGCATCCTCAGCTGTCAGATCGTATCCGAAGATTTCTTCACACTACGATCTCCACCCAACACCAATTCTGAAGGTACGAACGAGCGTCGGGGCGGTTTACGCAGGAAGATCCGATTGGGCTCGCCGGCGGGATGAATCTCTACGGGTTTGGTGGGGGCGATCCGGTCAATTTTAGCGATCCATTTGGGCTGTGGCCGATAGCGCCGGGGCTGGGGACGTTCGTTGGGCGGTCAATTGTCCAAGGCTTGTGGAAGAGGGCGATCGAGAACACGCGCAGCATCGCCTTCGAAGCAGCAATAGGAGTAAGCGCTGGCTTGGAAGAAGTCGGCGCGAATGCGATCGCGCGAATGGCTAGATACGGTGACGAAGTCTATGCCTCAGCGAAGGCGGGCGGCCGAAACGCAGGGTTTCTGAGGAACTACGCAAGCAGAAGTGCCAGTGAACTCGCAAAGGCCGAACGCAGTCTCAGTTCGTCGATTGCCGAGCATGAAGGGTACCTCGCCAATCCCGCTGAGCACGTTGAGAATTGGGCGACCTTGCGGCCTGGCCACCAGCAGAGTTTGATCAACCACTGGAAAACAGAAATTCGAACAGCGAACGAGCAAATCGAAATCCTGAGGCGCATGCAGTGACACGAGAGAACGAAACAAACTATTTGCGGGATGTGTTGCCAGACCTCTTGGCCAAAGGTCGAGAGGCCAGGACACCAAGTCTGAGCGGTGGTGAGAACGAAATAGACACAGCCTTCGCTCGCGGACGGGCCGAAGCGTACTACGAAGTACTTTCGACAATGGTTCGACAGCTCGCTGCTTTCGGGATAGAGCGGAGTGCGGTTGGAATCCCAGACAATCTCGATCTGACAGAACTGATGTAGTGGAGAACCGGAACCGAGAGAGAAGCCTGACTAGGAGTTCTAGTCCGGCTTCGTCTTTCGCGGATAGCGTTGTCTGCTAGCTGCCTTTACGCTAGGCATGTGCGAGCGACGACGCGATGATGCTCTACTCGGCAGCGGGAGCTCTTGGATCTGCCGGAGAGGCTTCATGAGGCGCGCCGTGCGCGGCCGCATGGCCTCGGTGATCAGCGCGAGCCTCAAGAGCTCGTACGCTAAGGGCTTGGCATCGCCGCGAGCGGTGTACGAACCGCAGTCACCGAAACTGGGGCGGATGTGATCGATCCTCAAATGCCACAGCGGAGGGACAAGTTCCACCCGCCGGGCAAGGTGCAGGTTGCACGCAACGCGGGATACCAAAACGTGCGAGATGTGGAAGGTAATCTTGGCGAAAGGACACGAAGCACAAAGACCGCTGGGGCGAAACTCATCGCAACGCGACCAACGTTCCTGAAGTTGATTGCGACGGGAAACGACTTTCGCCCGACGGCTGCAACACACCACGAACGCCAGCCGCCAACTCCTTCTTCGCTCTTCACTTCCCTGATGCCCAACCCTCGCCCACTAGCGTGACGCCCGACCTGCTCCGCCGCATTCGGGCCGGCGACGTCTCGGCATTCGAGGAGCTGTTCCGCGAATTCCACGCGCCGCTCT
>JBDUCM010000263.1:0-5179 GCA_040003455.1 bacterium
GCGGATCTCGCTCCGAACAGCACGGTTCCGAGGCGCACCAGGGTGGCGCCCTCCTCGACTGCCATCTCGTAATCACCCGACATCCCCATCGAGAGCTCCGTCGCCTCGTGGCCCGCGTCCCGCAACTGCGCCACCGCTTCCCGGGCCCCGCGAAAGACCTGGCGCAACACCGTTGCATCGGCATCGAAAGGCGCCATCGTCATCACCCCGCGCACCGCCAATCCTGACATCCCGAGAAACCGGCGCCCCTCCGATTGAACGTCGCCCGGCTCGTACCCGCCCTTGGTCCCTTCGCCAGACACATTCACCTGCATCAGCACGTCCATTGGGCGGCCACGCTCCCGGCCATGTTCGTCAAGCACATCCGCCAGCCTCCCGCTGTCCATCGAGTGAACAAGATGAAACGCGTCGAGCTGCTTCACCTTGTTCCGCTGGAGATGTCCGATGAGATGCCAGCGAAGGGGTGCAGACACCTCCACCATTTTTGCGCGCGCTTCCTGCACCCGATTCTCCCCCACGTCCAGCAACCCCGCATCCCACGCCGCGACAGGAGCATCCGCGCCGTACGTCTTCGTCACCGCGACGATCGTCACCGTTTGGCCGTGGCCGCCCCGATCCCGAGCCTGCTCGATTTTCACCCTGACCTCGGCTAGCCGGGCAGGTAGGTCCTGAAAAGGCATAACACGATAATTTACCGAAGGTTGCACCTCGTTTCAAGCGAGTCTCGTCCAGGGGAACGACCTGTGGGGAGGGTTGCCAGCCGCCGGCATTCGAACAGACCCAGCATCATCGCCGTCACGTCATCTGGCAGATGCGAACGGCGCGTTGGCTCGGGCCGCAGCGCCGGAATGCCAGAGAGCTCGGTCGCGACCATTTCTGGAGGCCCGTTCGGGCCACCTGCGGCGCCGCCAGACACGTAGACGAGACCATTGAGGCGCCACCCGGAGCCAAGGAGCGAGCGCTCGTGGGCGCCCAACGCCACGGACGCCGCCACTGGACGACCCGCGGCGCGCGCCGCGCGCGCGATCAGGGCGGCCTGCTCCTCATGCGACCATCTGGCGCCTTCCACGTATTCACTCCTGGGCCAGTGGAGCCCCGTTCGGCGTGCGATCTCCGCGGGGTACCAGTCCGCTGGCAGCAGGGGAAAGGTCACAAGCGTCACATCGGTCCGAATGTGCTCCACCTGCTGTGCATACCAAAGGGGATAGGTGTCGTTGTCCCCAGCCAGGAAGAGGAGGGCGGCCGACGGCGCACTGTTTAATAGTCCGAGAGCTACGGCGCGCGCAGCCCCTGCCTCAGCGCCTCGAGATCGGTCATTCGCCGTCCAGTTGCCGAGCAACGGCACCAATGCCGCACCCATCGCCAGCCACATTGGCCACCCCTTTCCCCGGATGACCGCAAACGCCCCGTATCCCGCCAACGCTCCCCACGCCCAAAAGGCCAGCACGAAGAAGTAGTCCCGCTCCCGCGCCTCGTGCGCGCCACCGGGAACGAATCCATACCCGATTGACGCGCCCGCCTTGAGATTGAGGTACGTCACCACACCGATTGAGCCGCACACTCCCAATACCAGGAGTGCGTCAGCGATGCGAGGCGAATCACGCCGCAACGCTCGCAGCCCAACGCCGGCGAACACGGCGAAGATGAGTGCCACGAGCACGCGCGCCGGCGTGGTGAATACGCCATTGCCCCACGCGAACGCGAACTGCCAGTCCGCGTACTGTGCCACATTCGTGAGTTGGAGCCACACCGGCGCCTGCCGCGGCCACAGCGGCGACACGTCGTATTGGCGTCGCGCGACCACGTCGGCCAACGCTGTGAGCGTATTCGGATTCCCCTGGTTAACGGCTGGATCGTGCCGCGCGCGCAGCAACAAGATCAACAGAGCGCTCGACGCGAGCGTTACGAGCGCACACGCGGCAAGCACCGGTGCAACCACCGGAGCGAGAGCGGGACGCGCCCTCGCGGGCACCACCACGGACAACGTCGTGAGCAGCGCACCAACCCCAACGAGCATCCACGACATCCGGCCCACCCCCGCGGCCGCCACCAACACGCCCGTCAGCAGCAACGCGCGATCCACGCGCCAAACGCCGTTGCTTCGGCGCGACGCGAGCAGGATCGCTGCGGGCGCGCCGACGAGCGCGCTCAGATGGACCGCAGGCGCGAGGGCGATGAGGTATGCAAGGCACATCAGCCATCGTCCGCTGTGCGCGTCCGCGTCGTCCGACGCACGGAGCGCACAAGCGAGCATCACCATCACATGCAGCAATGAGGCCGCGTAGACCTCCGTCTCCGTGGCGTTGGCCCACACGCTCGTCGCAAGCCCGGCGCAGAGCGCCGCGGTCAGTGCGCCCCATCGCGCCCCGATTTCCCGCTTCGTGCCCCACGCAATCGTCCATGCCATCAGGGCGCCCGCACATGCGGTGCTCGTGGCCGAGAGAAGGTTGCTCGCCCGTGCCACGCCGAGCATCCCGCCAAGCGCCATGATCCAGACGCGACCCAGGGCCACGAACAACGGCGTTCCCGGCGGATGCGGGATACCGAACACACGCGCGGCAGCGATGAACTCGCCCGCATCCCAGAATGTCACACCGGGCGCGAGTGTACACGCATACACGACGAAAAGCGCGGCGCCGGCCAGCCCCGCCACGCGACGCGCGGTCAGCTCGATGCTCCCGCGGACTCGATGGCGGCGCGCGTTGGCGCGCGTCCCGCGAGTACGTCGCGCACTTCCAGCGCCGAAAGATCCCGCCACAACCGCCCACGTTCCGCAATCGAAACAGTCGATCGTTCTTCACTCACCACCAACACCACCGCGTCGGATTCGTCGGTGAGGCCGAGCGCGGCCCGATGTCGCGTCCCCAATGTGCGATCCGCCATCGCCTTCTGCGTCAATGGCAGGATACATCCGGCCGCGATGATCGTGTCGCCCCGAATGATCACGGCGCCATCGTGCAGCGGCGAATACGGCGTGAAGATGGTCGTGAGCAGGTCGGCCGAGACCTTCGCATCCATCTGCGAACCAGACTCCGCGTAGTGATCCAGCGACATCTCGTGCTCGATGACAACGATGGCGCCGATACTCGACCGGCTTAGCCGTTCCACAGCCTCGCAGATTTCCTCCGCGACCTCGCGTTGCTCCATCTCCTGGAACATCCGCGCGAAGCGAGCCTGCCCCAGGTGCGCCAGCGCGGCGCGCAATTCAGGGGCGAACACCACAAGCATCGCGATGGCGCCATACTGGAAGACGAATCCCAACAGGTAGCTGATCATCTCGAACTTGAGGAACCAGGCGGCGGCGTATACCACCAGCAGGATCCCCAGCCCATATACGATCTGGAGGGTGCGCGTACCGTGAAACAGGATGAGCACGCGATACAGCGTGTACGCCACCACCAGCACTTCGATCGCGTCGCGCCAACCAGGATTCAGCAGGCGAAGCTGCTCGAGTTCGTTCATGTGCAGCCCGCCGCGCCAATAGCTGCCGCGACGTCCAGGGCCTGCCGCGTCGCGAGAACATCGTGCACGCGAAAGATCCGGGCACCCTTGGCAAACGCCGCCACCGACGCGCCCACGCTGCCGAACACGCGATGACGCGGCTCGCGCACCTGCGTGATCTCGCCGATGAAGCGTTTGCGCGAAGCACCGATCGCGATGGGATGACCCATCGCCATCAGGCGCTCCAAACACCCCAGGATGCGAAGGGAGTGGGCACTCTGCTTCGAAAAGCCGATGCCCGGATCGATGGCGATTGACTCCGGCAAAATGCCCGCCGCGACGGCCACGCGTACGCGATCACGAAGCTCCGTCATGACCTCGTCCACGGGATCGCCGGAATAGATGGCGTGCGCGTACGTGGCCATGTTCTCAACGCTCCCGCGCGAATGCATCAACACCACTCCTGCGCGTTCGCGTGCGCAGAGCGGCGCCATCGCCCCATCGAGCCGCATGCCGGACACGTCATTGACGATGTGCACCCCGGCCTCGAGTGCCGCTTCGGCAACGACACTCTTTACAGTGTCCACCGACAGGAGCACATCGGGGCGCTCTTGCGACATCGCGCGGATGATCGGCAGGACCCGGCACAGTTCTTCGTCGGCGGAGACCTCACGCGCGCCTTGCGGGCGCGTGGACTCGCCACCGATATCAAGTATGTCCGCGCCCTCAGCTAGCAGTGCGGCGCAATGCGCCACAGCGGCGGCCGGCGGGAGGAATTGTCCACCGTCACTGAAGCTGTCGGGCGTGACATTCACGATCCCCATGATGATAGGGCGATCGAGCGACACAACGCGCCCACGGACGGTCCAGGTCGGGGTCATATCGGGAAGATAACTTGAACGCTAGATGTGGTTGATGCGCTTGGTTGATGCGCTTGGTTAATGCGGTTGAAAGTGGCAGCTGCTGACGAGCGGGAGGTGGTCAGTCCAGGGCCGGGACCATGCAGTTGGAAAGCCAGACCGGCCCGGAGCCTCCTTGGGGAGAACTCCGGGCCGGCGCAGCTACCAGTTGATACCGCCAATCAGGCTGGCGACGGCTCCGGACCACCGAGCAACGGCTTGCGCCGCGGCTCCGAGAGCGGAGCGGGAATGACCGGGGCGGGAGGAATGGCCGCCGCAGGAGGGAAGCCACTCGCTCGTGGTGGCAACGCTTCGCCGCGCGCGATCATCTTGATATCCTCAGCCGTGAGGGTCTCACGTTCCAGCAACGCAGCTGCCAGCGTGTGCAGGAGGTCCAGGTTCTCGCTCAGCACTGCCTTCGCGCGATCGTAGGCCTTCGTGATCACACGCTTCACTTCCGCATCCACGAGCTGCGCGGTCTGCTCGCTGACTTCACGGCGATGCTGTATCTCGCGCCCGAGGAAGAGCTCCTGCTCGTTGTCGCCCACGAGGATGGGTCCAATGGCATCGGAGAGACCCCACTGTGTGACATAGCGGCGCGCAATGCTGGTGGCTTTCTGGATGTCGCTCGATGCCCCCGTCGTTACGCGATCATAGCCAAACACCAACTCCTCGGCCGTGCGGCCGCCATACGTCATCACGAGCGCGGCCTCGAGCTGCTGACGCGTGATGGACACCCGGTCGTCTTCAGGCAAAGTGAACGCAAGGCCAAGGGCGCGACCGCGCGGCACGATGGTGACCTTATGCAGCGGATCGTTGCCCACGACCTTCATGGCGCA
>JBDUCM010000264.1:0-5173 GCA_040003455.1 bacterium
CACCGGGTGACCGCGCAAGGTGCCGGTCTTCACGTACACATCGCCCTGGTCGCGTTGTTCCAACGGGAACATCACGACCAGGCCGCTTTCCGCCAGACCAGCGCTTGATTGCTGGAATGCCATGCTGACCGGCTCGATCAAGTCCTCGAAGCGCACGTTCGTGCGCAGGTCGGCCGCGGTGACGATCATGGCAAGACCTCGAGCACGCCACGACCCACGAGCGCAACATCACCGCCCACGCTCACCCGAGTCACCCGCTCCGGCGTGCCCTCGGGCCGAACGCGGAGCGTGCTTGGCCGGCCGACGAAGCGCCCTTGGTGCAGGACGAAGGTTTCGTCACCGCGCGCGAGACCATGTCGAAGACGGTATGCGCCGACGGTGCCGGCCGCACTCCCCGTCGCGACGTCTTCGATGATACCGTCGTTGTTCCAATGGCGCACTTCGAGGGACGCCTCGTCGAGCAGGACCGCGTACTGGGCGCCGACGGTGTTCAGCCAGCCGGTGATGTCGTGCGCGATGTGCGCCTTCTCGAGAGCACCCGGCGCTACCGGCACGACGAGGTAGCGCAAGCCGGTGCTGATGACCTCGGGCGGCAACGCCGCATCCAGGTCGGCTGCCTCCAGACCGAACGCTCGTGCCACCTGCTCCGCCCCGGCCAATGCGCCAATGAACTCGGGTGCGCCCTGGTCGAGCATGCCGAAGTACCCACTCGGGGTGCGTTCCGTAGTGATGGTCACCGTCTTGGGCGGTAGCACGACGAGCCAGTCGCAGCGCTCTCCCCGCTCAGCGGCGTGGTGCAGCACCGCGGCGGCACCGATCACGGGATGGCCGGCGAACGGCAATTCCTCGAAGAGATCGAACACCCGCGCGCGAACTGTGTTCGCGTCGTCGGTCGGCTCGAGAAAGATCGCTTCGAAGTGCCGAAGCTCCTTCGTTATCTGCAGCATCTGGCGCGCCGACACCCCGCGAGCGTCCGGGAACACCGCCAAACTGTTGCCGCCGTACGGGCGCTGCGTGAATACGTCAACATGGTGGAACGCCAGGCTCGTCGTCATGGATCAGAGCTCCGACCGAAGCAGCGTGATGAAGCCCCGAATGGCCTTCTCATCGCGGCGATAGAACGTCCACCCCTTCTTGCGCGTGGCGATGAGCAGCCGGGCATCAGTGAGCAGCGTCAGATGTCGCGAGGCTGTCGCCGCGGCCAATCCGAGCTTCTCGCGGATGAAGTCCGCGCACACCCCGTCGCGGACCAGGTCACCATCCACCTGCGCCGGAAAGTGCGCGGTTGGATCCTTGAGGTAGCGCAGGACATCAAGCCGCACGTCACTCGCCACCGCTTTCAGCGCGGCAAGGGACGCCGGTGCCTGTTTCGCTGTTTTGCTATTTCGCATAACGACGAAACTATCGCAGGACGCGTAAGCGGCGCAAGCACACCCGTTCCCGGGCGCCGCGCGCGATCGACGTCGCCTCCCCGCCGTCGCTTGGGGACGGTCCCGCAATATCGTTCTCCGGCAATATCGTGCTACTGTCGTGTTCGGTGGAGATAATTCGTGTTTGCTCGTGGATGTCGCTCCCCCCTCCCACGACTTCACGGGCCTACCGATGCGAATCACACAATCACTCCGCCGCCTCGCGATCCTCGGCGTCTTCGTTGCCGCTCCATGCCAGGCGCAAGTCACCGAAGGCGCGACTGTCCTCCTTTCGCGGCTTGGCGGCAACGTCTGGCTGGCAAAGGGAAGTGACCTCTCCACCGGAGGCAACGTCGCTGCCTCCATCGGACCCGATGGCATCCTCCTCGTCGACAACATGTTCGACGAGATGAACGCTCGTCTGCGCAAGGCGCTCGATAGCGTATCCACGCTTCCCATCCGGATCGTGATGAACACGCACTATCACAACGATCACGTGCAGGGCAACCTCACACTCGGCAAGACCGCAACGATCATAGCTCAGGAGAACGTCCTGAAGCGCGTTAGTCAGGGCAAGTACGCCGGCAAGTATCCCATGGCGGTCTTCACCCACGAGTTCACAGCCCACTTCAACGGCGAAGACATTCGTATCGTGCACTTCGGGCCCGGGCATACCGACGGCGACGCCGTTGTCTTCTTCCCGAACGCCAAGGTCATCCACATGGGCGACCTGTTTTTTAACGGCATGTTCCCGGGCATCTATCCCGAGGCAGGGGGTGACGTGCGCCATCTCATCGTGGTACTCGAGCGCGTCCTCGGCAACTTTCCCCCGGAGACCAAGGTCATCCCCGGACACGGCGACGTTGCAACGATGGACGAATTGCGTGACTACGTGACCATGTTGAAGGAAACGGTTGCCGCCGCCGAGCGTGGGATCAAGGCGAATCAGAGCGTCGACGTGCTCGCCCAGCAGCCCGCTTTCACGAAGTACGCGCGGCTCGGCGAAGGCGGTGCGCAGACGCTTCCGCAGTTCGTGGCGATGCTGGTGAAACAACTCCAGTAGTTCATCGGTCGGGGAGCGGTTGTCGCCGATGGCGATCGCTTGCCTAGCCGTTCACAACACTGTATACGTTATGCGTCTCCTTTGAGGGCTCCATGCATGCGTAAGTGCTCGTTCATCGCCGCCAGCCTGTTGTTGCTGACACACATGGCAGTTGCCCAGCAAGGCGACACCGTGGTTACGGCCCACTCGGGCAGGTTCATCGGAATCATCAAGAGCAGTACCACTGGGCAGCCCGTCCAGGCTGCTGACATACGCCTCAGCTTTCTCGACAGCGTCCACGTTTCGCGCGACGCGGATGGTCAGCAACACAGCGAGGTGTTCGTGGACAGCGTGCGCTCACGCGTGGCGGCCACGGATCCGGCAGGCACGTTCACCATGCGCGGCATCACGCGTGGGCGCTACATGGTGCAGGTGCGGCGCATTGGCTTCGAGCCATTCGAAGCGGCGCTGGCACTCGACACCACCACGGTGGAAATGGAACTCACCATGACCCAGGTAGCTCGGCTGCTGCCGCGGGTGGTAGTCACGACGGATGCCATGACACGCGTAGCGGAAAAGCTGGAGCGTACTGGGTTTGCGTACCGCCGAAAGGGGTCCGGCGGCGGCAGGTTCATCGAACGAAGCGACATCCTACGGATGCATCCGTGACCACTACCGATTTGCTGGCCAACTACGGGGTTGGCCCGTCGTCGGCCTTTGTGCTTGACCGCACTCCCGTTGACTGGGCCACACTGGAGACATATCCGGTGGATCTGATCATCGGCGTGGAGGTCTACCTTCACCGGGCATCACTACCGTCTGAGTTCAACATGACGCGCAACATTGCCACGATCTTCGGCAATCTCACGGCAACAAACGCACAAAGTGCTGGCCAAACCTCGCTGATGCAGCCGACGGTGATACTCTGGTCCTACGTGCCGTAGCACGTGACTGCGCGAGCAGAACCATGGTCGCGCTGGGCACGTGACGGCGCGTGTTATCCATCGGCTTAGATCCGACTCCAGCTAGTGACGTGAGAGGACGATACTCAAGACGGTAGTCCCTTCCTGTGGGTCCCCGCACAATTCATGATCGAGGCACTGAGTCTTGAAACACGGCTCTGCTTTTGTGCTATCCATTGTCGCACTGATTGGCTGCAGCTCACCGCCGCCGGTCACCATCGGCATCGTGCTGAACCGCGATGGCGAACGCGGCGCGCTTCTGGCAGTGGACGACGTGAACGCGGCCGGCGGCATCCGTGGACGACGGCTCGAACTGCGCATCATGAAGGGATCCTCCAGCACGGCGGCGCGCGACGCGCTCGTCGCTGCCGAGAGCCTCGCACTCGACCCGGCCATTCTCGGCGTGGTAGGTCACACGAACAGCGCCGCCAGTCTCGCGGCATCGCAGGTCTACAACGAACATCATATCGTACAGATCGCGCCGACCACCACCGCGCCGCTGTACAGTTCGGCCGGCCCGTACAGCTTTCGCATGGTCGCGAGCGACGCGCATCAGGGTGCGTTCCTCGCGCGCCTCGTTGCGGCTGATCCGGCGCACCCTCGCACAGCCGTCCTCTACGTGAATGACGACTATGGCCGTGCACTCCACGGGACGTTCGCGCAGAATCTATCACTGTCCGGCGCCACGCTCGTGTACGAGGCGCCATTCGAAGAGGGCGTGCGCTTCGTGGATGTCGCAACGATGGCCCAGGCGATCGCGCATACCCGCCCCGACCTGCTGGTATGGCTCGGACGACCCAATGAGTTTGCCGCGCTCATACCTTCCCTTCGCGCGCTCGCCCCGTCCATTCGCGTCCTCGCGAGCGACGGGCTGAGTAACCCCGAGATCGAGTCGCATCCGGCGCCAGCGTTCCTCGGCGTTACCTACGTGCGCTTTCGCGATCTTGCCAACAGCACCCCGGCGATCCGGCTACTCGACGCCAGATTCCGCGATCGCTGGCACGACGCATTCACGGATCAATATTGCCTCGCCTACGACGCGGTCCGCCTGCTTGCAGAGGCCACGAGCGCCGGCGGCAGTGATCGTGCGGCCGTTCAACGCTACCTGACATCGCTTGGCAGGACGCGACCACCGTTTCAGGGAGTCCTCGGCAAGATCGCGTTCGACGAGCATGGCGACCCCAACCCGGCGTATTTCCTGGCTCAGGTGACAGCGTCAGGTTCGAAGGCCACCACGTTCGCAGCCTGGAGTGGATCCAGACAATGATGGGTCGCGGGGCGCGGCAACGGTCGCTGCGTGCGGTCACGCTCACGATCGCCGTCGCATTCGCCATCGTCGCAACCGCGTCAACGCTCTTCGTTGTATCGCTCTCCTCGTCGGTTCGCCGGTCGCTCGACCGTGGCACCGATCAACTCATGATCGATCAGCGCATCGCCGACCAGATCGTGAGTTCATCGTACGGCCAGCAGCTCGCCGCGTTTCGTTATCTCAAGTCGCCAAGCCCAACGGCGCTCGGAGAGTTCCGCGTCCTTGGACAGGAGACATACGCGCACATCAGGCAGTACCTCTTCAGGCCCATGCCGCTCACGGCGCGCCTGAAAGTGGAGCTGATCAAGGAGGCGCATCAGACATTTGAAGTTGCTGCCCAGCACGCATTCGATCTCTCGCTTCGCAATGATCCGGACGACGCGCGGCAACAGGTGCTGGCGCTCACGGAGTGTGCATCGCGATAGCAGGACGCGGTTCGCACGTTCATGGC
>JBDUCM010000104.1:0-17508 GCA_040003455.1 bacterium
ACATCGTCTTCGCGACTTCCTCTTCCGTGATGTCCATGCCTTCGGCGATCTCGGCATGCGTGGCCTCGCGACCGAGCTCCTGGAGCAGGAAGCTGGCGCGCTTGCCGATGCGGTGCAGTGTACCGGCGCGGTTGAGCGGAACGCGCACGATGCGGCTCTGCTCTGCCAGGGCCTGGAGAATGGCCTGGCGGATCCACCAGACGGCGTAGGAGATGAACTTGATCCCCTTGGTCTCGTCGAATTTGTGCGCCGCGCGAATGAGGCCGAGGTTGCCCTCGTTGATCAGATCCGAGAGCGAGACGCCCTGGTTCTGATACTTCTTCGCGACGCTGACGACGAAACGCAGGTTGGAGCGCACGAGCTTGTCGAGTGCCTCCTGATCGCCGACGCGAATTTTCTGGGCGAGGGCAACCTCATCTTCCCGCGTGATGAGCGGGTAGATGCTGATGTCCCGCAGGTACTGATCGAGCGATCCCTCTTCGAACGACGACTTCTTGCTGTTCGGAGTGGTGGCCATGCTGGCGATTCCGGGGAACGGCGGCCCCCGACGTTGTTGAGGGACGAGGCGAGTGTCGGGAGGAGATGCGACCGACTAGGGTCGAGGGGCGAAGATCTATGTCAGTGCACGCGTTCGCCGAGGCGTGTCCATCGGACATGCGTCAGCCAGGCGAAGTCGTCGGATGAATCGGGAGAGAAGCTGAAGTACACCACTTCGGGCCGACCGCGCAACAAGGAATCCGGCACGAACCCCCAGTACCGGCTGTCGAGCGAATTGTCGCGATTGTCGCCGAGGACGAAGTACTGTCCACCAGGGACGACCAATGGCCCCCAGTTGTTACGAGACGGGTGATAAGCCACGGACGGGTTCGCCGATGCCACGAGGAAATCACTCTGCCAGCGAAAGTCGTCCCATACCGGATCCGCATCGGGATCGGAGTGCGTGACGTATGGCTCCGCGAGCGCCACCCCATTGCGAATGAGCACGGCGTCGCGCATCGCGAGGGTATCGCCCGCGAGCCCGACAAGACGCTTCACGAAGTTCTTGGTCCGATCCTTTGGCCACTCGAACACGATCACGTCGCCGCGGTGCGGTTGCCGAAGTGCCGGCAGGCGCCGGTTGACCAGCGGGACTTCCGCGCCGTACACCACTTTGTTGACGAGGAGGAAGTCACCGACGAGCAACGTGCGTTCCATGCTACCGCTCGGAATCTTGAACGCTTCCACCACAAAAGTACGCAGGACGAAAAACAGGGTGACGGAGACGGTGAAGATCCTGGCCCACTCCCAAAAGAAACCGAGATTTCCGCGACGCCGGTTGACGTGCTGCAACGCCTCGAGCTTTCGCTCGGGCGTAATTGCGCGGGGGGGCAGCATTGGTTCGGGAACTCCGGTCATGGCCACCCTGCAATTAACCCCGCTCCCCGGAGCGCAGCAAGCGCGCCCCAGGGGAGTGGACCGTGTGCGCCTGACCGGGCGTCAGTCGGGCGTGCCGAGATAGTTGTCGATCTGCGCTCGCTGGAGCGCACCGGAAAAGTCGCAGTACCCAACCTTGGTCTCGGAATAGAACTCGTAGACCTCCCATCCCCCTTCCCTGTGACCGTTCCCTGTCTGCTTTACACCACCAAACGGCAAATGCGCCTCGGCGCCGATGGTA
Source organism: bacterium (assembly GCA_040003455.1). Taxonomy (GTDB): domain Bacteria; phylum Gemmatimonadota; class Gemmatimonadetes; order Gemmatimonadales; family Gemmatimonadaceae; genus AG11. Next base: position 1,655 of record JBDUCM010000104.1, read on the forward strand.
GGCGCGTTGATATAGGTGATTCCGTTGTCCAACTCGTTGAAGGCGCGGAAAGCCAGGTTCACGTCCCGCGTATACAGCGATGACGACAGACCGTACTTCACCCCGTTGTTCACGGCAAACGCCTCGTCGGCATCGGCTACCCGGATGACGCTCAGGACCGGTCCAAAGATCTCCTCCTGCTCGATTCGCATGCCGGCTTCCACACGCGCAAAGATGGTGGGCTCGAAGAAGAATCCGTGCTCGTACCCCTTGTCCGTTGGTGCGCGTCCGCCGCACAGGAGATCGGCGCCGTCGCTCTGCCCGATGTCGATGTAGCGCTCGACCTTCTTGCGCGAATCCTCGTGGATGAGCGGCCCCACATCCGTTCCCTTCTTTCGCCCGTCACCGAGCTTCATCCCCCGCGCGCGATCCAGCAGCTTGCTCAGGAATGCGTCGTGCACGCCCTTCTGGATGATCAAGCGGCTGGTTGCCGTACACCGCTGACCCGTGGTGCCAAACGCGCCCCAAAGGACGCCGTCCAGTGCCAGGTCCAGATCGGCATCGTCCAGCACGATCATGGCGTTCTTGCCGCCCATCTCGAGAGACAGTCGCTTGTGCATCCGTCCGCAGGTCTCGCCCACCACGCTCCCTGTTTGCGTGGACCCAGTGAACGAGATGACCGGCACGTCGGGATGGGCAACGAGCGGCGCTCCCACGTCTTCCCCGATGCCGTGCACCAACTGGATGACCTCGGGGGGGAGACCTGCCTCCAGCATGATCTCCACGAGTACGTGACCGGTCTGTGGGACGTCTTCGCTGGGTTTGAAGATGCAGGAATTACCACACACCAGGGCGGGAAACATCTTCCACGTGGGAATCGCGAGCGGGAAGTTGAACGGCGCGATGATACCGCAGACGCCGATGGGGCGACGAAAGCTCATGGCCCACTTGTTGGCGAGCTCGCTGGGCACAGTGCGTCCGGAGAGCTGGCGGCCCATGGTGGCGGCGTAGTACGCGGTGTCGATGCCTTCCTGAACATCACCCCGCGTTTCGGTGAGCGGCTTGCCCATCTCGCGGGTCATGATGTCCGCGATCTCTTCCTTGCGCTTCGCGAGCAAGTCACCCACTCGGCGCAGCACGTCACCACGCGCAGGGGCCGGCGTGGCGCGCCACAGGGCAAACCCCTTCTTCGCGGAGTGCACGGCAGCGTCCACATCATGTGCGTTGGACAGCGGGAACCTGCCGATCACGTCGCGGGTGTCAGCTGGGTTTCGATTCTCGAAGTAGGCGCCCGACTCAGGAGCAGTCCACTGGCCGGCGATGAAGTTCTGGAAGGTCTTGGTCATACCGCGAAATCTAAACCGCCTGCGGTTGGGGGTGCACCGGGGTACACCAGTGGCGTCCGCCGGCCCGACGAAATTCGGGAGCCGGGGCTCACCAGTTTGCTGGCCGGCAGGCATGGGCAGTGACTTGGCGGCCACGCCGCTAGTCCGTTCACTGATCGCCGGCGGGGCGACCAGGCGGTTGGGCAGACTGTCGTGCTGTCGAGAAGCCGCCGGAATGACCCACCCCCACCCCCCCTGCCGTGCGTGCCCTTTCGGTTGCCAACATCAGTGCCGCCATGGCGGTCATCGATCCCGTGTTCCTCGACACGCCGTTGCTGAGGAATACGTCGGCCAATCGGGTGCTGGACGCCGAACTGTTTTTCAAGGTGGAGACACTCACCCCGATTCGGAGCTTCAAGGGGCGCGGCACGGACAACTTCGTTGCAGGATTGCACGAAAAGCGGCCGCTCGTCTGCGCGTCGGCGGGCAATTTTGGACAAGGCCTGGCGCACGCGGCCCGACGGCGGGGGCTGCACGTGACCGTCTTTGCGGCAGAGCGGGCCAATCCCCTCAAGGTTGCCGCAATGCGTTCATTTGGGGCGGATGTCCGGTTGGTGGGGGTGGACTTTGACGCGGCGAAGCGCGCGGCGCGGGAGCACTCCATCCATTCTGGCGCGCTCTTTGTCGAGGACGGCGCGACACCTGAGATCGCGGAAGGCGCTGGCACCATGGCGCTCGAAATGACGCGGGCGCACGTCACACCCGATGTGATGCTTGTGCCGCTGGGCAACGGTGCCCTCGCGACCGGTATCGCGGCGTGGATGCGGGACGCCTCGCCGGCTACACGAATGATCGGGATCGTGGCGGATGGCGCTCCGGCCATGCAATTGTCGTTTGAGGCATCCCGCGCTATTTCAACGAGCGAGGCGAACACCATCGCCGACGGCATCGCAGTCCGCGACCCGGTGCCGTTCGCGGTTGCCTGCATGCGCGGACTGATCGACGAAGTCATCGCGGTGCCCGACGGCGCTATTGTGCGCGCGATGCGGTTTGCACACGAACATCTGGGGTTGGTCGTGGAGCCCGCAGGTGTGGTGGGGCTTGCGGCGGCGCTGGAACACACACCGCGCTGGCGTGGCGCGTCCATTGGTATTCCGCTGTGCGGCGGCAATGTCACCCTGGACGACGCTCGCCGGTGGCTGTGCGAATGATGCCGGCGGCGGGGCGTGCCGGCGCACCGCTAACGAACTAGGGCTTCTTCGGCACTTCGCACGAGAGGCCAACCGGTCGGGCCACGTCTGCCTTGGCATAGCCAGCACGCGGAAGGACTTCCCGCGCGCCCAGCACGAGTCCCCAGATCACCAGGAGCAGCGAGAGCACGTGCGCACGGGCCGTGCGATGTCGCCACGTCCACACGCTGCTCCACAAACCACCGAGCGTCACTGCTGCGATCGCGACCCCGTAACCAGCCAACCCCAGTCCGCACGTTGATGGGTATGGCCAGAAGACGATGCCGACGGCCAGGGCCGAGGCAAGCGTCAAACGGAGGAGTGCCGGCCAGGTACGAGTCGTCTCTCGTTCTACCGTCACCGCGGCCTTTGCAGCCGGCGGCGCACTCTTGGCCGGAGCCGGAATCAGCGCCGAGTCAGATATCGATTCGAGCTGCTTGTCGATCTTCTTCAGCTCGGCGTCCCAGTCGGTCATTCGTCGTCCTCGTCCGTAACGTTCGCGGGCAGCGCTGCTGCCGCTCCGCCTTCCCTGTTCAGCGCATATCGCTCGATCTTCTTGTACAAGTTCGAGCGCGGCATGTCCAGTGCGCGTGCGGTCTCGCTCACGTTCCAATCATACATGCGCAGCTTCGACAGCAGGTACGCCCGTTCGGCGGCATGCTTGAACTCCTCGAAGGTCGGGACGTCGAGCAATGACCCCAATCCGCCGTCCGTCGCGTCGGACCGGCGACCGGCCAGCCGATCGACATCCTCCGCAGTCACACGCGACGAGGTGGTAAGGATGAGCAATCGTTCGATGGTGTTCCGCAACTCTCGCACATTGCCGGGCCAGTCGCGCTGTTGAAGCCGGTTCACCGCGTCGTCCATGAACACGCGCGGCGTGAGCCCTCCCGCCACGGTGAGCTGCGTCAGGAAATGACTGATGAGCGACGGAATGTCTTCGCGCCGTTCGCGCAGGGGCGGAACGTGAATCGGGACGACGTTCAGCCTGTAGTAGAGGTCTTCGCGGAAGCGGGCCGCCGCAATTTCCTCTTCCACGTTCTTGTTCGTTGCGGCGAGCACGCGAACGTCCACCTGCGTGGTCTTGGAGCCACCAATGCGAGTCACCACGCCGTCCTGCAACACGCGCAGGACCTTCGCCTGCGCGGCGAGACTCATGTCCCCGATTTCATCGAGGAACAGCGTGCCGCCGTCGGCCTGCTCGAACTTGCCTGCCCGGTCGGCGACCGCGCCGGTGAACGACCCCTTGATGTGGCCGAACAGTTCGCTCTCGATGAGTTCACTGGGAATCGCCGCGCAGTTGACCTCGATGAATGCCGCCTTGGCCCGCGTGGATTGGGTGTGGATGGCGCGCGCCACAAGCTCCTTGCCTGTGCCGTTCTCGCCAGTAATGAGGACGCGAGCCGGCGTCCTGGCCACGAGTGCGATTTTCTCCGTGACAGCGCGGATACCGTACGAATTGCCCACGATCGCGAAGCGCGAGTGCACGGTGTCGCGAAGGCGAACGTTTTCTTCCTGAAGGTCGAGGTGCGCGAGCGCGTTCCGCAGCGTTACCAGGATCCGGTCGGTGTCGAGCGGTTTTTCGAGGATGTCGTACGCGCCGTCGTGCGTCGCCTCCACGGCGGTCTGAATCGTGGCATGGCCGCTGATCATGACGACAATGGCGCCGGGATCCTGTTCCTTGAGTTTCTTCAGCGCCTCCAGCCCATCCATCCCGGCCATCTTCACGTCCATGAAGACGAGGTGCGGCCGGAAGCGCGCGTACTCCGTCAGGCCGTCCGTGGCATTCGACGCGGTCTTGACCTCATAGCCCTCGAACTCGAGGAGCTGGCCGAGCGCCGCCCGAATGCCCTGCTCGTCATCGACTATCAGGATCTTGCGATTCACGGCGTACTGCTCGGGGTGGTCTTGTAGAGTGTGACCTGATGGTTGGCAATGCGTACATCGGCCAGCGCCTTCGGCGTCGTGACCGGGAGGGCGTTTGCTGCGATACCCGCCGGACGATTGCCGTGGGACAGCTGTTGAATGAGCCTCGGAATGGCTCCCGAGGGAACCTTGAAGTCCCGCACGGTGATCTCGCGGACCTGGAATTCACTCAACCCAGGACGGATAACGTGAAACGTTCCTCCCAGGGAGAACTTCTCGCGGTCGTTGAGGAGTGAACCAAGCGGCCCCAGGACGCCGCTTCCCGCCAAGTCATTCACCGGGACAATGGCGCGAACGAACAGTGCGTCGCCGATGACTGCTGCCTCGACGCTGTCCGCAGTGGCAGGCAGCGTTCGACCGACGGTCTGGAAGACGTACGATGCGATTTCACCCGCGCGAAGATTGGCGAACACCGGACCGCCCGTCGATTGGAGCGCGTCGATGGCTTTCTTGCCGCGAATTCCGGCTTCTGGGGTGAGCGGCTCCCAGACATTCGCTCTGGGCGCAACGGGCTCGGGCGCCATCACTTTCTTCAACCAGCGGTCCCGCGTGAACCATCCGCAGACCGCGAGAATGGCCAGCAGCATCAGACAGCCCAGGCGTGCGATACACCCCATCGTTACCGTCCTCCAAGTGTCGCCACGTGGACGCGGCGGTGGCGAGCGCCCTCTGGCGAGAGCGCGCTTTCGAACAGCGTGATTCCCGACCCTTCAGACTCCCTTCGGGTCAGACTCCCTTCGGGCGCGCGTCGCCAATGCCGGGAGCATCCGCGCGCAATTCGATTGCCACATGCGAAAATCCGTGCTCGCGGGCCAAGGCCAGTGCCGCACGCCGAACGTCTGCGTCGCCGAGTCGCGCGACCATCGCCTCGTTGGCGACGAGTACCGCGAGTCCCATTCGCCCTTCGACACGAACCACGAGCCCGCGCTCCGCAAGAGCGCCTTCCAGCCCGGGTTCTCCACCGGCGGTTTCGCGTCGAATGCTCACGCGGCCGTCACGCCGTGGAGGACATTGAGCGAGCCCGAACGAAAACCGCGGAGATCGAGCGTCACTCGAGAAAAGCCAGCGCTCGCGACGGCCTGCTGGAGCCGGGTGAGGTTGCGGGGTTCGATCCACTGATCGAGCTCGGCACCGGAGAGCTCGACGCGTGCGAGATCGTCGTGATATCGCACGCGCATGTCCTGGGTGATGCCAAGAGAGCGCAAGGCGTGCTCCGCGTCCTCTACTTGCTTCAGCCGCTGCGGGGTAACGGTCGTGCCGTAAGGCAATCGCGACGAAAGGCATGGGGAGGACGGCTGCGACCAGGTGGGGAGGCCGAGTACGCGGGACCGTTCGCGGATGTCGGCCTTTGAGAACCCGAAATCCGCGAGTGGGCTGGTCACGCCGTGTTCACGTGCGGCTTGTGCGCCTGGCCGGTAGTCCGCCAGGTCGTCGGCATTGGTGCCATCGGCGATGGTTGCAAACCCGCGCGACCGTGCGAGCGGGGCGAGCCTGGACCAGAGCTCGGTCTTGCAGAAATAGCACCGGTTGGCCGGGTTGGCGGCGTAGTTCGGATCGTTGAGTTCATCGGTAGTCACCTCGACGACGGTGATGCCGAAGGACTCAGCGACCTGGCGCGCCGTGGCCCATTGTGCCATTGGGTAGGACGCGCTGCGGCCGATGACCGCCAACGTGTTGTCGCGACCGAGGGTCCGAAACGCCATCACGGCGAGATACGCGGAATCCACGCCGCCGCTATACCCAACCACCACGCGCGACCGATCACGGAGCCACTGGGCCAACGCGATCTCCTTGTCGGTCGCCGTCGCTCCGGACACCGGGTTCGCTGAATCCATGAGAATGAACCTAAGGGGGGCGCCGCGGGTCAGGCAGTGCCGGAAGCGATCACGTCCGAGGGCAATTCCGGGCGCCGGACTTGCGCAGGATTTCCATGAATCGGACGTCGATCTGGAGGGGATCGAAATACGGATCGCACGGCAGGCGTCGAGGACCCGTTTCGACTTCGCCGGCGTCGACACTGCGACGCAACCATGACAGCGCGCCATCCGCGTCGGCGAGGCCCATGCGACTGACCGCCACCTCATACGAAGTGGTGCGATGCACGGCGACATCGCGAAGCAGTTCGTCGGAGATCTTCTGTGCGTCGGCGCGTTTGTTCGTTGCGGCGAGCGCATAGGCCATGTGGCCCCGCGCATTGGGGAACGCGGGATCCAGGCGGAGCACTTCGCGGAAGGCGCGCACCATCTCGTCGCTTCGATGCAGAAAGGCGAGGGCGCCGGAGTAATTCTTGAAGCCGAGCGCCAGGACGGTATCGAGCGCGCTGGATTGCATATTCTGCTGAACGGCGGCCTGATACCGCACGGTGAACAGCAAATTGGCAACCTCGCTGGCAATGCGAGCGGACGTGGGATCGATCCCTTGCGCCAGCTTCATCTGATCCAGCCCGTCGTCGTAGCGACCCAGCTTCTCCAGCAACTCGCCGTACCATTCGTGGGCAAGGGGGCGCCACGGCTCCAGGCTTACAGCGCGCTTGAAGTGTTGCTCACTCTGCGTGGCTTGCGGATCGACCAGGGGCGCGTCCTGTGACCGGAAGAGGAGGATGTAACCCATCGCCAGATGCGCGTCCGGATTGGAGGAATCCAGTTCCAGCGCGTGCTGGCCATTGGTGGTGACCTCCGTCAACTGCGCTGCATCAGGCTTGAGCGTGGTCTGCGCGATAATCATCTGCGCAACGGCAAGCGCGCCGTACGCTCGCGCGAACCCAGTGTCCCTGGACACGGCCTCCTGGAACAGGGACACCGCCCGGTGTGTCGGCGCTTCGGCGCGCCTGGACAACAGGTACTTCCCCCGCAGGTAGCGTTCGAATGCCGCCGGGTCCGTCGTGGCAGGTGAGGCGGGGGACTTCGGCGCCTTGATGCGCAGCGTGTTCAGGAGGGCTGCGTTCACACGGGCATCGAGGTCGGCCTGGAGCGTCAGGAGGTTGCCGGCATCGCCCTCGACCTCTTCCTTCCAGAGTTGTGCCCCGTCGGCCACGTTGTACAGACTGGTCACCACGCTGACGCGACTGCCGCTCCGCCGGACGGTTCCATCGATCAACGACCTGGCGTGGAGAGCAGCCCCAATCTGCTGAAGGCTCTTGCCCTGACGCTTGAGCACTGCCGCGGTGGTGCGCGATGCGATGCGCAGCGCAGGGTTTCGTGAGAGGGAGGTCACCAATTCGGACGAGATGCCGTCGGCGAGATAGTCCTGGGTGGAGTCCAACCCGACCCCGGCGAAGGGCATGACAGCCAGGGGCCGAGCGACGATTGCTGTTGCCGCCTGCCTCTTCCTGGCCGCCGACATGCGAAACAGGCCGAACGCCGTGAGCGCCATGAGGAGGGCGCCGCCCCCGAGCATCACCGCCCTGCCCGGTCGCTTTCGTCCACCCGCGAGCCTGGGTTCGACCGGGGCGATGAGTCGCTGCCTTCCGCTCCGCGAATTCCTGCCTTTCTTCATGAGAAAAACATATAGTTCAGTCGGGCGTTGAGTCAGTGCTTCGTCCGGTGGGGCACGTCGCACTTTCAGCGCCTTTCCCACCATGCGCGTCCTTGGTATGTCGACCGCCAATTGCCTCCCCCTCCCGGAGATTCCTGGAATGCTCAAGACCTACTGCCGCGGCGTCTACGCTGCCCGGCTTCCTGCCTCCCTCGCCGTCCTGCTGTTTGGCGCCGGGGCGCACCTCGGTGCGCAGGGTCCGACCGCCACGCAAATGGCGGCCGCGCCCGGACATGGCCGGGCCAACTGGACGCTCGCTGACCGCTTCAGCGCGGCGGCGCTCCGCAACGTGGTGCTCGGGACGACCGTGCAACCGCGATGGCTTGGCGAGACGGATTCACTCTGGTACAACTGGAAGGACCGCGCCGGTTCTCATTTCTACCTCGTGGTGCCAGCCACAAAGAGCAAGCGCCCACTCTTTGACCATGCCAAGCTCGCGGCCGCGCTGACCAACACCGTCCGGAAGCCATACGACGCGACGAATCTTCCCTTCACGACGCTCACCTTCACGCGCGACCACAAGGCGTTCCATTTCACGGTGGATTCCACCCGGTACGAGTGGAACGCCGCGAGCGAGACGCTGACGAGCCTCGGCAAGATTCCGCGCGATTCCGTATTGCCCAGTGAAGAGCGGGAGCGTGGTGGTGGCGGCCGCGGGGGCGGTGGTGGTGGCGGCGGCGCAGGCGTTGGGGCGCAGGGCAATGACTTCCGCAACTTCTCGCCCGACAGCACGGCGTTCGTATTTGCCCGCAACCACAATCTCTTCCTCGTGGAAGTCGGCAAGCCGGACAGCCTCCAGATCACCACGGATGGCGTGAAGAACTACAGCTTCGGGTTTCGCGATACCACGCAGGTGCAGGATGATCAACAACAGCAGGACGACACGCAACAGGGTCAGGGGGGGCAGCAGAGCCGCTCACGGGATCCGCGGGTCCGACCGAATGTGAACTGGTCTCCGGACTCGAAAGCGTTCTCGATCATTCGCACGGACCAGCGGAAGGTGAAGGAGTTGTACCTGGTCAACTCGCTCGCGAATCCCCGGCCGACGCTCATGTCGTACTCGTACGCGATGCCGGGTGAGGCCGATGTGGGGCAGCAGGAGCTCTACGTGTTCAAGCGAGGCGGAAAGGCCCTCACGCAGGTGAACGTGAAAAAATGGAAGGACCAGCGTCTGATGGACACGCATTGGACCACTGGTTCCGACAAGATTCGCGTGCTGCGGCGCGATCGGACGCAGCGAAATCTCGACCTGATGGAGATCGACCTGAACAGCAAGGCGTCCAAGACGCTCCTGACGGAGTCAATCGAGAACGCTGCGCTCGAACCCCAGCAAGTCCGCTACACCAAGCGTGGTGGCGACATGATCTGGTGGTCGGAGCGGTCCGGCTGGGGCCACTACTACCTCTACGATCACAACGGCACCTTCAAGAAGGCGCTCACGGACGGACCGTGGCGCGCCGAGAGCATCGTGCAGATTGATACGGTACATGGCACGCTGTGGATCGCCGGCGTCGGACGTGAGCCGGGCGAGAACGTGTACTTCACGCACACGTATCGCATGAATGCGGACGGCACCGGCTTCGCGATCGTCGATGGCGGCAACTTCAACCACGCAGAGACGCTATCACCCACCAGGAAGTACATGGTGGACAACTACTCGCGCGTGGATGCGCCGACCAAGAGCGTGCTCCGCGACGCGACCGGCAAGGTGGTGATGGATCTCGAGGAGGCGGACCTGTCCCGCCTCAAGGAGATGGGCTGGAAGATGCCGGAGCCGTTCATCGTGAAGGCCGCAGACGGCGTGACGGACATCTACGGCAACATGTGGAAGCCGTTCGATTTCGACTCGACCAAGAAGTATCCGATCGTCGCGAACGTGTATCCTGGCCCACAGACGGAGTCGGTGAACTTCACCTTCAATCCGGGCGGAGTGCCGCAGCAGCTCGCCCAGCTTGGCATGATCGTCATCCAGATCGGCAATCGCGGGGGCAGCCCGCAGCGGTCGCTCGCGTACCATCGGTACGGCTACTACAACCTTCGCGACTACGCCCTTGCCGACAAGAAGGCGGGGATCGAACAACTTGCCGCCCGCTACAAGTTCATCGACATCGACCGGGTCGGCATCTTCGGTCACTCGGGCGGCGGTTTCCTCACGGCGGCCGCGCTGCTCCAGCCACCCTACAACGACTTCTTCAAGGTCGGGGTGTCATCGTCCGGCAACCACGACAACAACATCTACAACCAGAACTGGAGCGAGTCGAACCACGGCCTGAAGGTGATCGCCGCCGGGAAGGCTTCGGCAGACACGGCGCGGCGCGGCCGCGGAGTGCGAGCAGGCGGCGGGCCGGAAGCACCAGCGACAGTCCGGGACACCTCCGTGGTGGACGATACGTTGAAGTACGAGATCCATGTTCCGACCAACATCGAGCTCGCTCCAAACCTCAAGGGCAATCTGCTCCTGGTCACGGGCGACATGGACAACAACGTGCACCCGGGAAACACGATCCGGCTGGCCAACGCTTTGATCAAGGCCAACAAGCGCTTCGATTTCATGCTCATGCCGGGCAAGCCGCATGCGTATGGTGACATGCAACCGTATTTCACTCACATGCTGCTGGAGTACTTCTCGGAGCACCTGATCGGCGACTACAACCGCGGGAGCGCCGAAATCAAGTAAGGAAACTCCACCCGCGCCCAAGGGGCGCGCAGGAACTTCCACAGGCCGGGCCCGCTCATTGCAGGCTCGGCCTGTTGCATTCGGGCTGGCACGCCGGCGTTTCCTGCCGATACTAGAGTGACCAACCAATCGAGCCACTCGCATGGGAGTCGAAGTGCGCCTTCGTCCAGTCAGTCGTTTCGTGGTGGTCGCACTTCTGATCACGAGTGCGGCGCCCACCTACGCGCAATCACGCGACCTGAGCCGCGAACTGCCCTTCCATACCATCGCGCTTACCACAGGCGCGACGAGTACCTCGGTGGACGCACTCAACGCTGTTCTCATCGGCGCTCATTTCGCTGGCCTGTCCAACGACGGGATCAGCTACGGTGGCACGGGCTACTTCTCGGTCGGTCGCGCAATGATCGGCTTCGACGCAGCGCGGACGACGTTCGGCGAGGAAGGGCTCGACAACGGTCGGACGGATGATCTGTCCTCTACACAAGTCCTATTGACCGCGTCATACGCGCTCGTGTCCACCGGCCGCGTAGCCGTGTTTCCGTCCATCGGTGTGGGCTTCGGACGGATTCAGCTTGCGCTACGCGATCGCGCGGGAGGCGCTACAGTCGGCGCCGCTCAGCCAACTTTCGCGGAAGTCGCGACCGCACCGGGCACGGAAAGCAATCTCACTGGTGATCACCTGCTCTTCAGCGTGGGCGGCGGCGGTGACTACCTCATCCTCCGCAATACACGCGACGATTTCGGCATCGTGTTCGGGGTTCGGGCCGGGTACATGATCGCTCCCAACCGGACGACGTGGACACGCAACGCCCAGACGGTCATTGCGGGCCCGGACGCGTCCGCAGGTGGGCCCTTCCTTCGCATTGTGGTTGGTGTGGGCGGACGCTAGCTGACGCTAGCTGACGCTAGCTGACGCTAGCTGATCGACGACTCAGGACGCCGACATGAACTCCCTGCTGAGTTCCAGAACCCGAGCCACGTCATCCATGTTGTTGTAGGCGTGAAACGAGAAGCGCAGCATCCCTCGGCGGAGTGAAAGCCTGACGTTGTTTTCGCCGAGGTGCGCGTAGAGGCGATTGAAACGATCGTCGTCGGTGCCGTAGTAGTTCGCGCTGATCGTGCCAACGGTGACGATATTCGCGAGGTGTGCCCCTGGCGCTCCCCCCACCACCGGCATGCCGAGATCGAGAAAGCCCTGGGCGAGAGCGCGCGATAGCCCGGTGACGTACTGCTCGATGCGGGGGGTGCCGAGATCGAGCAGCTGCACGATGGACGCGTCCACCGCTGCGGCCGCAGCAAAGTTGTAGTTGCCCAGGTCGAACCTTCGCGCGCCGGCCGCCAGTTTGAATTCGTGGTCGCCCAGGGCGGCCTCGTGTGCCTGGCCGACATCCACGCCAAAGCGCGCGAGATATGCGGGATGCATCGTATCCGCCCATTCGCGGCGCACGTACAGGAAGCCCATGCCGTAGGGGCCGAGCAGCCCTTTCTGCGTGGAGACCGCCAGGGCGTCGATTTTGGATGCTCGCACGTCGGTATGCATGATTCCGACGGATTGTGCCGCGTCGACGAGAAACAGCACCCCACGCGCGCGACACGCGTCGCCCAGGGTGTCCACGTCGGTGCGAAAGCCCGGAGCCAAAGACACCGAGGAGGCCGTGAGGCACCGTGTGCGCGCGTCCATCGCCGCGATCATGTCCTCCACCGGCATGGAGCCGTCGTGCGACTTGACGAATCGCACGTCCACTCCGCGCGACCTGAGGTTCAGCCAGGGATACACGTTGTTCGGATGTTCGAGCTCCGGGCACACCACCACGTTGTCGCCGGGACGCCAGTCGATGCCCGTGGCCACCATGTTCAAGCCCTCGGAGATGTTCTTCGTCATGGCGATCTCCGTGGCATCTGCATGGATCAGTTCCGCGAACCGGGTGCGGACGCGTTCGACGGTGGCCAGGAAGCGGCTCTTGTCGCCCCCCCGGAGCATGTGATCATCGAGATGCGCGTCGAGGGCCGCACGAGTGGCGCGCGAGAGGACGCACCGCGCAGCGACGTCCAGGTACGTCAACTGGTTCAACGCGGGAAAAGCGGCGCGCAGCCCGGATGGAAAGCCGGTGTCCGACATAGATGTGGTCATGTTGCTGGTAACTGACTGAGCATGAGCGGAGACGGTGGCTACGAGATCTGTCAGGTTCTCGTCCCCATCCACGATTGGTTACTGGGAACAATCCCTACCTGTTTGTCGCTCGTGCCGCTGGCAGCCGGCCACGACTCCACCAGACTAATCGATGATCGCTGGTAGTTCACGACGCGTGCCCCCCTCGCCGTTGCGCACCGGGCTGGGTCGAATTTCGCAGACACAATGGGTGCTCGTCGCGATGATCACGGGCGTCACCGTGGGGTATTTCTTCCCTGATGGCCCGACGAATGCCGGTTTCCATGCGACGGACTTGCAGGTGTTGTCCAACCTGTTCCTGCGAATGATCAAGTCGCTGATCGTGCCGCTCTTGTTCGCAACGCTCGTGGTGGGCATTGCCGGACATGGGGACGACATGGGTCGCGTCGGGAAGCTTGCGGTGCGCTCGCTCTTCTACTTCGAAATTGTGACGACTCTTGCGCTTGCCGTGGGACTCGTGGCCGTGAACCTGATCAAACCGGGCGTCGGGGTGAACCTGGCCGTTGGCACCGCCGATGCCGGCACTGAGTTCTCGAAGGCGCACGCGAGCTTCGCGGCGATGATCGAACACATTGTGCCGCAGAGTTTTTTCGACGCAGCGGCAAGGAACGAGGCGCTCCAGATCACCTTCTTCTCCATCATCTTTGCGGTTGCGCTGGCGCAGGTTCAGGGGCCGGCCAAGACGTTCATGCTGTCGTTCTGCGAGAGCCTGAGCGAAGTGATGTTCAAGTTTGTGAAGATCGTCATGGCATTCGCGCCGATCGGTGTTGGGGCGGCTGTCGCAGTGACCGTGGGCAAGAGCGGCCTGGGCATCCTTGCCAAACTTGGCGTGCTGGTGCTCACGCTGTATGGATCGTTGGTTGTTTTTGCCGTGCTGGTGTTGCTGCCCATCGCCTTGCTGTTCAAGGTTCCTGTTCGACGGTTCCTGCTGGCAACGCGTGAACCGTGGCTCATCGCGTTTACCACGGCGTCGTCGGAGGCGGCGTTGCCGTTGGCCCTCCAGAACATGGAACGGCTCGGGGTTCCGCGCCGCATCGTCTCGTTCGTGCTGCCCGCTGGATACACCTTCAACATGGACGGGACAACGCTCTATCTCGCCCTGGCGTCGGTATTTGTGGCGCAGGCCGCAGGCATTGATCTACCGCTTTCGCAGCAGTTGTTGATGATGCTCACCTTGATGCTCACCAGCAAAGGGTTGGCCGCGGTGCCTCGCGCCGCGCTGGTGGTTCTCTCGGGGACACTGGCCCAGTTCGGGTTGCCCTTGCAAGGGATCGCCGTAATTCTCGGCGTGGATGCCTTCATGGACATGGCGCGTACCTCGCTCAACCTCGTTGGCAATTGCCTGGCGACGGTGCTGATGGCGCGTTGGGAGGGTTCGTTCGAGCTGTCGCCCGAGGACGAGCCAATTCGCGAGCATGAAAAGCGACCAATCGCCTTGTCACTTCATGTGACCGCGGAAGGCTGAGACCTCCCAAACACGTCGGTGAGCTCAATCGCCGGACAAGAGTTGGCTGACGGCGGGTTGCACCTGAACCTGGGCGTCGATTGTGCGTGGCCTGTACCCGAGCGCTTCCGCAACGTGTGCGACACTGACCTTCGCATCGCACTCGAGGTCGGCGATGGTCCGCGCTACGCGCAGCACGCGATGAAACGAGCGCGCCGAGAGATGAAGTCGCTCGCCTGCGGAGGTGAGGAGTTGGCGCGCATCCGGGTCCATCGCTGCGTGTTTTTCCATCCAGCGCCCCGGTGCGCGGGCATTGCAGGCGTCATCCGAGGCGAAGCGAATGCGCTGCTGCTGGCGCGCGCGTTCGACCTGTTCCCGAACCGTGCTGGACGACACGTCGTCGCTTCGCGCGGAGAGCCGTGCCAATGCAACCGGAGGCACGTGTACATGCAAGTCGATCCGATCGGCGAGGGGCCCTGAGAGCCGGGCGCGATATTTTGCGATTTCCGCGGCCGCACAGATGCAGGGGCGCGTGGGATCGCCCGCGTGTCCGCAGGGGCAGAGTTTCATTGCCCTACTACGGGTGGACTCTGAACGCGCAGATTCCGAGGCCGAGGTATCCGGAGGAACCGAAAACCATCGGCCAGCATATTCTAAAGCGCCGTATTGATCTGGACTTGACCAAGAAGGCGACCGCAAGACAGATCGGAGTGGATGCAGAGACGATCAAGAACTGGGAGGAGTCAAGAACGAAGATTGAGCTACGCTTCTATCCCGCGATCATCCGATTCCTTGGAATTATCCCGTTACCTCGACCGGCCAGTGGCGGACAAGTGATAGAATGGGCGCGAATTACTCGAGGTTGGTCACAATTAAGGCTAGCTAAGGAGGCTGGGGTCGACGAGGCGACTGTTCGCCGGATTGAGCACGACGCGGCGAGACGGGGCAGCCAATCGGTCAGACTTGTGCGCGATGCGCTGCAACTCAAGTAATCGAAACTTTGGCAGACTCCGCAGAGCATCTTCCGAGAGGAAGAACACGTCCTTACCAAGGCGCAACACAGCATCCCAATAGCGGATTTCGCTCCGCTAACCTTCAAACAACGACATAGACCGTTTACACTCTTGCTCGCACCGTGGCCCGGTATCGTCGACGAGGCTTTGCTAGTCGGCAAGCTGGGCTGGAACAGCAAGCGTCGCCACGGCGCAGAAATAACTCAACTTCGCCGCTGACGAGCTAATTGCCGGACAGCCGGCTATGTCGACCTGATAACGCCCCTTTTGGCTTCCGAGTCGCAGTGAGCGATCCGTCGGTGCACATTAGCACCGACTGCAAACAATCCGCGAATCGGCAGGTTCTCTTGGTTCGCCCGGAGCCCCTCTTATGTTTTGGCATATATACAACACATATACTACACATACGGGCAACTATGCTCTTGTGTAGATGTGTAGACACGACATGTTGAGCCGCGAGAATCGTCGGGCGACCTTGACGCTGGATACCCAGGCGCCGATCCTAGTGTCTTGAGTTAGAAGTCAGTGGAGTGTTTATTGCACTGGCGATGTGGCAT
>JBDUCM010000105.1:0-17499 GCA_040003455.1 bacterium
TCCATCTTGTCCGTCGCGCGGCAGCGCGGTGCACTGCCACCGCCCCACTCGTCGGAGAAGAGAATCTTCCGGCCATCATTGCTGAAGGTGGCCGAGTGCCAGAAGGACATGTTGGAATCGGCAACGGAGATGAGGCGCTTGGGATTGCTGGCGTCGCGGATATCGAACACGAGGCCGTAGCCAGCGCACGCACCGCCGGCGTAGCCGAGGTCGGGGTAGCTGGTGATGTCGTGACAGCCGCTCTGTCCAACGCCGTTGCCGCGACCAGCGCCACCGGCTCGACCCGCAGGGGCGGCGCCGGGTGCACCACCCGGGGGTGCGCCGGCGCGGCCAGCACGCGGCGGACGCGGGCCGGTGTCGGACGGCGGCGGCGCATGCACCGTGCGGCCGCTCAGGTCAGCCAGCAGGTGCGGCGAGTTCACCACCTTCGCCTGTTCGGGATGCGCGAGCGGCACCTTGATGATCTCGATGCGGAACTGCGCGCTCAACGAGTCGCCCGCAGGGGCCGTCATGCAACCCGCTACCTCGGTAGACGAACGCACCGAGGAATAGCCGGAGACATAGATGTAGACGTTGTCGTTGTCGTGCGGATCGCGCACCAGGGTGTTGGTATGCGAACCGCGACAGGTCTGGATATTGGTGACCACGCGCGGGTGCGCCATGTCGGAGATGTCCACCACGCGAATGCCGCGGAAGCGGTCCATGCTGACCGTATCCGAGATGTTGGTGGTGCCGCAATCGTTGCGCGAGCCATTCGCTTCGCCGGAGATGAAGAGAAGGTTCGCGGCAATGGTCGGGTCGCCCTGGCTACTCGGGCAGAGGAAGCCGACCACGAGCTTGGGCGCTTTCGGATCGGAGATGTCCCACGTCTGGAAGCCACGATAGTTACCCTGCACCGCGTACTTGCCGGTGAACGCGAGGTCGGAACCGGTCGCGCCGCGACCGCTGAAGCCGGTGGTGGCAGGAGTGTTGGACAACAGGCGCATGTTCCACGCGGCAGCACCGGCGTCGGCGGCGGATTCGCCAGCCTTGAGACCGACGCGCGGATCGGGGCTGCCCACCGGCGCGTTGGCGGGATACCTGAACGCCGGCGCGCCCGCGAGGTTCACGTCATTCACGGGAGAGCTGCCGCCGCTGTCGCCGGCACCGAGCGATGCGCCCGACGACATGCTGCCGGAACCCGCGCAGGCGCCCAGCCCTGCGAGGACGGCACACGCTGCCGCGGCGAGATACGTGCTGCGAAGGGATCGAGTGGACGTCATCGGTAGTGCGCCTGTTCGGGGAATGGTGTGGCGTGCGTCGCGCGTCAAGGAACGGTTTCCAACATCAACTGCATCTTGTGCAACTCGGCCGATTGGTCGGCTTCCACGTCGGATGCGAACTTGAACACCGTGTCGTCGTGGCCGGCGTCGCCATGGCTGAAGAGCTCGCGCACCATGGCAATGGCGCCCTGGTGGTGGCCGCTCATCCCTGTGAGGAAGAGGCGGTCGAATGCGGAGCCTCGGGCGGCGTCGAGCGCCGCCATCTGTTCGTCGGAGAGCATGCCGGGCATGAGCGTCTCGTGCATCATGCCGCCCATTTTCATCAGGTGCTTCGTGGCCATGGAATCGGGCACCTCCTGCTTGCGTTCGCCGAGCCAGCGGCGCATCAGCCGGATCTCGTCGGTTTGCGCCACCACGATTCGTTCGGACAGGATCTTCACGTCGCCGCGGGCCCCATGCGTGGCGGCCCAGCGCGCCATGATCACGGCCTGGGCGTGGTGCGGAATCATGCCCTGCATGAACACGACATCCTGCGGAGCGAAGGCGGCCGCTGCCTTGTCGGCCGCGGCAATGGCGGCGGCGGCGTTGGCGCCGACGACGCCGGCGCCGGGCGCCATGACGACGCCCGGCGCAGTACGGGGCGCGGACTGGCAGGCCACGGCCAGCGTCGTGAGCAGAAGAAGGCTGCGCGGGGCGCGGAAGTGTCTTGGTCGAATTGGAGGCACGGTAGTCCCTGGTTCCGCGGCAGGTACGAGCGCGGCTGATCAAGGTGACTACGCAGGCGGCGGGGAATGGGTTGAGCCGTCAGGGACTCCCACAGCGCAGCCACGGCTGGCCGGTGTGGCGGTTTCCCAGCGCATCTGCAATCTTGCCACGATCGTAGCATCGCGGCCACCGCATCTCACTTGAACCCGGAACCACTCGCATGAGCGACACCACCACGCGACTGTTGATTCCCCAGTATGTCGGCCGGTTCAAGTGTATTGGCGGTGCCTGTGAGGACAGTTGCTGTCAGGGCTGGCAGGTTCCCATCGACAGGGAGACGTACGCGAAATACAGGGCATGTCCCGACGAGGAGTTGCTCGTTACCATGACGGCCAAGGTGACGAAGAACCGGTCCAATCCCACCGCAGCCAACTATGCAAAGATCAAGATGGATGCGGATCTCGTCTGCCCGTTTCTCGATACCGAGCGGCTGTGCAGCATTCAGCGGAAGCTCGGCGAGGAGTATCTGTCGTTGGCGTGCACGACCTATCCGCGAATATCCAACGTGGTGAACGAGGTCCTCGAGCAATCGATGACGATGTCGTGCCCGGAGGCAGCGCGACTGGCGCTGCTCAATCCGGCTCCGATGGAGTTTGACGAGGTGGAGCAATCGACGCTGTCGCGAAACGCCATGATGTACTCGCTCGACGCGCGTACCGTGCCGGCCGCGAATGCCGGCCACTATTTCTGGGAGCTCCGGATTTTCACCATCACGCTGCTTCAGAATCGCGAGTACACGCTCGGAGAGCGGCTGATTCTGCTGGGCATGTTCTACAGAAAGTTGGCGGAACTCGTGGAACTGGGGAAGGCGCTCGACATCCCCGAGCTCATTGCCTCGTACACCGTGAACATCGAGCGAGGGCTCTATCGAGAACATCTTGCCGAGCTGCCGGCTCGAAATCCGGTTCAGATGCTGTTGCTCAAACAGGTCGTTGACGTCAGCCTGATCTCGGGCGCGGTGGGCCGCAGATATCTGGAATGCCTCAACGAGTTTTCCCTGGGGATCGGCAACGTGGACGGTGCCCTGACGGAAGATGTAATCCGGCAATACTCCGACGCGTGCGAGAAGTACTACGAGCCCTTCATGAAGGAGCACGAGTACATCCTCGAGAACTTCCTGGTGAACTTCGTGTTCAGAAACCTGTTCCCGTTCAACGGACAGGAGAACGTGTTCGAGAACTACGTCAAGCTCGTGGTGCAATACGCACTCATACGCACGTATTTGATCGGGATCGCGGGCTACCATAAGGAGGCGTTCAATACCGGCCACGTGATCACGCTGGTACAGTCGTTCTCGAAGACCATCGAGCACAACAACGCCTACCTGAAGAAGCTGCATGGCCTGCTGTTGGCCAGCGACAGCGCGACCATGGCGCACATGGCGCTCTTGATCAACAGCGGCTCTTCGGGAAACTGAGCCCGCCGGGCTCACACTCGGCATTTCAGGGGGACGACCCGCGTTCGCCGCGGCGCCCGGGGCCAGGCGCGCGCACCGCGGCCGACTGCAATGTCCGAAAGGGACAACCGACTTCGTTTCACTAGGTGTCGGGTGGCAGGACGGGACCCGCCGAGCAGCGACGATGGCGTCGCATCCCCCACCCGCGCGGGCCATGGATACCACCAATACAGCCAGTTCGACGTCCGCCCTCGATCCAAGCCGCGCCGATGCGCGATGGAGAGCCACCGTTCGTCAGACCGCCACCGGCGCGGCGCAGGCAGTGCAGCGCCTCGATTCGGTAGACCTGTTTCGCGGGCTGATCATGGTCATCATGCTGATTGACCACACCCGCGACTACGTGTCGCGAGACGGGATGACCGTCGACCCGCTCGGCCTGGCGACCACCACTCCCCTGCTCTATTTCACGCGCTGGATCACTCACCTCTGTGCACCGGGCTTTGCCCTACTGGCCGGCGCGAGTGCCGGGTTTCAACGTCACCGCGGCGCGTCCGTTCCCACGCTCTCGCGCTTTCTCTGGACGCGCGGCCTGAGCCTCATCGTGATGGAACTCACGATCATTCGGGTGCTGTCGTCGCTCAATGTGGATCCCAACTACCTGGCCAACCTCCAGGTGATCTGGGCGATTGGTTGTTCGATGGTTGTGTTGGCCGCGCTGGTCCACTTGCCGCAACGCGCCATCCTGGCCATCGGCCTCCTCATTGTGTGCGGCCACAATCTGCTCGACTCCATCAGGATTCCCGCCTGGACCAATCCAACCATGCCGGCACCTTCGGCACTGGGGAAGCTGTGGATGGTGATGCACCAGAATGGACTGTTCCCGCTTTTTGGCGCCACGGTTCCGATGGTGCGCGTGAACTATCCGTTGTTGCCGTGGATTGGGGTGCTCGCCATCGGCTACGTGTTTGCCGACCTGTGGCTATTGTCCACGGAGCGGCGGCGGCGAGTGCTCTGGCAATTGGGAGTGACGCTGATCGTGGCGTTCGTGGCACTTCGGATACCCAACCTGTACGGCGATCCGCTGCGATGGCAGCCGCAGGACACGTTCTTCAAGAGCCTGGCCAGCTTCATGAACGTCCAGAAGTATCCGCCGTCGCTGCTGTACCTGCTGGCCACACTCGGTCCCTGCCTGCTCTTCCTGTCGTTTCTCCAGGGACGCACCTTTAGCAATCCGTTGGCCCGCGCCCTCATCACCTACGGGCGCGTGCCCATGTTCTTCTATCTCCTTCAGTGGATATGGGCACATGGGTGCGGATTGCTCCTCTCGGCCATCAACGGCATGCCATTGGCCGCGCACTTCCAATCGCGAGCCGAAACATTCATGGGGGCTCCACCGCCGGTGTTTGGCGGCACGCTGCGCGACGTGTATATCTGCTGGTTCGTGGGAGCCATCGTGCTCTACCTCCCCTGCCGCTGGTATGCCGGGGTGAAGGCGCGACGGAAGGATCTGGTGGTGCTGCGGTATCTATAACGCGTACGTTCAGCGGAGACTCGCCTGTGCCTCGACAGTTGATCGCCTGGCTTCTCTTTGCGGCCATCCACACGGCCGGCGCACAACAGTCCGGGGCTACCCTCGTCGGCATCGTCACGGCGCAGGAGGGCGGCGCACCAATCCCATATGCCGACGTGACTGTCGACCATTCCGCGGCGGCCGGCTTGACCGACGCTCGCGGAATGTTCCGGTTCGGCGGTCTTCCACCGCGTAGACTGCTGCTGCGCATCCGCAGGCTGGGCTACCGGTCCGACACGGTGACTGTCGCGCTAACGGCTGGCAAGACGGACACAGTCCGGATCGCGCTCTCCCGGCTCGCGCTGCGTCTCGACGCCATCGCCGTCTCGGACAAAGTATGCCCTGATGATGGCCATGTCGCCGCCGACACTGGTGTGGTATCCATCCTGGAGCAAGTCCATATCAATGCCGAGCGAAGTGCAATTCTCGCTCGTGAGTTTCCGTTCGAACTGGAAATGCAGCGGACGTTCAGCGACGATATCCGGCGCGGTGCGAATCTGACAGAAGTACGTTCGCGACGCGTGCTTCAGGTGGACACGATCGTGACCTCCAGCGGGCACACATGGCGATACGCGCCTGGCCAACTCGTGGTTTCCACGAATGGCGACAGCCCCGTTGGGGCGGCGGAGAAGATGCACGTTCCACAGTTGGCCGACTTCGCCGACGACGGGTTCATTGCGTCGCATTGCTTCCGGTACGCCGGTGTGGAGACGCTGGAGGGCCACGAGGTGGCCCGTGTCGATTTTGCCCCGACCGATGCGTTCGAGAAGACCGACGTGAAAGGGTCGCTCTATCTCGATGCCACGAGCTACGAGATGCGGAAGTCGACGCTCATGATCGAGCGGCCGTCGCCGACTGATCCCAATGTGCTGGTGCTCGATGTGCGCGTGGACACGTGGTTCCACGATGCGAGCGGTGGCATCTCGACGATCGATCGGATCGCGCAGATGATCACCGTTCGAAATACGAGGACCAGGGGGCTCGTGTCGAACAATGCGACGAGCGAAGAGCAGACGACGCTCGCTGTACGGTACCTGGGGAGGCGGCCGGGCAAGCCGTAAGGCATGAGCCGGAGCATGAGCGGGAGCGGTGAGCCACCAGCGGGAGCATGAGCGTGAGCGTGGAGCCGCCAGCATTGAGCACATCAGGGCTCGAGCTTGAGCTCCGAGCTAGAGCTCGAGCTCTGACATGCTCAGTGCTGGAGGCTCACGCTCACGCTCACGCTCATGCTCCAAGCTCCCGTTCGCGCTCAAGCTCGGTGGGTGCCGGGCCGATCACAATGATGCGTTTGAAGCTCATTGCTTCGTCCATACCGCGATAACGGCGCACGTCCGAGCGTCCTTCCATTGTACGGGGATGCCAATGACGTCGGGGTATGCCGCGACGGCGAGTACGTCGGCCATCCGGATACCGAGCATTCCGAGAGGGCTACGGTCCCCGTTGACGAAAACAGTTGGGGAACAGCGCCTGAGCGACAGACCGCCCGTCACCCGCGCCTCTATTGTCCCGCTACCTGTGATGGCGAATCCGGGCACGACCTTCACGACGTCCGCAATGAGGTCAGCGGCGCCGAGCACCTCGTTGCCTGGGAGGAAGAAGGTCCCAAAACCCTTCCGCTTGAGGTCAATAATTTCGAGTAGTGCCTTCTGATCACCGATAGGTCTGGCGGTCACGTTCAGTGCGTCAAGCACCTGCGCGCGCTTGCTCATCGTGATAGTCGCCGACGTCGTCGTTTCAGCGTCGAGGTCGACCATGATTCTCTGCGGATCATGCCCGATTGCTTGCGCCTCGACCATCCAGCTTCCGGGTGGGAGTGCGGACATGGCGAATGCGCCATTGACCGTCTCTGCCTGGAGGCCAAGTGCGGGGAGTGCTATCCGGCTCTCTTGAACGGGTGTGCTGTCCGCATACATGACGCGTCCCGCAAGCGCTGCCGTTCCGCGATTGGCATGAGCGCCGGCGAGGCGAACATCGTGACGCGAGGCGCCCGCGCCACCCGTGGCCATATCAATAGCTAGCTCACGATAGCCATTGTGCGTGATTCGAGCGCGCACGATCTCGCCCCCGGGGACATCGCACGCGACATACCTGCCGTCGCCGGTTGTCGTGGCTTCAACATGACGTTCCGTAGCGCGATACTTGCCCGGTTCGCCCGTGATCTCGGTCCAGCGGACGTCCACAACGGCCCCGGGGATCGGCGCACCATTCAGCGCGTCAAGAGCATAGCCGGTTAGCAGGCCACTGTCCCCGGATCGGCGCGCACAGTTTTGGGAGAGCGCCATCGCCGCAGAGATCCCCAGATCCACCACGACGCTGGTGTCGGTAGCAAGATCTATCGCTCGCAGTGGGAGCTCAAGCCCAAGCGCTATAACCGCACTATGCTGGAACCCGATAGCAAACCGTCCCGTTGGAACCCCCGTGATTGCGAAACGGCCTTCGGCGTCCGTGATGCTCCAATAGACCTGCGCCTGCGACAGTGAGAGCAGTTGATTGGCCGAATCGACCTGTCTCGCCTGCACTACGGCACCCGAAAGCGGCGCGCCAGCGACCGAATCAAAGACGACGACGCGCACGGAGTGGACGACAGCATGACTGGACGTCTGCGCTTGCACCGTGAACGTGAGAAGACCGAGTGCGACGAATGCGGACATCCGCCAACGTCCGCGCACAGCATTCTTCCCTGTCACCACAGCGGCAGTACCCATGGCCGTCCCCTAGCCAAATACGTGCATCCCCTTAACATCCTTTCGCAGCGCCTTAACGTGGGGGAGCCTTCTGTGTTTCGCCAGTTTTGTGCGGTCGCCGGGGAGGCAGAGCTTTCGGTAAATCGGACTGAAGGTTGGGTGGAACCTCAGCAGGAGCGGGAGCGTGGAGCTGCCAGCATTGAGCCGATCAGGGCTCGAGCTCGGAGCTAGAGCTCGAGCTCTGACATGCTCAGTGCTGGAGGCTCACGCTCACGCTCATGCCCTACAGCGCCTTGGCGTAGATGATGTCGGAGTAGTGCTTCGGCCGCCCGTCGATTGTGTATTTGCGTTCGTAGCCCATCCGCTCGTAGAACCCTGGCGCCTGGAAGCTGTGTGTCGCGAGCACGAGCTGCGAACAGCCGCGGGCGCGCGCTTCACCTTCGGCTGACCGAACAAGGTCTGCGCCGAATCCTCGGCCGCGGTGCTGCTCGTGCACCCAGACGTTGGACAGCTCGCAACAGCCTCCCCACGTATGGCCGCTGTAGCCGGCGATGATGTCGCCCGCGTCGCTCCGAATGCAACCCGCCAGGAGCTGCCCGTCGAAGTAACCCGTTGCCTTGGCATTGAATTCATAGATGCGCTCCACCAGGAATGTGTCGAGCGCTTCGCATTCGGCTTCGTCGTGCATGGTCATGACATTGGTTGGCGCGGTGTTTGATACTTGAGGCATGTCGGCAGGGGATGTTGGCCGCGAGATGACTCGCTCCGTGTCTGCGGGTTGGTCGCCGACCCACGCGCCGTTCTGAAGGACAACCCTGTTGTGTTCGATGTCTTCGAACGTTCTCCCGTGAACGTCCCAGTACGGATTCGCGGAAGGCACCGCGCGAAAGCCGGCCGCGAGCATCCGCTTGCACGCAGTCTCCCACTCCTCGCGGCCGGGCACATAGAACACCAGCAAGTCTTCAGGGGTTGGCGCGTGAACTGCTTGCTCACCCCGTCGTTCGGTGAACTCCAGGTGGTACGGCTGGCCCGGGTGGCCGAGCATGACACCATCAAACCCGCCGTGGTCGGCAAAAGAGCCGAGCACAGTGAGTCCGAGGCCTGCGGCGTACATCACGGCAATTTCGGCCAGGTGGTGAGTCGGCCGGGCGACTCGCAGGATCAGGTCGGCTCGCATAGGTGTCGAGAGTTGCCGTAGGTGGTTGGCCCAATTCGCATGGACTGCATTACACCGTCTTGTGAAGACGTTGCCATTTGGTGCGGGTGTACACCGGCCGAAACCCTTGCCGCTCGGCATTGCGCTGCGACTCTGTTCCCGGTGACGCAACGATCATCGCCAGCTTCATGTTGTGTTCCGCGGCAAACGCGAGACGAGCCCGGAGGAGGGCGCCCTGCGCGCCCTGCCGCCGTGCGTCGGGAATCGTGCTTGCACCAGAAAAGACCGCGATACCGTTGCTGAACGTGAGCGCCGCCGTCGCGATGGCACGGCCGTCCAGCTCCGCAAGGAAGCGATGCACGCCGCGAACCCAACCCGACAACACGCCAAACTCCTCGACGAACGTGCCGAGCTCTTCGGACTCGGAGCGCAGGCCGTCGCCTGACACCCGTGCCCAGAGATCAGTGCCGGTATCGTCCACCACCCGCACCGTGATGCCACCGGCATCCCGCCGGGAGCGATCGTCGGTGGGGCGCACAGACACCACCGACGCCTCGATCGGCGAGTAGCCGCGAGCGCTGACATGATTCGACGTCGCGGCAGCCGCCAATGCGCAGATTTCGTGCGACACGTGACACTGGTGCCGACGATAAAACATTTCGATTTCGTCCAGCTGCCCCGCGGTAAACGACTCGTCGAGACCCAAGCCGAAGGTCTGTGTCAGCGGGGAGGCAGCACCGTCGAACATCGCGACGGTACCCCCCACATTGATCCACTGCGCACCGACCTGCGGATGGTGTTCGCGTCGCACATCGACAAAATTGGCACTGGCCATGCCATCCGCGCACTCGAGCTGGCGCGCGAGGGCAAGGTCGACGACCGGATAGGCGCCTCCATCAGTATCGTGCATGCGTGAACTCCACTACGGAATCTTGGCGCCAAGGACCTCGACCTGCTCGATTGCCGGCGGCGATGCGAGCAGAGTCGAAGCGTTGGCCATAAGCGCATTCGCGATTGGCCCTCCCAAGTGTGCCTGTCGGCCAGCGTCGTCAGCAAAGGCATCGAAGATGGCGAATGTTCCGTGGCCGATGCGCAGTGCGAACCAGACGGGCGTCGTCGCCTCCTGCTGGGCGAGTTGGAGTCCGTCTGCCAGGAACGCGGCAACATCGTCCTCCTTCCCTGGCTTGGCTTCGAGACGAACGAACAGTGCGCGGGTCAGCATGTGTGGTAGTCTCCGCGGCTCTTCACATGCCGGCCTTTTTCATCGATCCGTCGCCGGCCTTCGCGATAGCCGCTTCGATGTCCTGTGTTCCACCGACGCCCGTGTACACGACGCGACGATTGCGGTCGAGGACGACGACGTACGACGTGTGTGGCACACTGAACGCCTTGACCGCCGCGCCTTCCGCGTCAAACACATACTTGCCGGCAAGGTGCTGCTTCTCCACGAACGCGCGTTGGGTGTCGACGGTCTGATTCGGATTGACGCCCACACCCACGAAGTTGACATCCGACGCGTGGCGCTCCCGTGCGGCCTTCATCGTTGGCTCGAGCTGCTTGCACAACGGGCACCATGTGGCCCAGAACTCGAGCACCACGGGCTTGCCGTCATAGAAGCTTGAAAGCTCTGTCGCCTTTCCGTCGAGTGTCATGACGCGCGCTGACGGTGCCTCGGCACCAACGGCAATACCACCTTCCTGTGCCTTGGCCGATGAGGTCGCGATGGCCACCGAGGCCACGGCAGCAAGGAGGGTCCGACCTGCGAGTGATGTCTTCATGTGATGAGTTGTCCCATGGAAATGAGGTAGTACTCCGCGACGCCCACGAGTACGAGGGCGAAGAACCGCTTGACATTGATCATCCACGCGCCGGGTCGTGGTAGCCGGAGCGCGCTGTCGGCACCGACCGACATCACCAACAGCAGAGCGCACATGCCGAAGGAGAACGCGAACAGATACAGGAAGCCCAGGCTGGCACTGTGCGTGGTGGCGACCCATGTGAGGATCCCCGCCAGCACCGGCGCCCCGCATGGCGCCGCCACCAGGCCCGACACCGCGCCCATGACAAACGCCCCCGTGATGCGGCCGCCAGTGCCGGCCGTTGACGCGTAGCGATGCAGTGCCGCCGGCATCGGCACCGGGATGATGTCCGCCATCATCGCGGCCGCGAGCAACATCACGTTCCCCATGGCGAGGTACAGCCATGGGTTGGTGCTCACGCCGCCGAACAACGTGCCCGACAATCCGGCGACGAGTCCGAGTATGGAGTACGTCGTCGCAAGGCCGATGGCGTAGACGAGGGCAAGGCCGAACGTGCGCGCCCGGCTGGACGTTCCGCCTCCGCCCACGATGGCGACGGTGACTGGAATCATCGGATAGAGGCATGGCGAGAAACTCGCGAGCAACCCTCCGCCGAACGCCGCGAACACCCCTTCAACTGGGTGACCGGCAACCGCTGCACCGAAATGTGGATCGATCATGCGGGGGGAAGTGACGAGCGAATCCGAAAGTTCCGCGCGGTAGTGTTCGCGTCGCGCGGTAACGGCCGCCTAACCCCGCGTCGTTGCCGTCCGGACTGTCGAACGAATGATCGATGCGTCTGCGCGCACCACGCTTCGGTATCGTCCCGGCGGCTGTCCGCGCACGCGCGAGAAGGCGCGGGAGAATGCGAACTCCGAGACGGATGAGGGCACGGTGCTCTGCGAGGCGCGCTTCGTGAGGCAATCGTCGGTCACGACCTTCATCAGTGATCCTTTCTGAGGCATCCTCGCGGGTCCCGTCGATCAACACTACCTTGCGACCACAGAGGGCACGGAGGACCACAGAGGAACGGGCGCTCGATGGGTCCCTCTGTGTCTCCGTGGTTCCCGCTTCGGACCATCGCACCCCGGAACTGGTCCTGCGACGCTCGACGCGCCAGCAGAGTAGCGCGCGCAGACGTTGTCAGTCTCCTCTCCGCAACGACGGGCCGTGTGGTCCCAGGGAAGGCACGCTCGCCCAGCGTTAAAGGAGGTGCACCGGCGACGCCAGGGGAAGTGTCAAGAGCGCGTGTCCACTGTCGGCATACCCAGCGCGTGCGTAGAGCGGGCGCGCCAAATGAGGAGCCTGCCCAGTCTCGACCTGAAGTACGCGCACTCCGCGTGCGCGGGCGCCGTCCCGGGCCGCGGCGAGCAACGCCGCGCCGGCTCCCTGACCGCGGGACGCAGGGCGGACATACAAATCGTCAATGAACCCTCGGAGCCCGCCATACTCCATGCTGAAGCTGAGAGCGAGCACAAGGTGACCGACTGGCGCGCCCTCCTCCTCAGCCACCCAGACGAACCCGAGCGCCGGCGGAGCAAACAGAGCCTCGAAGGCGCGTGTGGCTGCAGCGGCGGGCAACGGAAACTCCGACTCCGCATAGAAGTCGGTCATGAGTCCAACCAAGGCGGGAATGTCGGCCTCGGCGGCCAGGCGAATCGAAAACGGCATTGAAGATGTCAGCTGCGGTCTGTGGGAGAAGCCTGAATGAAACGCAAACCGCAGCAAACATCAAACTGATGTCCATCGATAACAGCCAACCGCACGTTCTACCACAGAGAGCACCGAGGAACACGGAGGAACACCAACATCGTGGGGCTCGGCCGGTCCCTCAGTGCCTCTGTGGTTCCTGCTTCGAACAATCACGCCGCCGCATCGAGGGCGATGGTGGGAAAGTCAATCACGGTTTGGCACACATTGTTGAGATAGTTGGTGTAGGTGTTGAGCCCCACGTACGCGACCACCTCGACGATTTCCGCATCGGAGATCCCTGCACCGCGTGCACGAGCGAAGGTCTCGTCGTCGATCTGGCCGCGACGCTCGACGATTGTCACCGCCAGTTGAAGGATCGCTTCCGTTTTGGCGTCGCTCGATACGGCACGGCGCGCGCCCGTCAGCGCCACCGGATCCACTCCGAAGCTCCCACCCAAGGCGGTGTGCGCCGACAGGCAGTAGCCGCAGTGATTCGCCTGCGCGACGGCGATCGCGATGAGTTCACCGACCTTGGCGCCGAGCGACGATTTGCTCAAGCTGCCGAACAGCCCCACCATCGCGTCGAGCGCGGCGGGAGCGTTGGCAGCGGTCGTGAACATGTTCGGCGTGCCGCCAAGCATGGCACGTGTGGTATCAAGCAGGGCGGCAGTGCGCCCGGTGGCAGCGGCGGGATCGATGGGCTGGATTCGTGGCATTGTCTTTCCGGCGAAGGAGGTGGTGTCGATGCGGCCTGGTGTGTTTGTCCCGAACGTTCGGTACAATATCAACTCACCCCTCACCAGACAAGCCCTCCCATCCGTTGGCGAATGTTTGCACGCGCCGAGCGCGACCGGGAACGAATCGAAGCACCGTCACTTCCGGTAGGCGCGGGACTGCCGTCCCGCCTTCGTGAACTCTTATGGGAGACCTCAGCAATGCAGCGGTATGTAACCAGCGTCGCCACCAGCGCCGCCATCCTTTTGGCGGCGTGCGGCGATCCGGCCACGCGACCCGGTACGACAGCACCAACCAGCTCGGCGTCCGCCAGTCTCGACGCGGACCTGAGCCACCGCGCGGTCGGCGGCGTGTATGTCGGTACCAACGATGCACAAGCAAATGCGGTGGTCGCGTTTGCCAGACTGGAGAGCGGCGCGCTCCTCAAGATTGGAGAATTCAAGACAGGCGGCGCTGGCATCGGTGGCACCGCGGACCCACTCCAGTCTCAGGGATCGGTGATCCTCAGCGCGAACCACAAGAGACTGTATGTCGTGAATGCCGGATCGAATTCCGTAAGCACGTTCGCCGTGCTGGACGACGCGTCGCTGCATCTGCTCGGAACGGTGGGTTCCGGCGGACGGGGGCCAATCTCGATGACCCTCACGGAAAACCGCCTCTACGTTCTCAACGCTGACAACTCGATTGCCGGCTTCTCCGTTGGCGACGAGACGCCTCGCCCGATCTTGCGCTCACGGCTGTCATTGGGCGCATCGACTGACGGGCCGTCGACCATCAATGCGGGACGCGATGGCCGGCTGCTGTTCGTGACCCAGCGCGACATCAACGCGCTCGACGTTGTCACGGTGCGTGCGGATGGTGAACTGACCGCCGCGAGCCGTCGGGCATCGAGCGGCATTGGTCCCTTCGGGTTCGCGGTGACGAGCCGCGACCAGCTCATTGTTTCCGAAGCCGCTGGCACGCTGCCGAATGGCGCAGTCTCGTCTTACAGGGTTGCCGGCAACAACAGCCTCTCTCTGATCTCCGCCACGCTCTCAACGCACCAGGCCGCCACCTGCTGGTTGGTGCTCACAAAGGATGAGCACTTTGCGTATGTGGCCAACGCGGGAAGTGGCTCCCTTTCCGGATACGAGGTCGCATCCGACGGGTCACTCTCACCACTGGACGCGAATGGCCGCACGGGCGTGACGAACGGCACGGGCGCAGCGCCGCTCGACATGGACCTCACGCGCGACGGCAAGTTCCTCTACGTGCTGCAAACGGGAACGGGCACAGTTGGCACCTTCGCAATTGGCAGCCACGGCCGTCTGAGCGTGCTCCCGGACACGCCAGGACTCTCGGCGAACGCCGGCTTTGAGGGGATCGCGGTCTACTGACGCGATCCACAACAACGTGAACATGAGCGTGAGCGTGGAGCTACCAGCATTGAGCACCTCAGGGCTAGAGCCAGAGCTCGAGCTAGAGCTCGAGCTCTGACATGCTCAGTGCTGGGGGCTCACGCCCACGCTCATGCTCCCGCTGGTGGCTCTCTCTCGCGCTCATGCTCAGGTGGTCATGGCCCGGCAAACCAACGTATGGGTAGTTCCTGTCGCCGCTGCTTGATCAACAAGTACTCCAGCGGTAGTGCCCCGCTCACCACAACGACATGGGGCACCGCCGCCGGAATGCGGATCACGTCGCCGGCATGCACGACAATCTCGTAGCTCTTGCTGAAGTGTCCTCCCGCACGCTCGCCCGGCGCACGATACACGCTCCCTACGAGGCTGTCCCCAGTGACGATCGCACCAGTACCCGATCGTACGACTATCAAGTCATCCCACCGAGCATGCACCTCCGGTGAGCCTGAGACGGACCGCCGCACGAGTTCGAAGTTTGTCTGCTCGTCGGCGGACGTCAGCAGCGTGGTGCCAAGCACGGAGGCATTTCCGCGATTCCAACCGCCCTTGAGCGCGCCGTCCATGGTGGATGCCGGAATGAAGTCAATCCGCCGACGTTGCCGCTCGGCCTCACGCCTTGCTGCGCGCGGACTCGTTACCGGCGCGTGGGCCGTCGGGAGCGACGCCTGCTGCGCAACAGCGTCCTGCTGCAAGGCGGCGGCAAGCATCATGCTGATCATATAGAAGCGCATGTCGACTCCCAAATGGCCTTTGTGGTCAACCTTCAGAACGCCGGGCGGCAATTCATCTGTCGCGCGAGACCGGCACGATCATCCGCACGAACCGGCCTGACGAGAATTCTGGCCGCGGTCTGTTGCCGTCCGGTGCCTGAATGCAGAGTGCGAGGACGACGATGTGAGCGATCGCGACTACGCATGCGGCGCGGGAAAGTACGGTCGACGCAGGTTCGCGCTGGCTCATCGCGGCCAGTCGATATTCGAGTTTGGTGGTGTCGCCGTTCAGCGCTGGGGCCAGTCGTGACATCACGCGCCCGTCGCTCGCGTGCTGCGCGATGTGCAGCAGGAGCCGAGCGTATTCGGCGGGATGTGGATGATCGCGCAGCACGCGCGTGTCGCAGTCCATCTCGATGGCGAGGCGAAGGCGACCAGCCTGCCACCAGAGGAGAGGGTTCCACGGCATGAGGGCGGTGAGCACGGCCGCGAACCACAACAGGTGGATGTCGCGCGCATCGCGATGTTCCGTCTCGTGACGAAGTATCAGCTGCTGCATCGACGGATCGAGCCCCAGGACCCAGGTGGGAATCACCACATCCATCGCGCGTACGCCGACGACGGCTGGCCCTGCGTCGCGCGAGAGGCGAACACGCACACCCTCCATCTCCGCGGTAGCCAGTCCCTGCCGCCACCGCGCAGTCGCGTATGCGAAGACTGCGAGCCGCGCGAGGAGTACCGCGCTGACGAGTGCCCAAAGCATGAGGAGCGATGAATCGAGCCACGCCGCAACGTGCGCATTCGGCATGCGGAGCACGATCACCGGGATGTATCGTGGCGTGCCGAATCCCCAGCCGAGATCAAGAGCGGCCTGTGACAGGTTCAGCACGGCGAGCGAGACCGCGGGCCAGAGCGCTGTGGTGAGGAGTGTGGCGAGCCACACGAAGCGGCGCGGTTTTCCCGCGCCGGCCGCGAGCCGTTCGCCGAACTGGCCGGCCATGGTCAACACGCGACCTGTAATGAGCACGAAGACGATCCACGCCGCGCTCATGGCTTGCGTCCTCGGCGAGTGGTCGACTTCACGGCCGGTGCGTCCCGGTCGATGGCGCGTGCCTCGAGCTCGTCGATCTGGGCGCGCAGGCGTCGCAAGTCATCCACGGACATGGATCGTTCGTCGACCATGTGCGCGAGCAACTGTTCAGGTGCGCCGTGAAACAGCTTGTCCAGCAATCGCGTGAGTGCCGTGCGCCGAGCCGTGGCGCGGGCCACCAAGGGCACGTAGCGGTGTGCCTGACCGGTGACCACGTGTGCGATGGCGCCTTTGCGCTCCAGGTTTCGGAGCACGGTGAGGACGGTCGTGTAGGCGAGGGCGTCGTGCAACTGCTCGCGGACTTCGGTGACTGTGCCCGAGCCACGATCCCAGAGCACACCCATGACGTCCATCTCGCGATCGGCAAGCAGGAGTTCGTCCACGGCGTCCTTTGTAACTAGTTGAGTAGTTGCGCCTGTCCGCTACGATACCGACGCCTGTGCAATCTGTCAACTACTACCATAGTTACATGGGGAAGACCTCCTTGGGGGACTTGCGCAGCACCCCGCTTGACGTCGGACGGCCGGCACGCCTGTGATCGCGATGCTCGGCAGCGAAAGTAGAAGACGTGCGCCGGCGCAATTCCATCGCGCTTCCGATAGCAATCCTGTCCCGGAAGTGCCGCCCTCCCCGCGTTCAGCGACCTCCCGCTTGGATGGACGCCTGAGCGGGGGCCGGATTGCAATCCGAAATCGAAACCAGCCCAAAAGCGGTGGCTACGACTGGCTCGATACATTCCGAAGTCAACCTACAGCTGTCCGCAGCCACACTACCGCAAGACGACCCGGGTTTGATGTACATTCGCTCGCATGTGTTTAACGATTGAGCATGGGGCCATCTCAGACGGTCGCCCATACGAGGCACAGCAATGCATGACAAGCGCGTGGATTCTAAGGAATCCTTAACCTTTGCCCATTGTGTCTGCCGCTCACGCGTTGACAACACCTGTGAGCAGCCATATCCTCAGCGCGCGCCGGTCGCTGTTTCTGTGCTCGTGGCCACGAGCATGCCACCTATCATCTATCGGAGTTGAACATGAAGACAGACGTCAACAGTGCTTTCGGTGCTGAGGAGCTCGAGGCGACTATCGCGCCTGACGGCCTATGCGCCGATATCCTAAACGCAGCAGGTAATGCGGGCTCCGCCTGGAGCGGGCTATTGGGTGTGGCCACGCTTGGTGCTTGGGGCTGGAATTGACTCGCCCTGACGGACACCAACATAACCCCGGTTAGGTTATGGGGGT
>JBDUCM010000106.1:0-17483 GCA_040003455.1 bacterium
CTCCTCTCAACGGCGCACTCCTCTCAACGGCGCACTCCTCTCAACGGCGCACTCCTCTCAACGGCGCAACAGCGCACTCACACAGCCGTCGGTTTGCAGCCATCAGCATTCAGTCTGCAGTGCCTGCGTTCGTCGGGAACGGCGACGTACGTCAATGCGAAGACGGTCGGCCGCG
The DNA here is from genome assembly GCA_040003455.1 of bacterium. Lineage (GTDB taxonomy): Bacteria > Gemmatimonadota > Gemmatimonadetes > Gemmatimonadales > Gemmatimonadaceae > AG11. Next base: position 176 of record JBDUCM010000106.1, read on the forward strand.
CAAGCGCGGCCGACCGTCTTCACAGCGTCTTGAGGTATGCTATTCGCTATTTCCGGACGGCGTCCTTCCCCGACCGGCCCTGCGCATACTCCAGGGTCTTGTCATACGCACGCTCGGCGTAGCCCGTGTAAATCTGGCGTGGGCGCGCGATCTTCTGTTCCTTGTCGAGCAGCATCTCTTCCCACTGGGCAAGCCAGCCGGCGGTGCGGGCCACGGCGAACAACACAGTGAAGAAGTCCGTGGGGAAGGCCATCGAGCGATAGATGAGGCCCGTGTAGAAGTCCACGTTCGGGTACAGCTTGCGCGAGATGAAGTAGTCATCCGACAGCGCGATGCGCTCGAGTTCCAGGGCAATCTCGAGATCCTTGTCCACCCCGACGACCTTGAACACTTCGTCCGCAAGTTTCTTCACGATGCGGGCGCGCGGGTCGTAGCTCTTGTAGACGCGGTGGCCGAAGCCCATGAGCTTGGCGCCCTTGCCACCCTTCACGTTCTCGATGAACGCGGGGATATTTTTCTTGTCGCCGATTTCCTTGATCATGTGGAGGACGGCTTCATTGGCACCGCCATGCAACGGACCATACAGCGCGGCAATACCGGCAGCGACGGCCGAGAAGGGATCGACGTGCGAGCTGCCGACGGCGCGGACGGCGTTGGTGGAGCAGTTCTGCTCATGATCGGCGTGGAGGATGAACAGCACCTCGAGCGCCTTCACGAAAATGGGATCGGCCTTGTACTTGGACTCGGACATGCGGGCAACCATCGAAAGAAAATTCTCGACGTATCCGAGGTCGTTGTCGGGGTAGATGAAGGGCAGGCCCTTCACGTGGCGGAAGCAGAACGCGGCAAGCGTCGGGAGTTTCGCAAGCAGGCGCACGATACTGATGTGCCGCTCGGCCGGATCCTGAATGTTCTTGGCGGTGGGATAGAAACTGGAGAGCGCCGCGACAGAGCTGCACAGCATCGACATCGGATGCGCGTCGTAGCGGAAGCCCTGCAGGAAGGTCTTGATGTTCTCGTGCACGTACGTGTGGTACGTGATCTGGTTGGTCCAATCGTCGTACTCTTTCTGCGACGGGAGCTCGCCGTTGCGGAGCAGCCACGCGGTCTCGAGGAAGCTCGCTTTTTCCGCGAGCTGTTCGATGGGATAGCCGCGGTAGCGGAGGATGCCCTTGTCGCCGTCGATGAACGTGATGGCGCTCTTGCATGACGCCGTGTTCATGAAGGCGGGATCGTACGTCATCAAACCAAATTCGTCGGGCTGCGTCTTGATCTGGCGCAGGTCCATCGCGCGAATGGCGGTGTCGCCTTCCGTCGCGGGGGAGAGAATGGGAACGGTGTAGCTAGTCCCGGTACGACTATCCTTGATCTCGAGCGTGCCGCCCTCGGTAGCGCTCGGCGAATTCGACTCCGTCTTGCTCATGACTCCGTTCTCCATGGAGATGTGCCGCACACCGGCCGAGCGCGCGCTCCGCCGCGCGGAGAAATGTATTCGGAGGATGAACGGAGCGACATTGGACCGGCGACAGCCGGAAGTGTGTCACCGCGCTATTCTTTGTCTGCGCACCCGTTCCCTTGGTAGGGCCAAACCCTACATGTACCGAGGCAAACGCACCGAGACGTGATCGAAACGATACCCCATTCACTTCCAGGCAGCCGGTTGTTCGTCGCCGCGGCGGCTGCGCTGCTGGGGGGTGTACTGAATGCGATTGCCGGCGGTGGCACGCTGCTGACGTTCCCGGCTCTGGTGGCCGCTGGACTGTCGCCCTTGACGGCGAACGCGACGAGTACGGTGGCACTCCTGCCGGGCGCCCTGAGCAGCATGATTGGCTACAGGCGCGAATTGGCCGGAGCGCGCCGTTGGGCGTTGTCGATCACGCTACCTAGCCTGACGGGTGGTTTGTTCGGAGCGTGGCTGCTCCTGCACACGCCTGGGGCGACGTTTGACCGCGTGGTGCCCTGGCTGATTCTCGGTGCGACCGGACTGTTCATCTCGCAGCGACCTCTTCTGGCCTACGCCCGGCGGCACGAAGTAGCGCATGTGGATGACACGACGCTGACATCGCGAGGGCCGACGCCGATTCTGCTTGGATGGCAGGCGTTGATCGGGGTGTACGGCGGTTATTTCGGGGCGGGCGTGGGCATCCTGATGCTGGCGGCGCTGGGGTTCATGGGGTTCACGAACCTGCACCGAATGAACGGGCTGAAGAACTGGGGTGGTTTCTGCATGAATCTGGTGGCCGCCATCACGTTCGCGGTGAGCGGGATCGTGGATTGGCCGGTGGCATTGGTGATGGCCGTAGCCGCGATCACGGGCGGATACCTGGGCTCGAAAGGGGCACAGCGGGTGCCGCAGGGATACGTGCGAGCAGCGGTTGCCGTGGTGGGGCTGTCGAGCGGGGTGTGGATGCTGGTCAGGTGACGGAGATCGGCCACGTGCGAACGGCACAAGGCCAAACCAAGCTGACAGCGTGGAGCTGTCAGCCGTACAGCTTGTACAGCTTGCGGTGACGGCGAAACCGCCAGCATCCTGACTCGGGCAGCTTACTTGGCCATCCCGCGCTTGTAGATGATGCCCCACTCCGCCGACGACACGGGTTGGACGCTCAAGCGACTTCCGCGCTGGAGCAAGGTCATCTTCTCCAGCCCCTGCACTGCCTTCAGTTCGGCGAGCGTCTGTGGGTGGTTCAGCTTCTCCACACCCTTCAGGTCCACCATGAACCAGGTGGGGGCGTCCTTGTTGCTCTTCGGATCGAAGTGTGAATCCTTCGGATCCAGCGCCGAATGGTCAGGGTAGCCTTCCTTCACCACCTCGGCGACACCGACGATGGCTGTGGGATCGGCGCTGGAGTGGTAGAAGAAGACCAAGTCTCCTTTCTTCATGCCATCGCGCATTGTGTTGCGCGCCTGATAGTTGCGAACACCATCCCAATGGGTGGTGCGGCCGGGTCGCGCCATCAGGTCGTCGAACGAGAACACGTCCGGCTCGGACTTCACGAGCCAGTAACTCCGGGAGGATGCAGGCGAGGATTTTGGCATCGGGAGAGATTAGGGTCACCGAAATGTAAAATCGGGACGGCGCGGACTTGAAGCCTCCGTGTACCGCCGACAGTTTGCCTCATGCTCCCAGCGCTAGCCGCCATTGCCACCTTCAGCGCCGCCCTCCGGTCGATCCTGCTTGCCGGGGGAGTCGCAGTTGGGGTGGTCGCCACTGCGGATTGGGCGGTCAGGACGCGCCGGATCAGCCCATTCAGCGGGATCGCTCGGCTAGTCCGCAGCAACGTGGATCCACGGCTCGGCGGGATCGAGCGGCAGGTGGTGCGCGCTGGGGGACACCCGTCGTCCACGCCCTGGTGGGCTCTGGTGGCCTATGTGGTGGTGGCGTCGCTGTTGCTCGCGGGGCTGGATATGGCAATCGGACTGATTCGCGACGTGCTCGTCGCTTCCAGCGGCGGCGGCGCCGGGCTCGTGAGCCTCGTTATACGATGGACGTTCGGTTTCTTGCGGCTGGCCCTGTTGGTGCGCGTGGTCGCCTCATGGTTCCCGCGGGCAGCCGGCAGCGTGTGGTTTCGCTGGTCGTTCGGCGCCACCGAGTGGATGTTGCGTCCGCTTCGCCGAGTCATTCCAAGCTTCGGGATGATGGACATCACGCCAATCGCAGCGTACTTCCTATTGCAGTTCGTGGAGTGGCTGGTAGTGAGCGCTCTCTTTCCGGGACTCTGATCGTGGGGGACGTGCTCCGCGTGGAATCGAGTGGCGGGACGGTCCGGGTAAACGTGCACGTGCAGCCACGGGCCTCACGTAGCGAGATCGTCGGCCTGCACGGCTCGGCACTGAAGGTGCGTATACAGGCTCCGCCGGTGGATGGCGCGGCAAATGCGGCGGTCGAGTTGCTCCTGGCAGACTTGCTTGGAGTGCCTCGAGGCGCTGTGACGGTGGTGGGCGGCATCACATCGCGCGCAAAGATCGTGGCAATCGAGGGAACTACGGAGCGCGCCGTGCGAGCGCTCGTGGGGTGACAGAGTAGACGAACACGAGGCGAGGGAACTGATGACGTATGTCATGCTGATCGGCCCTGACGTTGCCCTTCTCGAAGGGCTGGCACAATCGCTATCCGGGTTGGGACATCGTCCACTGGTGTCGGCCACGCTGTCCGACGCGCGAGAGATCGCCATGGATCTTCCGCCCATGGTCCTGGTGGTGGATCGCATGCTCGCCAGTGCAGCGGGTGCGGAGATGCTGGCCATCCCGATTGCCAATGGGGGAGCGCGCATTCTCTATCGCAGTGCGGCAACGCCCCCTGCTCCGCTGTTCCCCGCATTGCAGCGCACGATCCTGGCGGATCTCACCCTTCCGCTGGAGCGACATCGTCTCGCCGCGTTGGTACAGTCCGTTGGCGATCGCGCCAAAGCCACGGGCAAGGCGCCGCGGCACACGCCGCCAGAGCGAAGGGCAGAATAGGCGGCGACGGACGTGATGGAAGCGGCAGGGTGATCGATTTGACGAATCGCGCGAGTTGGGCGTATTAGGGACTGAGCGCTCCTCGCATTCGTCTCCATCTTCAACTCTGCGCCCCATTGATTGCCCACGGTCACTCATGAAATACGCCGACGTGCAGAACTGCATCGATGGCGCCTTCGTGTCGTCCGATGCGCCTCGGCTGGATGTCCACGATCCCAGCAGTGGCAAGGTCTTGTCGCGCGTCCCGCTCTCGGGGGCGCGCGAGGTGGAGGCTGCGGTAACGGCGGCGCAGGCTGCGCTGCCCGCGTGGTCGGGTATGCCGATCAAGGAACGGGTACAGGTCCTCTACCGGTACAAGACGCTGCTGGAGCGCGACATCGACGGCCTGGCCGCCCTCATCACCGAGGAAAACGGCAAGATCGCGAGTGAGGCGCGTGCCGAGGTATTGAAGTCGGCGGAGCTGACGGAATTTGCGTGTTCGCTGCCGCAGATCGTCGCGGGTGAGGTACTCGAGGTGAGCCGGGGGGTGGAGTGTCGAGTGGAGCGCTTCCCGGTGGGGGTGGTGGCGGCGATCACGCCGTTCAACTTTCCGCTGATGGTGCCTAACTGGTCCATCCCGAATGCGATCGCGTTGGGCAATTGCATGATCCTCAAACCGTCGGAACTCGTTCCCCTCAGCGCTCGGCGCATTGTGGAGTTGCTCAAGGAGGCCGGACTACCCGATGGGGTTCTGCAGGTGGTGCACGGTGGACGCAACGCCGTGGAGGCGTTGTGCGATCACCCGGGCATTGCCGCAGTGAGTTTCGTCGGCTCGACGAGGGTTGCCCAGGTTGTGTATCGCCGAGCGACATCGAGTCTCAAGCGTTGCCTGGCGCTGGGTGGCGCGAAGAATCATCTCATCGTGATGCCGGATGCCGACCGCGAGATGGCGGCGTCGAACATCGTGGCATCGATGTCCGGGTGCGCAGGGCAGCGCTGTATGGCAGCGTCAGTGATGGTGGCGGTATCGGCCACCGATCACATCGTCGCGCGATTGGCGGAGGTGGCGCGGGCGATGGTGCCGGGTTCGGATATGGGTCCGGTCATCTCCGCGGCGGCGCTCGAGCGCATCACGCGCTACATCGACGACGCCGAAACGGCTGGGGCAACGGTGTTGGTTGATGGCCGCAAGACCACCGTGGCGGGCAAGGAGGGTGGGTATTTCATAGGGCCCACGGTGATCGATCATGTCACGACGGACATGGCGATCGCGAACGAGGAAGTATTTGGCCCGGTGCTCGCGATCATTCGCGCCAAGGACGTGGGTACAGCGATCGCGATCGAGAACGCCTCGCCCTACGGCAACGCGGCATCGGTGTTCACGGAGAGCGGCGCGGTCGCGCGCTACGTCATGGAGCACGCGAAGGCCGGCATGGTGGGGGTGAACGTGGGTGTGCCCGTGCCGCGCGAGCCGTTTTCCTTTGGAGGATGGAATGATTCCCGGTTTGGCGTCGGCGACATCACGGGCCGAGGGTCGATTGAGTTCTGGACGCAGGCCAAGAAGATGACGACGAAGTGGAACAGGGAAGCGGGCACGAATTGGATGAGCTGACGCTCACTCGCCGAATTGGTGCGGAGCGTCGCGATGTCAACACCTTCACGAGAGTTCAGATGACCGCAATTGCGCCGCAACTCGAGCTACCGCCGGTGAATCACACGCCGCGTCCGTATGACGGCCCCCCACGCGATGAGGTGATCGCGATGCGGAAGCAGTTTACCAACCCGGCGGTGTACACGCTGTACAAGGAGCCGCTGCTCATCGTCGAGGGGCACATGCAGTACCTGTACGACGAGACGGGTCGCCGGTATCTCGACCTGTTGGCGGGCATTGTGACGGTGTCGGTGGGTCACTGCCATCCGAAGTTCGTGCAGGCGGTGACGGAGCAGGTGGGGACGCTCCAGCATGCCACGTCCATCTATCTGCACCCGAACTTCCCGATGCTGGCCAAGAAGCTTGCGTCGAAGATGCCGGCTGGGCTGGATGTCACGTACTTCACGAATTCCGGCAGTGAGGCAAACGACCTTGCGATCCTGATGGCGCGGCTTTCCACGGGTAACAGCGACGTGATCGCGCTGCGGAACGCGTATCATGGCGGAAGTCCGGGCGCAGTGGGGCTCACGTCACACAGCACGTGGAAGTTTCCCGTGGGCGGCGATGGTCATGTGCATCACGCGATGAACCCGGATCCGTACCGCAGTCCGTTCGCGGGGACACCGGCAGAGATCGCGTCGCAGTCCGCCGCAGATATTCGCGACCTCATTCGTTTCTCCACGCCGGGCAAGGTGGCGGCGTTCATTGCGGAGCCAATCCAGGGCGTGGGCGGTACGACGTATGGCGCGCCGAACTACCTGAAGGAAGCATATGGAATTGTTCGCGAGTACGGCGGTCTCTGCATCGCTGATGAAGTGCAGACGGGCTTCGGACGTACAGGCGATCACTACTGGGGCTTCCAGAACTGGGATGTGACGCCGGACTTCGTGACGATGGCCAAGGGGCTGGGCAATGGTGCACCCATTGGCGCGGTGACCACGCGCATGGACATCGCGAAATCGCTGACGCAGCGGATTCACTTCAACACATTCGGGAACAATCCGGTGTCGATGGCCGCTGGGCTCGCGGTATTGGACATCATCGACGAAGATGGCCTGCAGGAGAATTGCCGAGTGCTGGGCAAGCGCTTCAAGGACGGGCTCGCGAAGTTGCAAGGCTCGCATGCGATCATTGGCGATGTGCGCGGCATGGGGCTGATGCTCGGACTGGAACTTGTGCGCGATCGCGCGAGCAAGGTGCCGGCGAAGCAGGAGACGCTTGCCGTGATGGAGGCGATGCGCGAGATGGGTGTGCTGGTAGGCAAGGGCGGGATCGACGGCAACGTGTTGCGGATCAAGCCGCCGATGTGCATCACGGCAGCCGACGTCGACTATGCGATTGAGGTGTTGGACGTCAGTCTCAGAACTGCGTGATCAAATCATGGGTGGACGCCGATCATTGCCCTTACCTTGTCCATATAGTCCTGTGCCTCTGAGTTGCCGGGATTGAGTCGGAGGGCCTCGGTGAAGTAGGCAGCCGCATCGGCGGGGCGCATGGCGACAAGCATCGCGCGGCCAGCAAGGATCTGGACGTTCGCACTGCCGCGAGCGCTTGCGCTCGCCGATTGTGCCAAGCGCACTGCATCGTCCACTCGTCCCGCATGCGCGTAGGCGATGCTCAGCAGGCCGAGGTCGACGGCGGCGCCGTTTCCGCCGCTGACCGCGCGCTCGAGCAGTGGAACGGCTTCGGCGCCGTGGCCTTGCTCCACGAGCATGCCGCCGAGGTAGCGCATGGCGTCGGTTCGCTCGGGATTCAGTTCGAGCGCCTTGCGTAGTGCGTCAATGGCATCGTCGAAGCGGCCGAGTTGCATGTAGGCGGTCGCGACGCTGATCAGGGAGCCGTCGCTTGGATACCCGACGGCGAATTGCTCGAGGTATGGGAGTGCCTTCGCCGATTGTCCGGTTCGAAGGAGCAACTTTCCGAGGTGCTCGACGGCGTCGGAATAGCCTGGATCGATGCGGAGCACTCGCACGAGCAGGGACTCGGCGTCTGCGATGCGGCCTTGATCGACCGCCACGGAGGCAAGGCCGGGCCAGGCGTGCACATACGTGGAATCGAGTTGGATGGCACGTTCGTATAACGCCTTTGCCTCGGCGAGGCGCGGCGGTTCGCTGTAGAACATTGTCGCGGCGAGATTGTCGTAGGCGCGCGGATTGTCCGGCGCCTTGAGCACCGTGTCACGCCACAGCGACTCTGAATCAGCGTACGTGCGACTGCGCGCGAAGGTGACGGCGACCAGAAGCGTGCACGCACCGGCGGTGATAGCGCGCAGGTAATGCGACGTGATCACGCACCAGACAATGGCGCCGGCGGCGACGCCGATGATGCCTCGTGCTACCGCCGGCCCCACGCCGGCATCGCCGGCATGTTGCGTGATGAACCAACCTGACAGGACGACGTAGAGCAGGCCCACGAGGACGGGCGCGGCCAGTGCCAGCTGTTTGGCGCGCGCGTTGGCGGTGATCCGCTGACGGAGCCAATCCGCGCCAATGAACACAAGGACCAATGCCGGCGCGAGCGCGAGATACACGCGGCGCTCGGCCGCGATCTCGGTGGCGACGGGGACGACGCTGGACGATGGCGCGAGGAGGAGGAAGAACAACGAGCCCAGGAAGGCCAGCCATCCCCAGGTGCTCGCGCGCATCCATGCGACGACGGTGGCGACGAGGGCCGCGGTGAGCACCAGCGCGCCGGCAACGCCACGGAAACCGGTGATCGGTTTGTGCCCGTAGTCGAAGGTGAGTTGGTCGGGCCAGAGCGCGAGGCGCAGGTAGTGGGCAATGGCCCACGCCTGACTGTAGAGATACTGGTACCACGTGACGCCTAAGTGGAAACCGACGGTGTCAAAACGTGCGTTGGTGGTGATTGACGCGAGGGAAATGAGGGTGGTGACGATGAGTGCAGCATAGAAGACGTTCCGCCCCGCGGATGACACGGCATCCCTCCACGACGGCGCGCGAAACGCGCGGTCGTACAGCATGATGGCGAGGGGCGCGGTGATCATGACTTCCTTGCTCCCCATGCCGAGTGCGCAGGTGAGCACCGCGAGAACGCGCCAGACAATGCGGGACTGAAGCGACGGCGCATCCCACGCGCGGATGGACGTATACAACACGCCCAGATAGCAGAGCGAGACGAGAAGCTCGGTTCGCTGGATGAGGTAGTTGACCGCTTCGGATTGAATGGGATGGAGCAGCCACACCGCCGTGACGACGGCCGCGAATTGTTCGGGCGTGCGTATCAGTGCGCTCGCTTGCGCACTGTTCGCGATGGTGCGGCGTACGACTCCGAACAACAGCATGCCGCACAAGAGGTGCACAAGCAGATTGACGATGTGGTATCCGATCGTCTTGTTCGGACCGTCAGGGTATGGGCGCTCGTCGACGTGAAGCCAACGGTTCAGGGCAGAGTTGATGGCGAGGGAGTAGTTGACGACGGGCCGGCCGGCAACAGACGTGTTCTCCGGAGGGGATAGTACCGGCCAGAGGGTTCGGATGGTGGAGTTGCCGGGGATGCTCGATATGTCATCGAACTCATAGGGCGCGCGGATGGCGGGGAGATAGGCAATGGCGAGTGCGATCGTGATGACTAGCCAGGCGCGGCGGAGGAGCATCGTTGGCGGGGCGTGAGGCGGGAGCGTGGGGCGAGCAGCAGGCGTGCCGCGTGTCTGTGCGGCGGGGGGCCGTGAGACGGGCTACACTTTGTCGTTCATGGTATGAGTTGGTGGTGGCGCGGACATTCGACAACTTCAACCAATGGGCGCAATCCTGCCAGCGCGATTGAACGGGACCACCTTCGATGTCGCGATCATTGGCGCGGGGCCGGCGGGTTCGGCGGCAGCGCGGTTGTTGTCATCGTGGGGGCATTCCGTGGCGGTGCTTGGACGGCCGAGCCGCCATCCGCCGTTGGCGGAGTCGCTGCCGCCGAGTTGCACGAAGCTCTTCGACCAGATGGGGCTGCGAAAGGCCATCGATGGCGCGGGGTTCGTGCGTGCGACGGGCAACACGGTGCAGTGGGCCGGCAGGGAGCTGCGCGTGGAGCCCTTTGACATTGGGCCCAAGGGATATCAGGTGGCGCGGCACGCGTTTGACCTGTTGCTCAATGGCGCGGCGTGCGCGAGCGGGGCGGTGGTTTGCGATGAGGCAATGGTTCGCGATGCGGAGCGCGTGGGGGATTACTGGCAGGTGGCGTACGAAGCGAACGGCGAATCGCAGGTCCTGCGTGGGCGTTGGCTGCTGGACTGCAGTGGGCGGACCGGCGTCATCGCGCGACGTGGCTGGCGGCGGACGGAGCCGCGTGGCCGCACGACTGCGGTTGTAAGCGCGTGGGAGAGGGCTGGTCCATGGAAGATGGACGACGACACGCACACCTTCGTGGAGAGCTACGATGGTGGGTGGGCCTGGTCGGTTCCCGTTTCGTCCGCCAGGCGATTCGTAACCGTGATGCTCGACCCGTCGGTGACGGCGTTGCCGACGCGGGCGGGGCTGGAGGCGGCGTATCATGCGGAACTCTCGCGGACGACGGCCCTGAAGTCCCTCGTGGAGGGCGCCGTGATGGTCGATGCGCCGTGGGCATGCGATGCATCGCCGTACTTCGCGGAGCGCGTGGCAGATGATCACCTATTATTGGTGGGAGACGCTGCCTCATTCGTTGATCCGTTGTCGTCGTTCGGGGTGAAGAAGGCGTTGGCATCGGCATGGCTTGCTTCAGTGGTCGTGCATACCGCGTTGACGGATGAGGTGATGACATCGCCGGCTGTGGCGTTCTACGGTGATCGCGAGCGCGACATGTACGTGCAGTTGCAGCGGCAGTTCGCGACGCTGGCTCGGGATGCCGCAGGCGCGCACGACGGTGCGTTCTGGCGTGGCAGAAGTGACGCCGATGATGTGAGCGAGCACGATGCGAAAGCGGCGGCGGTGCTGCGCGAACCGTTGTTGCGCGCATCGTTTGAGCTGCTGAAAAGCCGGGACTCGCTTCACCTCGTAACGGGTGACGCGTTACGCATCGTGGATCGCGCGACCGTTGAGGGGCATCGGATTGCCTTGCAGCAGCAGCTTGCAACGCCTGAGCTGCCGGGCGGGATTCGCTTCTATCGCAATGTGGACCTGGTGCTACTGCTCGGAGTGGCGGTTCGGCACGATCAGGTGCCATCGATCTTCGATGCGTACAACCGCCTCGCGCCCCCTGCTCCCCTGCCGGATTTCCTCGCTGCACTCTCCGCGCTGCTGGGGATGGGTGCGCTGTCGTTTGCTTGACAGGTGGCGGTCACGGTCGTAATCGTAGCGTCGTTCGATGGTGCATCCCATCCATTTGCGCGAACCACGCCACGTCATGTCACGTCGGTCCGTTTCGAGCTTTGCGCGCGTGCAGGTGATCGTTCCGGCGCTGCTTCTCTGTGCAGGGTTGCTGCACGCACAGGGTGGACGAGGCGGCGCGGCGCGCGGCGCCGGCGGCGCGCGTGGACCCATCGACACCACAACCGGTTTCGTGGTGCGCGACAACAATGTCATCGCGTACTGTTCGGGCTGTCACGTACGTGACAGCTCGGGCTACATGCAGCGTATCTCGTACGAGCGCAAGACTCCCGAGGGTTGGGAGATGTCCGTGCGGCGGATGGCGGCATTGAACAAGGTGAAGCTCGAGCCGTCGGTGGCGCGGACCATCGTGCGGTATCTCAGCGATCATCAGGGGCTGGCACCCACGGAGGTTCGCCCGGTGCGCTTCGAGTCGGAGCGGCGGATGGTGGAGTATCGCTACACCGCTGACCCACGCACGGAAGCAACGTGCAGAGCCTGTCACTCGATTGGGCGAGTGCTCACGCAACGTCGCACGCGTGACGAGTGGGAACTGCTTGTGGCCACACACCGGTCGCTTTTCCCCGACGTTGATCGCCAGACGTTTCGGCGCAATGGGCCCGCGGCGAGTGATAGTGGCCCGCCACCGCAGCACCCGATGGATGTGGCCATCGCGCATCTCGCACGCGCGCTGCCACTGCGGACGCCTGATTGGACGGCCTGGTCCGCGACCATGCGTCCGCCGCATCTGGAAGGCACGTGGGTGATGAGTGGCAATGAGCCTGGCAAGGGCGCGTTCTTCGGACGATTCACGATTGCACGCGGTGCCGCCGACGGCGAGTTCACCACCCAGGCGATCTACCGGTATGCCGAAAGCGGGCTGACGGTACATCGCAGTGGGAAGTCGGTGGTCTATACCGGCTTCCAGTGGCGGGGGCGCTCGACTGACCCTGCCCTTCGCGCTCGCGATACGGTCGGCTTACGTGAAGTGATGTTCGCAGAACCGGGCTGGGAGGAGATGTCGGGCCGCTGGTTTACTGGCGGGTACGAGGAAATCGGCATGGATGTCTCGCTTCGAAAGCTTGGTGCGAGTCCGGTAGTGGCGGGTATCTCTCCGCGAGCGATGCGGGTTGGCACGCGCGGGCAGGAGGTCACGATCTTCGGCGGCAACTTGCCGAGAGTGTCGAGTGCCGCGGGCAACATCGACTTCGGGCCGGGTGTGACCGTCGAGCGCATCGTACGTTCAACGCCGGACTCCATCACGATTCGGGTGGATGTGGATTCCGTGGCGCCCGTGGGCAAGCGCGACCTGTTCGTTGCCGGCGCATCGTTGCGAGATGGCGCGGTGGTGTTCAACCAGATCAGCCGCATTGTGGTAACGCCACTTGCCGGGCTGGCGCGCATTGGTGGCATTGTCTTTCCGAAGCAGCTCCAGCAATTCGAGGCGGTGGCGTACTACAATGGCCGGGATGGAAAACCGGACACCGATGACGACCTGGAAATTGGCCGCGTAAACGCGAAGTGGAGCATCGAGGAGTATGGCGTGACCTACGACGACGACGACATCAAGTTCGTGGGTGCCGTTGACCAGACAGGGCTGTTTACGCCGAATGAGGATGGCCCAAACCCGAAGCGGAGCTCGAGCCGCAACAATGTGGGCGATGTCTGGGTGGTGGCTTCGTATCAGCCGCCCGGCACCACAGTGCGGCCCCTCAAGGCGCGGGCGCAGCTCGTTGTCACCGTTCCCTTGTACGTGAAATTTGTCCCGTGGAGAACACAACCGTGATGCAGCTCCGACGCGGCGAGTATCAGGCCTTCAATGGCGGTGATGCGCGCTATCTGTACCTCGTCCCGTCGGCGGCCGTGGTTCGGCTGGACGACCTCACGCGAGCGGTGCTTGATCAACTGGAGGTCGGCGACAGTTCGCGCGACGAGTTGACCTCGGCGCTGAGCGTCAATTATGGAGTGGACGACATCCGTTCGTCCATCGACGAGCTGCTCGGTGTGCGCGCAATTCATCCTGTACTCGCGCCGCCGCCGAAGCCTGTTGCGGAGAAGCCGAGAAGGAGCATTCCACTACAGACGCTGGTGCTGAACGTCACCAGCAAGTGCAACTTGAGTTGCGGGTACTGCTACGAGTATGGTGAGGACAAGATCGTTGAGGCGTCCACCAAGCCGCGCTACATGAATGAAACGGTGGCTCGGCAGAGCGTGGACTTCCTGTTTACCGAGTCGGCGGATTCGCCGACGATCAACCTGACGTTCTTCGGTGGCGAGACGCTGTTGAACTTCAAGGTGTTGCAATCGACGCTGGCGTATGCGCGAGAGCGCGGAGTGGAGTCGGGCAAAACGGTGAACGCGAGCCTGACGACCAACGCCACCTTGCTGCGCGAGGAAGTGATCGACTGGATTGCCGAGAATGATGTGGGAGTCACCGTGTCGATTGACGGTGATCGCGAGCGGCAGGACAAGTTCAGGACGTTCGCGAACGGCATGGGCAGCTACGACATCATGCTGCCGAACATCAAGGAGCTGCTTGCGAAGCATCGTCGCCGGCCGGTGGGTGCGCGGGTGACACTCACGGGGCAGAATCTCGATGTGGCCGCGATCTACAAGCACCTGTTCGAGGAGTTGGGATTCTGGGAGGTGGGGTTTGCGCCGGTGACCACGTCCTGGCAGCGGGAGTACGCCATTCAGGACGTGGGCTTTCAGCAGTTACTCGCAGGGTTCCAGGCGCTCGCGCAGGAGTTCCTCGATGCGACGCTGGCGGGCCGTCGTCATGGATTTTCCAATGTGCGCGACACGCTGGAGGAGATCCACAAGGGGATGAGCAAGGCGTATCCCTGCGGAGCGGGCATCGGATTGATGGGCGTTGCCACGGACGGAGATGTCGCGCTGTGCCACCGTTTTGCCGGTTCGGATTCGCACAAGCTGGGAACCGTATCCACTGGGGTGGACCGTGAGCTCCAGAATGATTTTCTGTTGCGTCATCACGTGGCCAACAAGACGGACTGCGCCACCTGCTGGGCCCGACCGCTGTGTGCGGGTGGGTGCTATCACGAAGCGAATACGCGGTATGGTTCCACGGCGGAGCCGAATCTTCACTATTGCGATTGGATCAGGGCATGGACGAATACGTGCCTCGAGATTTACGGGACGCTCGCGGAGAAGAGACCGGAGTACCTCGCACAATTCGATTAGGCCAGAGCGTCGCCAGCGTTTTGAGTGGAGTTGTCAGGTACCAAGTACGCCCTCTTCGTTTCGTGTAGTCCGTTCAACCGGGATGCCCGCATGCGCCATTTGAAGTCGATCAATCAGAAGGCTGTCCGCATCGAAGCCTCAATCGAGAACGATGTGGTCGCGCTCCAGCAGGGCGGCCCGCCAACGGGGCCGCACATTCCGCTGGGGTGCTCGTTTGTCTTCGCTCCGGGTTGGGAGGTGGACAGCAGCGGCGGCACGGCGGGACTGTGCCAGCCGGTGGAACGTGATCTCTTCGATTGTCACCTCACCTGTTTCTGGCCGGCGCACGTGCCCGATCTCTACAACTACGGATCAGACTGGACAGCGAAGTGCGCGTCCGCGCAGAAGGATTGGCGGAAGATCGATCTCGTCTTTCCATGAGACGTGGCCTGCTCGCGGCTGCGCTCCTCACAGCGGCGCCCGTACTTTCGTTCGCGCAGAACATTCCGTCGGGGGGCGACGGGACTATCTACGTCGGCACCTACGCGCGAAACATCCTGGTGATCGACGAAGCGACGATGCGTGTGCGGGATACGCTCCATACCGCTGTCGGTATCCCGGAGCTCGCGCTCTCGGCCGACCGGATGCATCTGTACATCTCCGATCCAGGGCAGGAGCGAGTGGAGATCGTGGAGCTTGCCACGAAAAAGACCCTTGCCGCCTTCACGCTGTCCACCGACAGCACCAAAGTGCGGATGTGGGGCTTCAACGTGGACCCCAAGGAACGCTTCGCCGTGCTGCTGGTGAAGGCATACTCCAAGCGGCGCGATCGGTACGAAGTGAGCAAGCCCACCCTGCTCCGCTATGACCTGGCCAAGAAGATGGTGACTGACACCATCCCCTGGCCGCGTGGTGAAGAGCGGGAGAACGCGCAGATCATCTTCTCGCCCAAGGGCGACCTGATGTACTTCGTGACGCAGGACGACGTCCTCATCTACGATGCCAACACGCTGAAGGAAGTGGACCGGTGGGAAATTTCCAAGACACTATTCGAGGAAGGCCTGGGCCGTATCGGCTTCGGTTTTCCGTACGACATCTACGAAGAGCCGGGCTACTACACGGGACTGTTTCGCACGACGGATCCGGTGAATCGCCGCACGCAGATGGGCGTGGCGCGACTGGATCTGGTGAATCGTCAACTCGACTTCTACTCACTGGGGCCCAGCCAGGCCGTCTCCTTCCGACTCTCTCCGGACCGGAAGCGTGCCTACGGCATTCACAGTGAGGTGGGCAACTATCAATTCTGGACGTTCGATCTCGAGGGTCGCCGAGTGGTGGGGAAGACGGAGTTTGCGGGGAGGCCGAGGATGGGGCTCGTGGTGGGTTCCAACGGAACGCAGCTCTACATCATCACGGCGGGCGCGACGATCGATCGCTATGCATCGAGTGACTTCAAGCTGCTTGGCACCACCAACCTCGGCGCAGACATGACCAACCTGGTGCTCGTGCCCAAGCCGCCCGCGCAGAGATAGCTGGTGCCGCTGCTGGACAGGGACCTTCGTCGCACCCTGGCGTACGTCACCCCGCATTGGCGCCGTCTGGTCATGGTTCTCGCGCTGTCGTTGGCGAGCACCGTTTTGGCGTTGTACATCCCGTACCTCGCGCGCCTGCTCATCGACCGCGCGCTGATTGGCGGCGACACGTCTGTCCTGGTCCGCATCATCTCGCAGTTCGCCATCCTCACGCTCGGCAGCTTCGTGTTGAATGTGGTGAGCGGATTGATCTTCACGCGTGCGTCGGCCGACATCCTGTTCGACATGCGGCTGGCCTTGTTTCGGCAACTTCAGCGTCTGTCGCCGCGATTCTACGCCGAAATGCCCATCGGCCAGATCGCAACGCGATTGAACGCCGACATCAGCGAGATCCAGCGGGTGGCAGCGGAGATCGCGTTGGCGTGGGTGGGGAGCGTGATCTTCCTCGTGGGATGCATCGTCATCCTCTTCCGGCTCGATCAGGTGCTCTTCGCCGTGAGTGTGGCAATCATGCCGGTGGCGTTGTGGGCGCTGGTGTTCTATCGGAAGCGTCTCGAAGCGGCGGTGACCTCCGTGCGCGACCGGAGCGCCGACGTGGGCAGTTTCCTCATCGAGAACCTGTTGGGCATGAAGGTGATCGTGAGTTTCAACGCGCAGGAGCGAGAAGCCTCGCGCTTTCGCGGCCTGAACGACGGGTTCATTGCGGCGCTGATGTCGATGCGCCGTATCACCTATCTTTCCGGCGGCGTGCCCGGCCTTCTCATCTCGGCTGGCAGTGGCGCGGTATTTCTCGTTGGGGGCATGCGCGTGATCGATCACAAGATCACGATGGGCACGCTCGTGGCGTTCATCGCCTACCAGATGCGACTCGTGTGGCCCGTGCAATCGCTGATGGGGCTCTACGCGAGCCTCGCGTCGGCGCGCGTGTCGCTGCGGAGGGTGAACGAGATTCTCGACGCGCCGTTGGATGTGGTGGAGGTGGCAGATGCCGTACCGCTTGACGAGGTTGTCGGTGACGTCGTCCTCGATCAGGTGACCTTTGCGTTCAATCGCGGGGCGGCGGTGCTGGACGGTGTGTCCATTCACGTCCGCGCGGGGGAGTGTGTGGCCATTGTGGGGCGCAGTGGCGAGGGCAAGTCCACCATTGCCGACCTGCTCGTTCGGCAGCTCGACCCCCGCGATGGCCGGGTGTTGCTGGATGGCGTCGATTT
>JBDUCM010000107.1:0-17450 GCA_040003455.1 bacterium
ACGACGATGACGGTGTTGCCGATGTCGCGCAGGCTCTCGAGCGTCGCGATCATCTTCACGTTGTCCTTCGGATGCAAACCGATGCTGGGCTCGTCGAGCACGTAGAGCATGCCCATGAGGCCGGAGCCGATCTGCGTGGACAGGCGGATGCGCTGGGACTCGCCGCCCGACAGCGTGCCGGAGCGCCGGTTGAAGTTGAGGTAGTCCAGTCCGATGCCAAGCAGCAGGTTAATGCGTCCTCGTATCTCGCTCAGTACCTGCTTGCCCGCATCAGCGCCGCGGCCGATTGGCTTCACGGTGCCGAGGAACGCGAACAGTTCGTCGAAGTGAAGTTGGCCCACGTCGTACACCGACTTGCCGTTGATGCTGAACAGCATGCGCGTGGCCCGAAGGCGGGAGCCACTGCAATCGGGGCACACGTGCTCGACCATCACCTTGTCGAGCCAGGCTTCCATGCCGGAGCTGCCCTCGCCGCCCTGGCGATACCTGCGGTACTGCCGTTCAATGCGGCGTGCGATGCCGTGGAAGCCGACTTCATGCCGTTCCCAGTCCTCGCGCTTCTGCTTTGCCCCCGGCGGCGCCACCGTCTTCAGTTTGCGCGTTCCGATGCCGTAGAGGATCTCGTCGCGAATGGATTCGGGGAGGGCGTTCCACGGGGTATCGAGTGAAAAGCCAAGGGCCTTGGACAGGGCGAACATGATGCGCCCATCCCACGTGTCGGGATTGTACTTGAAGGCCTCACGGACAAAGCAGCCGCCCAGGATGCTTCGCTCGGGATCCGGTACGAGCAGCTCGGGGTGCGTGAGCTTGTGGACGCCGAGGCCGCCACAAGTGCGGCACGCGCTCTCGGGGTTGTTGAAGACGAAATACTCGGGCCCGATGTCGCCGTAGATGAAATGATGCGTAGTGCTGCACAGTGCGCGATAAAAACGCTCGGCGTCCACCTTGCTCGCGCCCTTCAGCACATGCACCTGCATCAGCCCGTCGCCAACGAGCAGCGTGTTGGCAATGCCGGCCTTGATGGCCTTTTCGTGTTTGCGGCCCACAACGAAGCGATCGACGACGGCGTCGATGTTCCGCACCTTTGCCTCGTCGAGGTTCACTTCCGATGAAAGGTCCACGGGCTTTCCGTCGATGATGAGACGCCGGCAGCCCTTCTTGCGCACCTCGACAAACAGATAGTCCAGGTCCTCACCGTAGACCTTGAACACCGGTGCGCGCAGCTCGATCTCCGTGCCCTCCGGTAGTGACAGAACGGCCTCGAGGATCTGACTGGCGGTCTTGTTCGGTACGGGTTCGCCGGTGCGCGGACAGTGTGCATGCGCGATGGTGGCGTAGAGCAGGTTGAGATAGCTCGCGATGTCGGTCATGGTGCCGACGGTAGATCGCGGGTTGCTCGCGATGGTTTTCTGCTCGATGGAGATCACGGGCGACAAGCCGAACACGAAATCCACATCGGGCTTCGCGACCTGCGCCACGAAGCGCTTCGCGTAACTGGACAGTGATTCCATGTATCGCCGCTGGCCTTCGGCGTAGATGGTGTCGAACGTGAGGCTGGACTTCCCCGAACCGGACAGTCCGGTCACGACGATCAGCTTGTCGCGCGGAATTTCGAGGGTGATGTTCTTGAGGTTGTGCACCCGGGCGCCCTGCACGGCGATGGTGGTGCGCGCGCCGGATCGGGGTTTCGTTGCGGCGGCCTTCTTCGGTGTGGACTTCCTTGCCGGGCTCACGATGACGATGGGTGTTCGAGGTGGAAGAAGGCCAGTTCCTGCACGTCCACGTTGCTGCGCTTGGTGAGTCGCACCGACACGGATGCCTTCCCAGCCAGGCCAAGGTCCGCGAGATATTCGCACGCAGTGACCACGCTGCGGATGCCGAAGTTGCGCGTAAAGTGATCATCAATCTCGGTGCACGAGCGCGCTTCGGCTGCATCGCGCAGGTAGTTGATCACCGGTGCAAACAGCACCGACGCGCGGCGGGCGAGATAGTCGTCGATAGTGTCCAGGGCGGCCTGGACGTTCTTCGGTGTCTTGCGGGTATTGAGCAGATCGGAATAGATGATCTTGAAGAGTGGCGGATTGAGCGCGGCCGCTTGTGGGAGCACTTCGCGATCCGCGAGCTGGCGCGCGTCCAGAATCACCACGCGCGCAATGGACATGGCCGTGTGTATCAGCCACACCGCGGTATAGTCGAGGTCACCGCGCGTGATCATGAACTTGTGTGCCTTGTAGAGCGACGGCAGCGCATCCGTCGCGGCGCGAAACAGTTGAAGATGGGTATCGCGCTCGCCGATCTCGCCAAGCCGCTCGCACAGATCGGCGATAGTGGTGTCGTGCGTATAGAGCAGCCGGCCCTTTGCGAGGAAGGAATGCGCGAACGAATTCTGGATGGATCCCTCCACCGTTTTGCGAAAGTCCGTTCGCGACATGAGGATCGCGTGCACGTTCACGCCGTTGGCGTAGAGCGCCAAAGTCGACGATTCCACCTTCCGGTCATCGATGGTGACGAGCACGAGGTCGATGTCGGAGCGCGCCCAGACGGTGTCGTGGGAGAGGCTACCGCACAGGATGGCCGCGAGGATGGACCGGTCCTGCCTGACATCTGCGATGAGCTCGTCGAGCGCGCTCGTGAACGCCTGCCGGACCGTGACCTTGCTCATGCTGGAAACATGCTGCCAATGAGTGCGTGCCGCCACGGTTGTACGTTTCGACACCGACGAAATTACCGAAAACCGAGTGGAGGCCGAGTCAGATGAGCCAGCAAACTGAGTGGTGGCAGCGCGGTCCCGTGGACGGCGTGCCGAGCGTACTCCAGCCGGTTGCGCACATCCTTCTCCAGGTCAAGGAGAGCGTGGGCGAGCTGGTGGAAGGGCTCACGGCCGACCAATGGAACGCGCGGCCGGGCGGTGTGGCGTCGGCAGCCTTCCACGTGCAGCACATCACCGGGGTGGTGGACCGATTGTTCGCGTACGCGCGCGGCGAAGCCTTGAATGACGCGCAGTTTGCCGCGCTGAAGACGGAACGGGAACCGCTGGCCGAGTCCGGAGTGGCCGGGGCGTTGCACGCGCTTGACGCGCGTGTTGATGCGGCAGTCGCCGAGCTTCGCACGATTGATCCGGCGACACTCGGCGACTGGCGAGGGGTGGGGCGTGCGCAACTTCCATCTACCGTCATCGGCTGCCTGGTGCATGGGGCAGAACACTCCATGCGACATGTTGGCCAGTTGTCGGTGACAACCCGCGTTGTGCGCGCGGGACTCGCGTAGCGGTGCTGGTGCGCCCTAGAAGGTGAGACTGACGAGGGAGTGATTGCCCTTGAGCCCCAGTCCCGCGAGCACCAGCGACTCCGGTGCGAACCGGACATCCACGCGTGACGATTTCGTTGTTGGTACGGAGCCGCTCCCCGTGCCCGCCCGCTGCGGCTCGATGAGCTGCTCGGTCAGAACCGCGCCGAGTATGCCGCCAACCGTGGCCGCGCCGAAGATCACGTGGGGATTGGTGCTCTGTGCGAGCACTGGAAGTGCGGATGCCACGAGTGCCCCGGCAAAGGTTCCGTACTGGAGAAGGCGCGCGTCGGATTCCGAGTGATCAAACGGTTGAACGAGCAGCGCGTCACCGCTCAGGGCGCCGAGCGCAAACCCGGCGGTGAGCAGCCCGGCGACGACATTGGTCGAGGCGCCGCGTTCCGGCAGCAACGCCGCAGCGGCGGACATACCGAGGAATTCCGTGGTGACCAGCGTGCCCACATCGCCGGCGGCAATGCGGTATGAAGCGTTGCGCACGTACTGCAATCCGAGCGGATAGCCGGCCACCCCCGCCGCCACGATGAGGGCCGTGGTGACTTGCTTGCCGCCGGCATGATCGTTCAAGGCGCCTCCAGCCCCTAGAAGTCCCGTGGCCAGACCGGCGGTGATAGTGGAGCCATGCGACGTGCCATGCGCCTCGGCGTCCGTCATCGGTTCGGCAAGGACGAAGCCCAGGACGTCGCCCGTGATGCCGCCGAGGAGCGCCGCGGTGGCGAGGTATTGGCCGCCGGGATCGTCACCACTGACGGTGACCGCGAGCAGCTCCCCGGCGATGGCGCCGCGTCGCGCGCTGTGCCACGACAGGTGGTTTTGCGCGCGCGAGATCGCGCTCGTTTTTGACATGTTCGCGGCCAGGAAGAACGTGGTGCCCGTAACCGCGAGATACGCCGCCGTGGAACCGGAGCCATTGTCGACCATCGCGGCCGCAGCAGGCCCGAACAGGAGCGCCCCGAGGAGAGTCTGGTTCACCACGAACGATCCGCGGACTGGTTCCGAGGTGTACGAGGAGCTGACGTCAGCGCCGGCTCCACCGTGGGCCAGCGCGTCGCCGCGATTCACTGCCGCGGCGAGGTCGCGTTGTTGTGCGGCGGTGAATGGAAAGCGCTCGAGCACATCGTGCGTGCGTCGCACGACGAGCACGAACGTGCCCGCTGAGTCGCCGACGGCGTACAGCCGCACGTCGAGGTAGTCGCCCGACGCGGGCCAGAGGGGTGCCGATAGCCCGAGCCGCGCGGCGAGGGGTGGCGTGATGGACGACACGCGCCCCGCGCTGTCGAAGGGCACTGGCCGTTCGCGCACCTGGGCGCTGAGCGCTCGAGTGGATACGAAGAGAGCGAGGAAGAGGGCGCAGGAGTGCGCAAAGCGTGAGTGTGTGATGTGGACAGCGCGAACAAGGCAGGGTTGCATACGAGTGGGGGTGATGGGTAGGGGAGCGGGCGGCGATGTTACGAGCGTTCCCACCGGGCGCGCTTGCGGCGCATGGCCCATAACAGTGCGGCGCGCTCCGGGCTGAGGGAGGGACAGGACTGCCATGGCAGTGATCGTCCAAACGATCGCACCGGATGCGCGAGGTGTTGCGCGACTGGTGTTTCGTGCACGAACAGGCCGTTCGTACGTAGCACGCGGGCAATCTCGCCCAGCGCGTCGCGTGAGCCGGAACGACCACCGCTCACGTGGTAGCACGTGCCGAAATCGATGATGAGATCGAAGCTGGATGCCTCGAACGGAAGCGCGCGAACGTCGGCCTCCACCAGCGTTGCCCGCACTCCAGCCGCTCGCATGCGCAACTCGGCCTGGTCCAACAGTGTCACATCGATGTCGATTCCCGTAAGGGACGACGGAGCAAGCCGCTCGCTTAGCACAGGCAGCGCAACGCCGCGGCCACAACCGATCTCGAGTATTCTGCCGCCGCGCGGTAGCCGGAGGGCACGGAGCATCAGCGGAATCTCTACGCACGCCTGAAGATCGTTTCGGGCGTGCACATTGCCGAACTGCTCATAGGGCTGAGTCTCCCCAGGTGGACGCACGGGAGAGCCACGCAGGCTCTTGATGTCGGGCGTCTCGAGCAGGGCAGGCGACATGATTGCACCGTTGGTGTAGGAGGAGGCTCACACCCCAACGCGGCAAAGCTCACCGAACCGGCTCACGCCGGGCTCGACACGCGGTTGGCGCATCGGTATTGATGGACCCATCATGACGACAGCATCCGATGAACCACCCCTTCCAGCCACGCCCGCCGCACCGGATGTGACCGGGCTGCTCCTGGCTTGGGGGGGCGGGGACGTTGCGGCCGGCGAGCAACTCTTGCCAGCGGTGTACGCCGAACTGCACGCACAGGCGGCGCGAGCCATGCGCCGCGAAGGGGACGAACACACCCTCCAGCCAACAGCGCTCGTGCACGAGGCCTATCTGCGTCTCGTTGACCAGCGGCATGTGGCATGGGCCAACCGCGCGCAATTCCTTGGCGTGGCCGCCGTGGTAATGCGCCGAGTGCTGGTGGATCACGCGCGCGCGCACCGCGCGGAGAAGCGCGGTGGCGACCTGCAACGGGTCACGCTCATCGATGATGTGGTTGCCGATCGCGGACAAGACGCGGTGAATGGCGTGGACGTGCTCGCGCTGCACGATGCACTCGACAAGCTCGCCGCCATGGACCCTGACCAGGCGCGCGTGGTGGAGCTTCGTTACTTCGGCGGCCTGACCATCGAGGAAACCGCCGAAGCGACCGGAGTCTCGCCGGCGACGGTGAAACGGGAGTGGGTCGTGGCCCGCGCGTGGCTGCATCGTGAGCTGACCGCTTCGTGATACCGGAGCGATGGCAACTCGTGAAGGCAGTCGTGGCCGATGCGCTCGAGCTGCCACTGCCGGAGCGGGGAGCGTATGTGGAGCGCGCGTGTGGCGACGACGCGGCGCTGCGCGCGGAAGTGGAATCGCTTCTCGCGAGCGCACGCGAGAGCGACAGCTTTCCGGCGGTGCGCACTGCGCTCGCCGATGCAACCGAGCAGTCCCTGCTCGAGACAGCGCTTCATGGCCAGTACGACATCGTGAGGTTGCTGGGTCGCGGTGGCATGGGCACGGTGTATCTGGCGCGCGAGCGCGCGCTGGAGCGGTTCGTCGCCATCAAGGTGTTGCGTCCAGACCTGGCCGACGCGGCCGTCCATCGCGAGCGATTCCGTCGTGAGGCGCGCATCGCGGCGCAGCTATCGCATCCGGGAATTCTGCCGCTGCACACCTTCGGTGAAGTTGCGGGGCTCTGGTTCTTCGTCATGGGATACGTGCGCGGGGTGTCGCTGGCCGATCGCCTGCGTGTGGAGGGGCCCATTCCAGCGCTGGACGCGCATCGCATCCTCTCCGAACTGGCGGATGCACTCGAGTGCGCGCACCGGAACGGCGTTGTGCATCGCGACATCAAGCCGGCGAATATCCTGCTTGACGACGAGACCGGCCGCGCCGTGCTCGCCGATTTCGGGATCGCCAAAGTGCAGGGAGCCGGCGACAGCCTGACGATGAGCGGGGCGGTGATCGGCACGCCGCACTTCATGTCGCCCGAGCAGGCCTCCGCTGTCGCGGAGGTGGACGAGCGAAGCGATATCTACTCGCTGGGCGCGGTGGGTTACGCCATGCTCACCGGGCACGAGCCATTTGCCGAGGTGCCGCCGGTTGACGTAATGCGTTGGCGAATCACGCACGATCCCGCGTCGCTCGACGGGCTGGTGTCGTCGGGGGATAGCGCGCTCGCGAAGGTCGTCACGCGAAGCATGATGCGTGAACCGGGGGCACGCTGGCCGAATGCGCTGGCGCTCAAGGAAGCGCTGTCCCGGTCCGGTCGAGGGCCCACTGCCGACGTGCCCGAGGCGCTTCGCGATCTGCCGACTTTCGGGCCGTACGCCCTTGCGTGGGCGATTGGATGGAGTGTGCTGGCATTCCGACAGTTCAGCGCGCTCGGCGATCGCGCAATGCTGCTGCTCATCGCGCTCGTGGTTCCGGTGGGCTTCGCCCTGCACATCCTCAACATTGGGCGACAGGGCCTCACACTTGGCGAGTTGACACGCGTGGCATTCTGGCCGCCCGAGTGGTGGGGCATGTGGTGGCCGCGCGCGCTGCGCCGGCCAACGGACCTGTGGGCTCGGCTGCCATGGCCGGCGCGGATGGTCCGACGCGTACTCAGCGTGTTTCTCGTTTCGCTCCCGCTGATGATTCTCCTGCGACAGCGCTACGCAAGCGAGATTGGCGAGGAGACGCGCGCCGCGCAGCCACCATGGTTCGTGCTGGTGGAAGAGGCGCTGCTGTCGGCAACCGCAATGGCGCTGATCGGCGCATTCGCGTGGGGCACCAAGCGCAGGCTCTCGGCGAGTGACTCGGTGCGGCTCTTTCTGGGTGCCACGACGGTGTCGCCCGCGTGGAATGGCGCGAGCGTCGCAGTACTCATCAGCGCGCCGGACGGCGCCGTGCGGTCTCCGCAGCGCGATTCTGCATCCGACCATCTGAGGGCACTGAACGAGCTGGTTGCCTCGCGGGCGTTGTCGGCAACAATCGTGGCCGAAGAGATTCTGGTTGCGGCGCGGGCGCTCTTCGCCGCGGTTGAAGTGTGCGAGTCAGAAATTGCCGCCCTCGCGAATGTAGCTGGCGTGAATGAGCTGGATCGCCTGGCGGCGCAGCGCACTGCACTCGATCAGAGTGGGGCGGTTGACAATCCAGAACGCATGGAGATGTTGGGCCTCGTGGAGAGACAGCTCGATGTCGCCCGTCGCACGCGCATCCGCAGCGAGTTGCTCGCCCAGCGGCGCGCTCGGTTGATGCATCTGCTGCACGGATTGTGGACGCAGTTGACCAGCGGAGCCGCACGAGAGGGCGCGCTGCTCGGGCTGCTGAAGGAGGTGGGGCAAGAGCTGGAGCATGATATTGGGCACGGTAGGGCACGAAGCTGATAGCTTTCATGCATGGATGTGCGACATCGCGAGACCACGCTGGCCGGCGGACTTCGGCTGATCCACAAACGGTATCCGGCTGGCCTCACCATGGGCCGGCACTCGCATGACGAGTGGCGCTACTGTCTGGCGGTGCGCGGATCCTACACGGACAGCTGGCGGCGCGGCGCGCGTACACGAATGCCGAGCCACCTGTCGCTGCATCCCGCCAACGAGTCGCACACCAGTGTGTTTCATACTGACGCGACCTGTTTTCACATCGAGTATGGCGATGGTTGGCGCGACCGGCTGCTCGGGCAGTTCGGCATTGCGCCGGAACCGCTGGAGTTCCTGGACGGTCGCGTTCCGCTCATCGCGCAGCAACTGCTCGAGGAGTTTCGCCGGAGCGACGCCTGTTCGCCGCTGGTGCTCGAGGGGTTGGCCTGCGAGCTGATCGGGTGGACGGCGCGGACGCTGGACAAAACGCCAGTCGGACCGCCATGGGTGCACAGCGCGCGGGAGTTGCTGCACGACCGTTTCAACGAGTCGCTGGATCTCAAGGGTATGGGTGCTGAGCTGGATGTCCATCCGGTGCATCTGGCGCGCACCTTTCGCGCGGTGTTCGGCTGTACCATCGGTGACTATGTCAGGCGGCTCCGCGTGGATTTCGCCTGCCGGCAACTCGAGAGTGGTGCGGCAATCAGCGACGTTGCCCTCCGCGCCGGTTTCGCCGACCAGAGCCATCTCACGCGCGTGTTCAAGCGCGTCACGGGACTCACACCGCACCAGTTTCGTACATCCCGCTAATCGGGTTCCAAACGCGGCACGGCGTTCAAGACGCCACGGGCTAGACGCAGCTACTGTGCTGAGATGATTTCTCCCCACATGGCCGCAACTCCAATCAAGCTCGTTCTCTCACCAGCATTGATCGGTGTGGCCAGTCTCGTGGGCCGACGCTGGGGTCCGCGCGCGGCCGGATGGTTTACCGCATTGCCGCTGACATCGGGGCCGGTGATGTTCGTGCTGGCCGTGGAACAGGGCCCGGCATTCGCGTCGAGGGCCTGTGTTGGCGCATCGCTTGCCGTGGTGTCGCTCAGTGCATATGCGCTGACGTACGCCAAGGCCACGGCCCGGTACGGCTGGATGATGAGCTGCCTGCTTGGCTGCGCCGCATTCATGGCATCTACCTGGCTGCTACACTCGGCGGAGCTATCACTCACGTGGGCGTTCGTTTCCGCGTGTGTGGCGCTCACGTTCGCGATCCGCGTCCTGCCGCGTGAAGTGAACGAGCGGGTGCACACGCCGGCTGTCGCGTGGGACATCCCGCTCCGCATGGTTCTCGCCGGGTTGATGGTCTGGGTGCTTTCCCGTGCTGCCATCGCGATCGGGCCGGACATGAGTGGCTTGCTCGCGCCGTTCCCCATCGCCGCCACCATTCTGGTTGCCTTTACGCAACGCAGGGAAGGAGCCGTTGCCGCGCGACAATTTCTGCGCAGTTTGTTGGTCGGGCTGTTCTCGTTCGCCGTGTTCCTGCTGGTTGTTGGAGCGGGATTGAAACGTGCAGACATCGGCACGGTGTTCACCGTGGCAGTCGTTGTCACGCTCATGATGCACGGAGTCGTGGTGTGGACGACGCGATTCACACACGCCCCACTTCCGCAATGCGGAGAATGACAGTCACGGAAAGTCAGCTATATGTCGGCGGCGCCTGGCGGCACGGCGCGAGCGGTCGTGGTGCCGACGTACGGAACCCGGCGACCGGTGAACTCTGCGGCCGCGTGGCGTTCGCGGACGCCTCCGACGTGGCGGCCGCCGTCACATCGGCAAGTGCCGCCTTCGGGTACTGGAGGAACACGACGCCAGCTCATCGTGGCGCCATGCTCACCCGCGCCTCGGTGCTGTTGGCCGCGCGTTCCGAACTGGGGGCGGCCACGCTCACCATGGAGCAGGGCAAGACCCTCGCGGAGTCGCGCGCCGAGCTCGCGCGCGCGGTGGAAACGCTTGCCTGGCACGGCGCCAATGCCGAAGGCATCTGTGCGACGCGCCGAGCGCCTGCGGCGGTGATGGTGATGCCGCAGGCCATCGGCGTGGTGAGTGCCTTCACGCCGTGGAACTATCCGGCTGTGATCATCGCACGGAAGATCTCGGCGGCGCTCACGGCAGGCTGCACCATCGTTCTCAAGGCGGCAGAGGAAACGCCCGCTATCGCGGCCATCATCGTGGCCGTGCTCGAGGAAGCGGGGGTTCCCGGCGGTGTGATCAATCTGGTATTCGGGGAGCCCGCGCGGATTTCCGCACAACTGCTCGATGCGCCGGAGGTGCGGGCCTTCTCGTTTACCGGATCCACCGCGGTGGGAAAGCAGCTCGGTGCGCACGCCGGGCGGGGTCTCAAGCGATGCGTGCTCGAACTGGGCGGTCATGCGCCAGCGATCGTCTTTGCCGATGCCGACGTGAGTGCGGCAGCGAGCGCAATCGCGGCGTACAAGTTCGAGTGTGCGGGGCAGAGCTGTAACGCACCGAGCCGGATCCTTGTCCATGAGGCGGTCCGTGGGCAGTTTGTGGAACGCTTCACGGAGATTGCGCGGGCCATTCGCGTGGGCAATGGCGCGCTCCCCGACGTGGACATGGGGCCGATGACGCACGAACGCCGCCTCACGGCGGTGGAGGCATTGACGCATGACGCCATTGCGCATGGCGCGACCGTCGTATGTGGAGGTGAACGGCTGGATCGCGCCGGCTTCTTCTGGCCGCCGACGGTGTTGGTGAACGTGGGTGAGGGCGCGGCGCTGCTCACCGAGGAGCCCTTCGGGCCACTCGCGCCCATCTGGTCGTTTGCCACCTTCGACGAGGCCATCGCCCGTGCGAACGACAATCCGTACGGTCTCGCCGCCTACGTCTTCACGGAGTCCGAAGGCACAGCGATGGCCGCCGCGCGCGGGCTGGACGTCGGCAGCGTGGGCGTCAACAGACTGAGGGGGGTCCCGCCTGATGTGGGAATCGCCGGCCTGAAGGACAGTGGCTATGGATATGAGGGCGGGCGCGCCGGGGTGGAGGCGTTCCTGAACCTGAAGGTGTCCGATGCGCTGCCGGAATGACGATTACCAGACAGAAGCATTTATCATCGTCATCCGGGCAGCGTCCGCAGGCAGGACGCTCCCTTCAAGGAACATATATGCGTCCAACCCTCATCTTCCTTTCGGCGGCACTACTCTTTGCAGGAGCGTGCACCGGATCTGATGGACAGCCAACCTATGCTGGCAGTCCATCCATAGCACTGACCAACTCCGCATCCGAGGCCATGGCATCGGCCGGCGATACGCGCACGATCACCGCGATCGTGAAAGACGCCAATCAGGCGGACGTCCCCGCAACTGGCGTGACGTGGAGCAGCAGTGCGCCAGGCGTTGCCACAGTATCGGGCACCGGAGCATCGGCCACCGTTACCGCGGTGGACGATGGCTCCGCGGTCATTACTGCGACATCTGGTTCGGTGCGCGGCACCATCACTGTCAATGTGAACCGCGCGCTCGACAGCATGGATATTTCTGCGCCAACGTCCATTGTCGCACCAGGCAGCACCGTGCAGCTCACCGTCACCGCGTTCGACGCGCGGCATCACGAACTGCACGGCGTGTCGGACATCGTATTCAAGTCGACCAATACCAATCAGGTCGTCGTCTCGAACACCGGTGTGGTCACGGGGTTGTTCGCGTTCAACACACGTTCGGCTGCCGTCACCGCGACCGTGAGCAAGAACGGCACGTCGTTGACCCGGAGTGTGATCATTGGCGTTGGCATCGAGCCCACGTTCAACTTCGCGGCGCTCATGCTGGCTGAATACGAGAAGCCAATTGCCTCGGCGGGATCAGGGGTGGGCGTCAGCTACTTCACCGTGAACGGTAGCGCCATCGACTATCTCGTCGCGTGGTCTGTTTTGTCCGGTCCGGCCACGGCAGTACACATCCACGGGCCCGGAACGGCGAGTGATCTGGCAGGCATCCTGGTGGATCTCACGCCCGCGGCGCAGACGACGACCACCTACGGCAGCGCGCGAGGGACCTTCACCGCAAGCGACATCAAGTCGTTGAACGGCCAGCCGCCAATTTCCGTGGACTCGCTGGTCTCGCTGATTCGCGCGGGAGCGGCGTATATGGATGTTCACACTGCGGTGTATTCCGGCGGCGAGATCCGCGGCCAGACGTTCGGGCCGCAGTGACGCCGGTGCCGTCCCTCGGCACCATCGAGGGACGGCGGTATGCTACTTGAGGTTGCAGCTGACTGTCTTCAGTTGATTGTCTTCAGTTGGTCAGTCGGCAGGAGCTTCGAACTGCCAACTCACACTGCTATCAGCAAGCAGCCATCTGCCGTCAGTCGGCAGTCATGCTTGGACGGGGACGAGTGGCGCGGCTGGCGCACACGAAGGGTGGGAGGCCACCTCGGCGTGGCGCCACCGGAGAGGCGGTTACGCGAAGGCGTCCGAACGGGCGCATGTCGGCATCGGCCATCCGCTATTTGCCAACGTGGGCGGCCCAATCGCGCGTAGTTTCGTATGCGGAGTCAGGTCTTGAAGCCGAGCGCGGACGCAATCTTTCGTTGCGGCAGGTCGAGCGTGAGAAATGTGATCTCGGCGGGATTGGGTGCGAGATAGAGGGCAGTGGCAAGGTG
Source organism: bacterium (assembly GCA_040003455.1). Lineage (GTDB taxonomy): Bacteria > Gemmatimonadota > Gemmatimonadetes > Gemmatimonadales > Gemmatimonadaceae > AG11. The sequence goes on from JBDUCM010000107.1 coordinate 12,879, forward strand.
CCAGCAATCGGCTCCGCGCACATATCCCGCTTGGAGCACGCGGGCGATTTCTGCACTCAGCAGGCGATTCGCATGTACCCACTGGATTGCCGAGAGGAGCGTCGGATCAAACGCGATCTTCTCTCGGCGCAGGGCACTATGCAACTCCGCTTCGAGCAGGGGCGATCCGTACAGTTGAGCGAAGCTGCGAAGCCTTGTGTCGATAGCGGCGCTGCCCCGTTCCCGAAGTGCAATGGACACCGCGCACGACGTGTCGAGGAACGCCGAGTTCAATCGCGCTCCGCGAGGAAGCGCTTGAGCGCGCCTGGGCGTTGCGCGATGGGACGCAGGCCGCCGGGATCGCCTGGTTTCTGACGGGCGCTCGTGATTTGCCCCGTTGCCTCGAGTTCGTTGATGCGCTCGGCCAACGTCTGCTTGCGGGACCCTTTCTTGATTGGTCGCAATTCCGCCGCAGGTTCCCCGTGCACGGTAATGGTGATCGTCCGCCCTTCGCGCACTTGTTTCACGAGGGCGGAGAGACGGGACTTGGCTTCGTAGAGCGAGTACTCGTCGGGCATCCGAGAAACATATATAGTCTGGACAGACTAGTCAAATTTCTGGAGGCGCCGCGGGCCTCCAAATAGTAGACGCCGGTGCCCTATTCGACGCGCTTGCCGAGCGGTCTAGCTGTAAAGGCCGGAGACATTGTCCCGGCGTATCTGATATAGGTACAGGTTTGTCCACTCGGTCATCGTGGTTACAAGCTGGGTTGTCGAGGCCAGCATCTCACAACTACCAGAGGGCCGAGTTCTCTGCGCGTCTTCGGCAAGGCGGCCGCCAACCTCTCGCGGTGGCGGGCGGTCGTTCAGTTCGTCGGTTGACGGGAGCGTCGAATGCCAACGCACGCTGCTATCTGTGAGAAGCCATCTGCCGTCAGTAGGCAGTGAGGGGGGCGTGGATGTCGCCTCACATCGCCCTCATGCCGCCTGACATCATGTGCATGTCACCTCACATCGCGTCAAGGCGTCTGACATCGCCCGCATGCCACCTCGGCGCCCCGCGCCCAGGAGAGCCGGTCGCGCGACGGCGTCCGAACGGAAGCATGTCGGCATCGGCTATCCGCCAGTGACGCCGACGTGGCCACCAATCACGCGTGCGATCAAATTGCTTGCGAGTGAGGCGCCAGTGTAGCTCTCGCCTCATCCCGATCGTATCTTTGCCGCGTGACTGTCACTCTCAACTCCATACTTGCCGGCCGTTACCGCATTGATCGTGAACTCGGCGCCGGGGGCATGGCGATCGTGTACCTCGCGCACGACACCAAACACGAGCGCGATGTCGCGATCAAAGTGCTCAGGTCGGATATCGCGCACACGCTCGGACGCGAGCGATTCGCGCGTGAGATACTCCTCGCCGCTCGGCTGAACCATCCGCACATTCTGTCCGTCCTCGACTCCGGCGACGCGGATGGCCTCCTCTATTATGTCATGCCGGTGATGCGCGGCGAGACGCTGCGCGACCGCCTGATCGCCGGCTCGCAACTCCCGGTGCAGGAGGCAGTGCAAATCGCCAGCGAAGTGGCGGACGCGCTCGACTATGCCCACCGCCATGAGATTGTGCACAGGGACATCAAGCCGGAGAATATCCTGCTGCACGAGGGGCATGCCGTCGTCGCCGACTTCGGAATCGGGAAGGCGCTCAGTGAGGCCCAGAACGAGTCCCTCACGCAGGTGGGAATGGGCGTTGGCACTCCCGCATACGTGAGTCCCGAGCAGGCCGTCGGCGAGCCGGTGGACGGACGTACCGACCTGTACTCGCTTGGATGCGTGTTGTACGAAATGCTTGTGGGCGAGCCGCCGTTCACGGGGCCCAATGTGCAGGCCGTGATTGCCAAGCGTTTCGTGCAGACTCCGGCCGATGTGTCAGCGCTCCGCGAGGCGGTGCCGCGACCAGTGGCGCGCGCGGTCCAGCAGGCGCTGGCACGTGCCCCCGTTGACCGGCACGCAACTGCGGCCGCACTCCTCGCCGCGTTGCGTGAGGTCGAAACCCCCGGAGCATCGTCTACGACGTCCGCTCCGGCGCAATCCATTGCCGTGCTTCCGTTCGCGAACCTCAGCCCGGACCGCGACAACGAGTACTTCGGAGACGGCATTGCCGAGGACATCATCAATGCGCTATCGCGCGTGGACGGATTGCACGTGGCAGCGCGGATGTCGGCGTTCTCGTACAAGGACAAGAACGCAGACCTTCGCACAGTTGGCGAACAGCTCAACGTCGCCACGGTGCTTCAAGGCAGCGTACGCAAGGCGGGCAACCGTCTCCGCATCAGCGTGCAGTTGATGGCGGTGACAGACGGCTATCAACTCTGGTCCGAGCGATACGACCGCGAGCTGGTGGATGTATTCGCCGTGCAGGACGAGATCGCGGGTGCGATCGCCGAGCGGTTGGAGCTCGCGTTCGCGAGACCCGGCCCCGGACCGGCGCGCGCGACGACGGCGGAGGTGGAGGCGTACGAGCTGGTGATCCGCGGGCGCGCGCTCATGATGCAGCGCGGCCGGCCCATTCTTGAAGCGATCACCTGCTTCGAGCGAGCGCTCGGGGTCGCGCCACATTCCGCGGCGGCGCATGCAGGCCTGGGCGCCGCGTTGCGGGTGAAGGCGCAGTACGGCTTCGGAGAGGCAGCCGAATGCCTGCCGTTGGCACACGCCGCGCTCACGCGTGCCTTGGAGCTCGATCCGGGCAGCGCCGAGGCGATGGGTCACCTCGGTACGCTGATCACGAACGGTGATGTGGATGTCGACCGCACTTTCGAACTCTGGGAGCGCGCGCTGGCGCTCGATCCCCGGTTGTCAGAGGTGCGTGCGCTCTTCGCAACCTGGGGGTTGGGGATCCTGCGACGCGGCCAGGACGATGCCCGCTCTGAGCAGGAGATGCGCCGCGCAATCGCGGACGACCCGCGTAACTCCATCTGCTCCACCGTCGTTTCCATCGGGTGGGCGGTGTTGGGCCGACACGCGGAAGGCGTACGAGAGGCGCAGCGCGCCTGTGAGCTCGACCCCGCGGCGTTCGCGCCTCGCTTTGCCCTTGTGTGGGCCCTCACGTGGGCACGCGACACAGAGGGCGGGTTCGCGGCCGTCGACACCGCGATCGAGCAGTTCGGACGTCACCCGTGGTTCCTGCAAGCGCTCACGGGCCTCTATATGCAACGCGGAGACCGCACGCGCGCCGAGGCCGTGTACGCGGAACTCGAGGCGCGGGCCATTACGTCGCGAGTCCCGTTCTTCTCCCGCGCCATCTCGGCACTCTATCTGGGCCGTCTGGATGACGCGATGTCGCACGCCATCCGATCGGCGCAGCTACGCGATGCCGTTGGGCCGCTATGGTGCCGGTGGCCTGATATCCAGTCGCTCGAATCACATCCGCGCTATCCGGAACTCATCGCGACCATGTTCGCGGCTCCGCACACATCCGCAGGCTAGAACGAGGCCGTGAGCTGAAGCGAAAACCAGCTTCCGCGAACTGCGTCATTGAACGCCGAGGACTTGCTCACACCTCGCCCGCGACGAAGCACGGCAGACTGCGAGAACGCCGCGCCCACGTTGCCTACTGTGTAGCCGGCCTGCGGCGTCAGCTCGAAGACGTCGCCCAGCGGAATGGTCACGTCGAGGCCGGCCTGTGTCGTCCAGGCGCTGCCCGTGATACGGCTGGTGATCACTCCCGCAGAAGACCCGCTGACGCTGGACTCTCGCAGTAACTGGAGTGTTGGGGAAATGGTCAAGCCGCGCACCGGAACGACAAGCATGCCCAACATGCCGAACAGGCTTCCTTGCGGGACGATCAGGTTTGGCTGGTCATTGCGGTCATTTCCGATCGGCTGTCCATAGAATGCAATGGTGCGGAGGGGCCAAGTCTCGTCTTCCAGCGGGTCAAACGGATTCGGAATGCCAATGTCGCCCTGAAGCTGCAGCGTGAGGCTTCCTCCGCCCGGGAACAGGTTGCGACCGCCAAGCGAATCTGCCGAGCTGTGCGTTGCCTCGATGGAGGCAGCGAACGAACCGCTGCCGACGCCAGACGTCAGGGCCAGTCCGCCGCGGATCGTGGTCCCGCGCCAATAGACGGGCTGCGTGCCCACCGGCGTGGGTTCGAGTTCGACACCGCCGCGCACGGACAGTACGGCATCACCGGTGGGAAACGAGAGTGCGAGCCGAACGCCCCCAAGTGCCGGAGTGCCGAGTGCGGCGCTTTCGATGTCGATCACCGACGTGCCGATCGTCGACAGGGCCGACGTCTCACGCGCTGAAAGATCCAGGGGCCGGCTCGCCGATCTGGCGAAGGCGGTGAGTGTATCGCCGGGTCGAGCGGCAAGGTCGAACCGCACTCCAAAGGGAAGCGATCCGCGAATGGTGTCCTGCGGAGCACGAAACTCCAGGGACGAGCCATCCAGGCGGATTCGCCAGCTCGACCCGAACAGTTCGTAGCGCATCGTCCCGATCTTCTCTGACACAGAGGAGTCGCCGATCTGATATGCGCGCTGCGTGCCGGTCATGGTAAGGCGACTGCGAAGGCCCTGCGCGTGCACAGAGGGGAATGCGC
>JBDUCM010000265.1:0-5139 GCA_040003455.1 bacterium
GCGCTCGGCGCATCGTTCCTCGATGCCACGGCCACGTCGCGCGCCGGTCTTGATGTCGGTGTGTACGACACGTACGGCGTAGCACCGGATAGCCCGAACGGCAACTCGGTGGCCACCAACACCACGCTGTACGGCCACATGTCCTTCCTCGCCGATGCGCAGTTGAAGGCGAATGGGTCAGTGGATGATCGCGTCACTGCGAAAATCCGCACCGGTCTGCCGGCACGTGAAGGGCCGATCGCCGGCGGCACGTCCACCAGCGCGCCGTCCACCATCGGTTTCCAGATCTGGCCGAACACCAACTCCCCGGTGGCCGTGCTCCGCAACGAGGAACTCATCCTCCTCCGCGCCGAAGCTCGCCTCGCCACGGGCGACAAGGCCGGTGCCATTGCCGACCTCAACGTGGCTCGTGTGAACTCGGGCGGCCTGCCGCCCAGCACGCTCACAGCCGCATCATCCGACGACGCAGTGCTGCTCGGCATCCTCTACGAGAAGCGCTACTCCACGATGATGGAAGGCAACCGTTGGGTGGACATGCGCCGCTACAACAAGCTCAACCTGCTCCCGCTCGACATCTCCTCGGGCGCGAACAAGAACTTCGTGGCGCGCGTCAGCCCAATCCCGCAGGGCGAGTGCCTGGTACGTGCAAACGTCACGGGTGTGCTCCTCGGCCCCGGCGGTTTGAACGACTGCGCCCCGTAATTTCCGAACAGATCGAACATCGCAGGTAGTTCGGGGTTGACTATGAAGCCGGAGGCCGGAGCAGCACCCGGTCTCCGGCTTCTGGTTTCTTCCCCGCCTACTTCGCCCATCGCCGCCCTTTTGCTTGATTTCGCATATGCAGCACATCCAGCGTTTCCGACTCCTCGCCCTCGCCGCCACCATTGCGGCCGCGCCCCTTACCCTTGGCGCACAGGCCGTGGGCGCCACCAACCAGCGCCCGAAAGCCGATACCGCCCGCGCCGCAATGGAATTCGGCACCATCGACGGCATCGTCAGCGACACCAACCTTGCGCCAGTTCGTGGCGCGTTCGTGTCCATCGTCAATTCCAGGATTCGCGTGGGCACCGGCCCCAACGGCCGCTTCCGCATCAACAAGGTGCCGCCGGGCCAATACCTCGTGGTCGTCAAGCGCGGCGGCTTCCGCCCCGCATCCTCCGTCGTGGACGTGCCGGCGCAGGACACCGTGAAGATCTCGTACACCCTCACGGAAGACATCACCATGCTCGCGCCCGTCGCGATCACGGCGAAGGAATCATCCATCCGCATGCGTGAGTTCGAGACGCGCCAGAAGCTTGGTTTCGGCGAGTTCATGAACACCGCCGAAATCGACAAGCGCAACACAGTATTCGCGACGGAGCTGTTTCGACGCTTCGGCAGCATCAACGTGTCGCCAAGCCACTCCAGCGCGAACGCGGAATACTATGCGTTGAGCAAGCGCGAAGGCGGGACCATCAGCCTGGGCGCATGCCCATTCACCGTGTACCTCGATCGGGTGCCGCTCCCCACGCCGTTCAACCTCGACCTGCTGCCGACACCCAAGGACATCGCGGCCATCGAAGTCTATTCAGGCGCATCCACCATCCCGCCCGAATTCAACGGCTTCAATCACGGATGCGGCGTAATCCTGGTATGGACGAAAGAAGGTTACTAAAGGAAGGTGGGCGTGAGCTTCAGTCCTGAGCACGTCAGAGCTCGAGCTTGGAGCTCAAGCTGAAAGCTCGGGCTCTGATCTGCTCAATGCTGGAGGCTCACGCTCACGCTCGTGCTGCACAGCAGGCTGCGCCTGGATGGCCCCCTCGCGTCGGCCTCGCAGCAGCCTTTCTCCTGCTCGCCTTTCTCGCCTACGGCCCCGCACTCCACGCGCCGTTCGACTTCGACGATCGCGAAGCAATCGTCGAGAATACAACAATCGGCTCGCTGCTTCCCACCCCTGGCCCGCTACGCACGCCGCCACTCGGCACCGCGGTCTCAGGTCGCCCAGTCGCCAACTATTCGTTCGCGCTGAACCACGCGATCGCTGAGGTAACCGCCGCGGGCGACAATCCGTTCGGGTACCATATCGCCAACATCGCATTGCACGTGCTGGCGGCGCTGGTGCTGTGCGCACTGATTCGCTGGACCATCGTCTTTGGCGGCGTTCCCGCAGACTGGCACTCGGCTGCAAACGGTATCGCGGTGGTCACCAGCGCCATCTGGCTGGTGCACCCCATCCAGACTGAAGCGGTTGACTACCTGAGCCAACGCACCGAGATCCTCGTCTCGCTGTGCTACCTGACCACGTTGTACGCTTCGGCGCGGGCGTGGCAGGCGAATCAACCGCGCCTTGTCGGCGCCGCACCCGGTGTTCTTGGCGTGCGCGGATGGTCGATCATCGCCGTCGTTGCGTGCGTGCTCGGGATGGGAAGCAAGGAAGTCATGCTCACCGCACCGGTGATGGTGGTATTGTACGACCGCGCATTTCTCGCCCCAAACTGGCGAACTCTGTGGCGCGCGCGCGCGCGGCGCTGGCTCTACCTGTCGCTGGTCGGGACCATGCTCGTGTCGATTGCACTCGTCGCCGCCGGCGCGCGCGGCGACACTGCGGGCACCGGCGCTGGCGTCACATGGTACGCGTACCTGTACACGCAGGGCTGGGCCATCGGTCACTACGTGCGGCTGGTGTTTTGGCCGGTGGACCTCGCCTTTGATTACGGGCGCGCCCTCGTGCACGGCGCCACGGCAATTCCCGGTTTGATCGGCCTCAGCGCCGCTGGCATTGCGACGCTCGCCGCATGGCGCCGGCCAAGCCTTCAATGGCTCGCGTTTCTCGGCACCTTCTTCTTCCTGCTGCTGGCGCCGTCGTCGAGCGTCGTTCCCATCCGCACGGAGGTTGCGGCGGAGCGACGCATCTATCTCGCCTCAGCCGTCATCATCGCGCTGACCGTGATATCCGTGGAGTATGCGCGGCGGCGGTTCCTCGCTCGCCGTGGCAGCGTGCCACTTCTTTCCGCTGCGCTGGTGGTAGTCGCGTTACTCACAATGGTCAGCGCCGGACGCAGCGCGCAGTATACCAACCTCGTGGACCGATGGACTGACGCGGTGCGCGTCACCCCGGCGAATGGACGCGCGTACGACAACCTCGCATCTGCGCTGCTGAGGGCGGATCCTCCGCGCGTAAATGCTGCCGACAGTGTGTTGCGCCTTGCGATGGCTGTTGATCCCACCTTCGTGCCGGCCTGGACCCGCAGTGCGACCATCGCGATGGCAGAGCAACGGCTACCAGACGCCCAAGCGCTCCTGGAGCACGCATTGCGCCTGCGTCCTGGCGATGCCGCGGCAACCGAGGCGCTGGGGAACGTGTTCGTGATGCAGAAACGCCCCGACCTGGCGCTTCCCTACCTGTTGCAGTTTGCCGCGTTCCATCCCGGCGGCAAATCGTACACATCCGTGGGCCTCGCGTACCTCATGAAGCGGCAGGTGGATTCCGCCATCGTGGCACTCACGCGGGCGGCCGCCATCGACCCAGCACGCGTGGATGCGCGGCGCTACCTGGCCAGCGCGCTCGTGGAGCAGGGGCGCGGGCCGGAGGCGCTTCCATATATAGAACAGGCCATTCGTCTCGACACTATCTCCGCCACCACGTTCGGGCTGTTGGCGCTGGCCCAGGCTCAGGCGAGTCAGGGCGAGCTCGCCCTGCGCGCAGCCGCACAGGCCGTTGCGCTGGCACCAGAAAGTCCCGTGGTCCTGGTTCTCGCGGGCCGCGCCGCGCAAACGATGGGCAATTTCACCAAGGCGAGCGAATACTTCGTCAGGGCCATTGTCGCGGACGGCAACGACGTCCAGGCCATCGCCCGGCTCGGTGAAGTGGAAGCGTCTCGCGGAAACGAAACTGAGGCGACGCGGCTGTTCCGCCGCGCGCTGGAGCTGGTTCCGGGGTATCCATTGGCGACCCGCGGGCTGGAACGCCTGAAACATTGATCGCGAGTGTGATCCGACCATGACCCCTCACCGTCCGCTCGGAATATTTGTGCGCCGCACCCTGGCGCTCGTCCTGTTGACTGCCGCAACCGCTGCCACGGCGCGCGCGCAGTTTGCCACACGCGCCCGCGCGATCATCGTGTCAGATAGCGCGTCCGGCCTGCCCATCGCAGGCGCTGAGGTGCGTGACTCGCTCACCGGAGGCCGGGCCCTCACCGGTGAGGACGGGCGAGCGAGCCTGTTCGGCATGATGCCAACCAACGCCCACTACGTGTTCGAGGTGCGCAAGCTGGGCTACCAACCGCGCCGCCTCAGGATTCCCGCAGCCAGCCTGAAGGACGATCAAACACCGATCCGGGCCGTGATCTCGCCGCGGGGTGGCAACATCGTGGAACTCGATGCGGTGGTCACCACCGCCCCGGAAATCCGGAAAACCAACGGGTACGTCCAGCGCGGTTCGCGGGACATGCAGGGGTTCGAGGACCGGCGCCACAGTGTCGCGTTGCGCGGGAAGTTTCTGACGCCGGAGGAGCTGCGCGAGAAGTACACGAACATGGACATTCGCGAGGCGTTGCGCCTGTCAGGTCTGGTGCCAATTTCGCGCAGTTGCCGCGCTGCGTACTTCGTGAACGGGGTGGCGGCGATTGATCTGCCCACCAACACCGATTCATACGAGGCCATCGAATTCTATCCGAGCGTACTCCAGGCGCCGGTGGAGATCATCGGCTCCCTCGCGTTCGACGCGGGCCGGTGCGGCGTCTACGTCATGTGGTTGCGCGGTTCGTGACGCAGTCGCGCGCGAACCATCGCGCCCCACGGGGATGCGGCAACAGTTCACGCGTCCGTCCTTCGTTGTCCGTTGCGTGTCTTCCTGCCCGTCTTCCGTGATTCGTCGTTCGTGATCCGTGGCTTGTGAGCGAGGATGGTTCATGCCGGGCGCAATTGGATTGCGGATAGATGCGCCGCGACCTACGTGGCAAGCAAGGTCCCGCCGGTCAGCAGGTTCCGCCTGACGGACCACGACCAACGAACAACGGACAACGGACAACGGGTTGGAGCACGCGCAACGGACAACGAAGGACGGACCGCGCTGTTTGGTTGCGGCCGACCGTCGGCTGAACTGCGATAGCAGGTGACTCCACGCCGCGACCGCATCACCGCATCATGTCGCCATGTGCC
>JBDUCM010000266.1:0-5125 GCA_040003455.1 bacterium
GGGCGGATGGAGTTTCTTCGGGCGGCGGTGCCCTGACGCGCTGCATTCACGTTCACGACCACACGTGTGACCGACAGGGTCCCAAGCGAGATGCTTCCGACATGAGCCCGAATACGCCGGCCATTGCGCCAGAAGCTGCACGGGCGCTCACGGACGAAGCGCGGGGGCTCGTACGGAGCGGCCACCGTGCCGAGGCACGCGTTCTCTATGAACGGGCTCTGAGAGAGTTCGCGGAACCATCTCCGGTGATGGCATCCACGCTCCTCCGCTGGATTGCCCGGACGTACGAGCTGGACTCCGACTATCAGGCGGCCGCGGACTGTGCCGAAGCGGCGGTTGCCGCCGCGGAAGCGAGCGGCGACAAGCGCGCGCTTGGCTCCGCACTCAGCGTGCTGGCAGCGGCGCGATGGCGTGAAGGGTATTTCACGGTCGCTGAGCGGTTGTTTCGTGATGTTCTGGCGTGCGGAACCAGCGCGATCGACCCACGCCTTCACGTGGAAGTCCTGACAAATCTCGGCTCGATCGCGAAGACGCGCGGCGACTATCGAGAGGCACTCAAGTGCTATCAGGATGCCGTGATCCATGGTCGTCGGCACTCATTGCTCGACAATGTCGTCGTCGCCCTGAACAATCTCGGTCTCGCCAACGTTGAGGTCGATCGACTCGATGCCGCCGAAGCGGCGTTCGAGGAGGCTGCAATGCTTGCCAACACGCTCGGTGCGTTGTCGCTTCGCGCGCAGGTGGAGTTGAATGGCGTACTGCTTCAGATTGCCAGGCGGGACTTCGGGGAGGCTGGGCGCCGCTGTCACCATGTGATGGCGCTGGCCAGCGAATTGGGAGACTCGAGAACATTCGGCGAGATCGCGAAGGCGTATGGCATCATTGCGCGTGAGACGGGCGATGCGGCCACGGCGGAAACGGAGCTGGAACACGCACGTGATCGCGGCGCGGCCATCGGCGACAAGATGCTCGAAGGCGAAGCCAATCGTGAACTCGCCGAGCTGTATCGGCGTCTCGGCCGCAATCGGGAAACGTTGCAGGCGCTGAACCGCGCTCATGCGTGTTATACGGAGCTGACCAACCGGCACGAACTGGCGGACGTGGGCCGGCTCATGTCGCAATTGGAGGGCGCGTACATGGAGGTCGTGCGCGCGTGGTGTGAAGCGGTCGAAGCGAAGGAGGGACGACCGTCCGGGCAGACCGCACGGGTGGCGGATCTTGCCGTCGCCCTTGCCGCCAACGCGGGCTTCGACGAGGCGTCGCTCTTCTGGCTGCGCATTGGAGCGATGCTCTACGATGTCGGCAAGCTTGGTGTGCCCGATGAGGTACTGAACAAGAGCGGGCAGCTCACAAGCGAGGAGTGGGCCCTCGTGAGCCGGCATCCGCTGACGGGAGTGGAGATGCTTGCCGACCTCCATTTTCCGTGGGACATCGCGCCCATGGTACGAAGCCACCACGAGCGATGGGATGGGCAAGGCTATCCGGACGGTATCGCCGGCGAGGTCATCCCGTTTGCGGGCCGCATTCTGTGCATCGCGGACATGTTCGACGCGCTGACGACCGCCCGGAGCTACAAGCGGTCGTTCTCGCGGACGGAAGCCATGGAAATCATGCGGCGCGAAGCGGGCAAGCAATTCGACCCGCACCTTTTCGCGCATTTCGAAGAGATCGTTCGCCGCGGTCATCCGTTGAGCGTGTCCCCACCACCGATGCCGCGACCGCGGTCCGGTGGGTACGCCGCCATTGATGCCACCGAGGAAGACGACCTCACCGGCGCCTTGCTGCGTCGGGCGTTTGTGGACGTCACATCGGCAGTCCTCGCCGAGCGAAAGCGGACCGGCGCCCCGGTGTCGCTGCTGGTGGTGGATGTGGACCAGTTCAAGACGGTGAACGACACGTTTGGCCACCTCGCAGGGGACGACGCCTTGCGCCTGCTGGCAGCAGTTGCGCGTGAGCATCTCAAGCCCGGCCAATACCTGGGACGCTATGCCGGCGACGAATTCGTCGTTGTCCTTCCGGGACTTGACCAGCTGGCCGCGCGTGCGGTGGCGGACGACATCCGCCGCGCGACCGCGTCGCGCTCCGTTCCGCTGCGGAACGAGGTCGTGAAGGCATTGTCGGTGACGGTCTCCATCGGTGTGGCCAGCGCGCCTGCGCACGGCGAGACGTTCGAGGCGCTCTTTACGTCCGCCGATCGCGCATTGTTCGAGGCCAAGCGCGGCGGGCGCGACAAGGTGTTTGTCGCCGGTTCGGAGAGCGATGGCCCGCCCAGACTCGCCTTCAATCGCTTCGTCGGCCGCACCGGCGAACTCCGATCGCTTGTCGATGCACTCGACCAGAGCCTTGCAGGAACTCCACAAGTTCGGCTCATCATCGGGGAAGCTGGGGTGGGCAAGTCAACGCTCGTACGCCAACTCCTTCCGGAGGCTCGGCTACGTGGCGCCGTGATGGCGACCGGACGCGCGCTGGACGCGGAAAACAGGCCGCCATATGGGCCCTGGGCTGAAGTGATCTCGACGGCCCATGCACTGGGGCTCACGTCGAACCGGCCCTGGCCATTGCTCGAGCGACTCGCACCGTCCTTGCGCGACGCGGCCTCGGCGGGCGATGTGGCGCCACCGATCGACCCGAGGCACGGCCATCAACTCCTGCATGAGCTACTGGCGTACCTGCAGGCGGCGAGTGTCATGCGCCCCCTCGTCATTGCACTGGAGGACATGCATTGGGCCGACGTCGCGAGCTGGGACGCGCTGGAATTTCTGCTGGCGCACGTCGAAGAGGCTCGTTTGACCTTTGCCGTGACGCTGCGGAGCGAGGAGGCTGCGTACGGGACGGTCCGCGAACGGCGCCAACGTCTCTCGCGCGACGAACGCGCGCGCGAGATCCACGTCATCCGCCTGACGGAAGGCGAAGTGCGCAATTGGCTGCAGGGTGTGCTGCACCGCGGCGAGTTGGGGGACGATCTCGTGCTGTTCGTGCTGCGTCACACCGAGGGCAATCCATTCCTTGTCGTGCAACTCTTGCGCACGATGAGCGAGGAAGGGGTGTTCACACATTCGGGCACCGCATGGACCTGGACGATTCCGTCTGCCTTGGCCCTCCCGATCGGCATGTCGGACCTCGTGGGGCGGCGCCTTTCGCGCCTGCCGGAGGAAGCGCTACGCGTTCTCGTGACCGCCGCCGCGATTGGCCGCACCTTCTCGCTGGCCCTGCTCGCCAACGCCGCCGACCTTCCGATGGAGAAGGTGCTGGACGCCATCGACAGTGGATTGGCGTCGTCCGTGATCGAACCGGTCCGCTCGACCGATGCGCGTGATGTCTACCAATTCGCCCACGCGCTGCTCGTGGATTCCGTGTTGCGCACGGTGAGCCCAGCGCGGCAACGGTACACGCACGAGCGCATCGCGAACTATCTCGCGAAGAAGCACCCCGCCGGCGTTGACGTGATTGCGTCGCATTTTTCCCGAAGCGGCAATACGGACCAGGCGTACACGTGGTGCCGCGCTGCGGCCGTGCACGCCGTGAGCTTGTATGCGCTCGACGACGCGACTCACTTCCTGGAGCTGGCCCTCGGGAACGCGGGCACGGACCCGGAGCGTGCCGCGGTGTTCGACGAACTCGCCCGGGTTGCCGAGCTTTCCGGGCATTGGGCGGACGTGGAACGATGGGCGGAAGAGATGCTCGCGCTGCCCCTGGTGCATCAGCAGGCCGGTCGTGCGCTCACCATGCAGCTGCGCCGGTTGCAGGCGCGCGTGCGCCTCGGCCAATCGACGCTGGATACCGAAGCGGAGTGCCGGGAAATGCTGTCCGTTGCGGAGCGGGTCGCCGGCATTGGCGAGGTGCTGCAAACCCGCTCGCTGCTGGCGCAGATGATCGCGCGGCGCGGCGATGTGGCAGAGGCCATTCTGATAGCACGCGCATCGCTCAAGCTGGCGCACGGCGACGGTGACGACGCGCTGGTAGGCGAGGCGACACTTCGCCTGGCGATCACGTTGCTCGGTACCAATCCCGCCGAAGCCGTGGAGCTATTGCTGGAACTCCTCGCGCGTCCAGTCGAACAGAGGGATCGCGCCATGGAAGCCCGCGCATTTCTGACGTTGGGCGTGGCGCGCACGTTTTCACTGGACGATCGTGCCGGCATGGAAGCGTTTCGCTCCGCGCTGGCGCTGGCCCGTGAGGCGCAGGCCCTCGACCTTGCCGCCAGCGCCTCCATGAACTTGGGAGTACTGGAACTGCGTCGTGGCAACTTTCCAGCAGCGCAGGAAGCATGCACGGATGCACTTCGACTGTATACGACACTCCGAAACAACGCGAGTCGCCTCATCGCGCTGTACAACCTGGCCAACCTCGAGCTGGAACGAGGTGATGCCGAGGCAGCCATGGCGCTCTATCGCGAGACGAGCGCGCTCGCGGAACAGCTCGGCGCGGCGGACATCGCCATCGGCGCGCAGGCGGGGGTCGGTATTGCCGCGCTCCGATTCAGGGACGTGGGCGAGGCGCGCACGTCCCTGGGATCCGCGGTTCAGCGTATCGGCGACCGTGACGACTGGTGGTTCCAGGGGCGCGAGCTGTTCGAGTCGTTGATCATCCGGCTGGCGGCGCACGATGGCGCGCTTGCCGAGGCCAGGGCGCGATTCTATAGAGGCGTGGAGCGGCTGGAACCCATGGACGTGTACGCGGCCGCCTGGATGGTGGCCGACTGTGCCGCGGACATTGCGGACGAAGACCCCGGGGTCTGGGCCGTGGTAGAACGCATGGCACGCCACCCCGCTGTGCGCGAATTCGTCCCCCTGGCCGTACGGTTCACGGCCCTGCACGACATGGAGGAGCGCCTGAACGCCGCCCACCTCCGCGTCGGCCATCACGCGGCCACCTGACCGAGAACGGCAAGGAGCAACACTCCAGCGTCCGAAACACCGCGCAGGTGCGGCCGGCGATAGCTACCAGCCGGACTGTCGCGGACGCGAGCGTTGGGCTTATTTCGAGGCTGAACGCATTCGCACGGCCACCGCAGCGCCCCATCATTGGACATGAGAATCCTGCTCGTCGAAGACGATGTCGAACTCGCCAGCGAGGTCGCAAAGGGTCTGCGCGGCGCCGGTGCGCGCGTATCCATCGCAGGTAC
>JBDUCM010000267.1:0-5123 GCA_040003455.1 bacterium
CCGCGCAGCTCCGAGCGCATGACTTCGTGCAGCGCGCGCAAGCCGAACTTGCTCGCGGCATACGCCGCGTTGCCGGGAAAGGTCATCCGGTCTGCCACGGAACCGATGGTCACGATGTGGCCCGCGTTCGCCTCCCGCATGATCGGCAGCAAGGCACGCACCACGGCAAACGGCGCTGTCAGGTTCACCGACAGCGTCTCCGCGAAGGCATCCACCGAGGTCTCCTCGGTATTCGCGAGGAAGAACGCACCGGCATTGTTGACGATGATGTCCGGTGCTCCGCCGATGTCTTCGGTCAGCGCAGCGATTGTACGAGCAAGCATCGCCGAGTCGCGGACGTCGCACGGGAGCGCGATGGCGTTGCCGCCGATCTCCTCCGTGAGCGCGTGCAGTTGCTCGGCTGATCGCGCGAGCAGGGCCACGCGCGCGCCGGACTTCGCCAGGCGACGCGCGATCGCGGCACCAATGCCGCGCGACGCGCCTGTTACGAGCGCGGTTGGAACGAACAAGGCTTCCGGATCGGCGCTCATGCGGCTACCGCGCGGGAGCATAGGCCAGACGCAGGAACTCGTCGCGCGTCTTGCCGTCATCGCGGAATACACCACGCAGGGCAGATGTGATGGTGCGTGAGTTCTGCTTCTCAACTCCTCGCATCATCATGCACATGTGGTACGCCTCGATCACCACGCCCACGCCACGCGGATCGAGTACCTCCTCAATGGCCTTGGCTACCTGTTCCGTGAGTCGTTCCTGCACCTGGAGCCGGCGCGCGAACATCTCCACGATGCGCGGCAGCTTGGAGAGGCCGACAATCTTCTTGTTCGGGATGTACGCCACGTGCGCCTTGCCGAAGAATGGCAGCATGTGGTGTTCGCACATGGAATAGAGCTCGATGTCGCGCACCATCACCATGTTCTCGTGCTCTTCGTGGAACAGTGCATCGCCCACCACGTCGCCCAGCGTCATGGCGTAGCCCTGTGTGAGAAACCCCATGGCCTTCGCGACGCGCTCGGGAGTCTTCAGCAGGCCTTCGCGGTCCGGATCCTCGCCCAGCAGCGCAAGCTGTTCGCGGACGTTGCGTGCATACGCGACGGTTGCCGGTGATTCATCGTGCAACGGGATGATTTCGCGCGACGCCGTGTGGGCGTGCGCGGTATGCGCGGCATGCGCGGCATGCAGGG
This sequence comes from bacterium, assembly GCA_040003455.1. Classification (GTDB taxonomy): domain Bacteria; phylum Gemmatimonadota; class Gemmatimonadetes; order Gemmatimonadales; family Gemmatimonadaceae; genus AG11. The sequence goes on from JBDUCM010000267.1 coordinate 1,182, forward strand.
CATCGGTTCTAGTCACCGGTATACTCGACATAGTTGTTCGGCGTCTCCCAGAGCACCAGGCGCACCAGACGGCCCGGGCGTACCGCGGGCTCGAGTCGACGCCAGATCGCGACGATGATGTTTTCCGACGTGGGATTCACGCCCTGCATGAAATCCACATCGAGATTGAGGTTCCTGTGGTCGATCAGGTCCACCGCTTGTTCCTCGACCAACCGCTTGAGCACGCCGAGGTCGATCACATACCCCGTCTGTTCGTCGATCGGTCCGCGGACGGACACATCGAGGGTATAGTTGTGCCCGTGTCCATTCGGATTGTTGCACTTGCCGAACAGGCGCGCGTTTTCCTCATCGGAGAGCGCCGCGTTGTGAACACGGTGCGCCGCGTTGAAGGTGAGGCGCTTGGTGACGGTGACGTCGGGCATGGCGGATGAATGCTTCAAGGTCTGAGAAAGTGCCAGAGCCCGTCTGAGAAACCGACAAACTGCCTGAACCCGCTAACAACTGGCTGAACCCATCTGACAAACTGCCTGTTCGCGTCTGAGAAACGGCCGGAAACTGCTGAAAACTACCGGATCACTCTGGCGCGCGGGAAAAGTAGGCCGGGGGCTTCTCCGTCCCATCCGGCCGTTTCCGTATCAATCCGGCCCTTCCGTAGACGAGAAACGGGCCCCACGGAACAACCGAGGGGCCCGCAAGGACAGGAACGGAGAGGGTTTTATGAAGCCCAGTCGTAATAATGAGGCTCTCACCACACCTTCCGGCTTCCCCCGCACTGGGGGCATGCCGTCAGCACAGATATCGAACCCACTCGAAGGACTTATCGGCTCAAAAACGTTTCTCTCCGTCCCATGTGTGCGTACATTTCCTTCATGAAATCTACGACTCGTCGCATGACGGGTCAATTCAAGGAGTAGCGGATGGATCTCGGAATCGTAGCAGCAGTGGTGATGTTGATCGTGTGGGCCATCGCAGCGCTCGTCAAGGACGGACCAGGCTGGGTCCACTTGCTGCTCACCGTTGGTGTGTCACTCCTCATATATCGGATCGTGGCACGCGGAAGTACACCGGATCCGGTAACGAAAGCGCCAAAACGCGATTAGGTTCCGCCGCCCGCCGCCGGGGGCGCCACCGCTGTCACCCCGGCCATCCCCGACATATAGAAATCGTCGGGGCGATGTGCGATGCGCTCGGTGTGATTCGCACGGAGCCAGGATTTGGCAAAGTAGGCCGCATTGTCCACTTCGCCGTACCGCCCCTGAAATCCGATGAAGTAGTGGCCCATGCGTTCCACCAGCGGCTTCACCCGCTCGCGGAGCGCCATGGGCGCTTCGCTCAGCGACCACGTTGCCAGGAACAGCGCGTGCGCACCGGCTGGAATATCTCGTACGAAGTTCGCAAGCTCCACGAACTCGCTCGTTGTCGCAACGCGGGTGTGGGAGTCGTCGCCAAGTCCCACCTGCTCCAGGTACCACCGCTGAAGTAGAACCATCGGCGGCAGATCGTAGATGAGGTACTGGCCGCGAAAACCGAGCGTGTGCAAGGCGCGACACATGCCGCCGAAACCGCCGCCGAACTCCACGATCGCGTTCCAGTTCTCCACGCGATGCGACGTCAATCGCTCCAATTGCATCACGTGATGCACCGTCTGGATCAAACTCTCGCTGCTCTCCGGAAACTCGGCGTAGGGTACAGGGCGCCCAGCAGGGACTTCACGCAGCACATGGCGCCACCGCGTTTCCCACTCCGGATGCGCCCGCAGTGCGGCCAACTCAACGGGCGTGGCCGGCGACGACGTATGCGCCATGCGCGCGGCAATCACGTCCCATCGCTGAAATGCGCGCGGATCCGCGTGCAGCGCCAACTCACGGAGCCGATTCATCGCCTCTGCCCAATCGGCTTCGGTGGCAGTCATGTCATCCAGCACGTTCACCGGCAGGCGCCGGAAGGCATCCCGAAAGTGACGGACGCGCGTACGCTCCTCGGCCGACAGTGGCGGAAGCCCGGCTTCCGCATCACGACGCCGCCGCCATCGCGCGTAATGATAGCGTAGCGCGTCGAAGGGAAACGTCACGCGGGCACGCGCAGACCCGGAGCAATCGCGATCCCGAATTGTTGGGGATCGCTGCCGGCAATCTGCGCGATGAACCAGCCTGGCAGTCCATCCACAGCCGCCTGAACCACGCCTTCCACTACAAAGTCGTGAAAACACACGACTGCACCGGGCTTCATGCGCGGCGCCACCACGCGCAGCTCGGCAAGTACGCCATCGTAGTCGTGCACGCTGTCCTGAAACAGCAAGTCAGGGAGTGCGTCCTGTAGCACGGCCGGCATTGACGCTGTGGCAGGCGCTCCTCGATGCAAGCGCACCCACTCCATGAGCGACGATGGAATGTGCGCACCGGCGTGTGGATACAGGTCGAACGAATGCACCACGCCACTGCCCGCATCCCGCACCGCCGCCGCGAGAATCGCAGTGGAGTAACCCCAGTATGTCCCGGTCTCGAAGATCACAGCGGGGCGAACAGCGCGCGCGACGGCATACAGTGCGCGCGCCGTATCCGGATGCACGGTGTACGATCGCGCAAATCCGCGATCGAGACGACGGATGATCTGCGGCGGGAGGAAGCGTCGAAGCCACTGCTCTCGATTTCGCTTGCCCGCCACGGCGGCAATCGCGTCTTCGTTCTCGACGAGCGCACTGTGGAGGTGCTCATGAAGCACCTCCTCCAGGGACAGGACGGGAACGAGGGCGGAAGCCACGATTCAATCCTTGCGACCCTTGATGGAACGTTTGGGACGCTCCTCCCGCTCATCGTCCGCAAGGTCCACCGACATCGGAAAGAACAGCGATTGCTTGACGGCAGGATACGGCGTGTTCCACCCACGCGCCTCGTGCCACAGAATACGATTGAGTTTTTCGGTGGGCGCCGCGTCCGGCTCGTCGAACTTCATGCGGAGCGATGCCAGCGCCGCGCGACGGCGCTCCACCGCGTGCGGCCCCTTGATGTCGCCAACGCGCACGTTGGTTTCGTAGATGGATTGCGCGGGCACCAACGCCTTGTAGGGCCTGAAGTCCGGCTTCTCGTGTTCGCCGATGAAGCTGGCGCGCATGTCGGTGGCGGTGAGATCAAAGATGCTCAGCGCCGGAAGCCCGAGCATCAATTCCACTGTCTTCACCATGCTCGGGTGTACGTAGAAGGTGCTATCCACCGAGCCACGCTTGCTGAACGGCGAAATCGCCAGGGCTACCGTGCGATGTCCATCAATGTGGTCCACGCCATTCTGTGCATCATCTTCCACAACGAGAATGGCCATCGACTTCCAGAACGGCGAGGCGGTCAGCCCTTCCACCACCTTGCCCAGCGCGAGGTCATTGTCTGCCACGCAGGCGCGCGGTGTGCACCAACCCGGCGTGGTTCCGCGTGTGTGATCGTTCGGGAGCACCATCATCACGAGATGCGGCATCGTGCCCGCCGCCTTCCACTCGCGCAGGTGATCGAGAAAGTCGTCTGCCATCACGACGTCGGGGGTCTCCATCGTCCAACCCGGATATTCGCGCACGAGTGCGCGATCCAGCGACGGAATCTCCGACTTCGTCTTGTACGTGGCCGCAAGTTGCCGCCTGGAGGCCGCGTAGTCGTGCGGTTGCCGGTACTTCGCCATGAAGTCCGCGCGTTCCCCTGCCACCGAGTCCGATGGCGCCGGAGCGAACTCGCCAAAGATCGTTACTCGCTTGCCTTTCGCCTGGGCGGCTTCCCACAGGAACCCGCCAACGGAATATGAAAGGGGGTCGTTGCCTTCCGACGGATAGGTGCGACCGAAGTACAACGGCCACATCACGTAGTCGGTCTCGTTCGCCTGCGTGATCCACTGGTGGCCGTCTGCAGAGTTGCCACCCGACGCGAAGAAGTGATCGAGCGTGACGAACTGCTCCGACAGCGC
>JBDUCM010000268.1:0-5077 GCA_040003455.1 bacterium
TGTGGCGCCACACAATGAGCCTACCAAAGCCCTGCGGTGCCACACCGAAATCACTCCTGGCTGTGGCACCACACTAATATCACCCCTCCAGAACGTGGCGCCACACCCGGAATTGAACCAATCAGCGGCCTACTTGTCTCCGATGGCGTTCATGCCGTCCAGCAGCGACTGAAGCGGCGCCAGGCTCCGCGCCTCAATTTCCGTCTCGTTCAGCCACGTCGGGCGGAAGGCGGCAACCCTCGCCGCGGACATCGGCCGCGCATTGCGCACCTCATCGAGCACCTTCCCCAGGCGCTGACTGGCCGCAGCGAGCTCCTCGCGCGCATGTCCTCGCGTCGTTCCCTGCGGAACATCCGCGTCGATCCAACCGACCTTGGCATAGGCAAAGAAATCGGCGGCCGGCTTGAGGCCAGCATCAATCGGCAATGGCTTTTGGTCAGGAGTCGCCTGAGCGCGCAATGCGAAGCACAACGGAAGTGCCGCAACAAATCCTGCCGTCTGTCGCAGAATACTGGCGCGGAATGCATTGACAAGCACGGCATGGCCTCCGGGTTGGAGCGAGAGGCCGAATGTTAGAACCTTCTCATTTACATGGCGCGCCACGACGCGACGACTTTCGTTCAGTTCCGGACAGAATGTCCGTCGCGACGTGTCGAGCGTACAGCATGAGATGCGCACCTTGAATTTGAGGCACTTCCGGAAAAGGTGACCAGTATCACAAGGCGTCGGCCCGAAGGCGCGCGTGCCACATCGGGCCGGCTTGCCATAAATCCCAAAACGGCATGCCTGTTGCCTTTCACTCACATCCATACCACAGCGAGTGAATTTCATGGCCGATGACAAAAGCGGATACGCTCACGACGCAAGCGACCGGAAGCTCGACAAGGCGGCAGACGCAAGCCGTGAAGCCACGGACGCCCACGACGCGAAAGCCACATCTCCCGCGCACGACCACTCGGCGACTCGCAAGCACGACGACGATGGCAAGGACCGCCTCTTCGAAGGACGCGAGCAACACGACGAAGCCGAGAAGAGCAGCGAGAAGACACGCCTCGCCCGCGACGTCGAAACGCACCATCACACCGATGAGGAAGTGCGCGGCGACGCCTGACGTCAGTCCGCGTCCCTCCGACCGCAGTTTGTAACGTCCGGCCACCTGATGGATACCATGAGCAGACAGGAGACACTCATGGAATCCCTCGCACATCCCTCCGGCAACCGCCGGCCGCTCCAGCTCATCGCATCCGCAGGACACACCGCGGCATTCATTGCCGTCGTACTGGTGATGGCCATTGGCGGAGCAGTCTTTCAACACGGCGGCTCCGCGACGGCGGCCGCCGCGCCGCAACGATCGTCCGCCATACCCGTGTATCTCTCCGCGCTCGCGCTCGAGTGCGCACTCGCATGGTTCGTGATCTGGAGCGTTCGGCCCACGGGAACCACACTGCGCGAGCTGGTTGGCGGTCGTTGGGACACCATCGGAGATGTGGTCAAGGACGTCGTCCTCGGAGGGTTGGCGTGGGGTGCCTGGATCTCGATTGCGGCGGCGTGGCACCGGCTGTCGCCCGAGGGCGCGGCTCGCTCCATCGACCCAATGCTTCCCCGCGGCATCGTCGAGGGAGCGTTGTGGATCGCGGTATCGATGAGCGCGGGGTTCGCTGAAGAACTCGCGTTTCGCGGCTACCTCCAACGCCAGTGCGCTGCCCTCACCGGCAGCCTGATACTGGGAGTCATCATTCAGGCGAGCGTATTCGGCATCGCGCACGGGTATCAAGGCGTTGATGCATGCCTCCGGATCGCCGCGTACGGCGTCCTGTTCGGACTCCTCGCGGCATGGCGCGGCAGCCTTCGCGCCGGCATGATAGCGCATGCCTGGACCGACATTGCCGCCGGCTTGCTACGGATCTGAGTGACGCAGTCGGTCACGGAGTTTGCGGCGATCTATCGCAAGTACGCGCCGGAGCTGTTTCGCTTTGCGATGTATCTGTGCGGCGAGCGTGCCGACGCCGAGGACATCACGTCGGAAACGTTCGTGCGCGCCTGGACGTCGTCGGCGCCGATCGCCGCCGAAACGGTCAAGGCATATCTGTTCACCATCGCGCGCAACCTGTACTTGCATCGCGCGCGCACTCGCACGCGCCACGTGACGCTCGACGATTCGCTGGTTGACCCGCGCGCCGATCCGCACGAACGCACTGCACAGCGCGCCGAGCTGAATGAGGTGAACGAGCGGCTGGCGCGTTTGTCCGAAGTCGACCGCGCGGTAGTGCAGATGCGCATGGATGGCGCGCCCTACGAAGAGATTGCCGCCGTGCTTGGCGTGTCGGTATCGGCGGCGCGAGTGAAGCTGCATCGGGCGCGCCTCGCGCTCGCCGGAATTCGATGAGGAGCAACCAATGAACGTGACCCGCGACGTCATCCTGGACCTTCTGCCGCTCTACCTCGCGGGAGAAGTGAGCCCCCCCACCCGCGAAATCGTCGACGCATATCTTGCCGGTGATGCCGTACTCGCGGAGCACGTGCGCCGCGAGCAAGCCAACGAAAACCCAGCCACTCCGTCGCTCCAACCCGGCGTTGAACTCGAATTGCGCGCACTCGCGCGCGCCAGACAGCTCCTGGGAGCACAACGGTGGCTCTTTGGCCTCGCCTGGTTCTTTACGGCACTCAGCTTCACCTCACAGTTCACGATCGAGAATGGCCGCGTCCGGGATTTCCACCTGCTGGTCCTCGAGCTTCCGTTGGCGTTCGGATGGACGGTCTTGGTGGCGATCGGGTGTTGGGTTGGGTATTTCGCGCTCCGTCGGCGCGGGCGGGCGGTGGTGTAGGTGGCATAGGTGGTGTAGAACGCGCGAGTGCGGCGGCTGCGTGGGCGAAGCGCGATAAGAGAGTTCTTGGCAACCGCCGTAACGAACGGAACGGAGAGGGTGTACGTTTGCCGTCCCTCCCAAACCGTTCGCCGAGCGACGAGGCTCCGATGCGACTGCCACTCCTGCTGGCGCTGCCCGCTGTACTACTCACGCCCCCGACAGTCGCTGCCCAGTGCACGAAGGTCGGCTCCGAACGCTGGGACGTAAAGACGTCCGCCCCAAACGGCAGCCGGACCAGGCACGCCTTCACCGCCGCGGAACTCGGCGCATTGCATGAGCCGCCACGCATCGACGAGGCGGGGCAGAAGATGCTCAAGACACGCTATCCCGATAAGCTCTCGTTGGGGCTGCACGAGGGCGACATGGTGACGGTGCGCGGATGGGTGCAGTTGATCAAGACATCACCGGACGACTGCGACTATCACATCCAGCTGACCCCCACGAAGGACGGCACGACTGGGACGATCATTGTCGAGATCCCAAAGGCCGACGCTGATCACGTCTCCGACTACGCGCTGCGCGGAGAGCTAAACGCCGAACACGCGACGATTCTCACGCAGCTCAAACTGGCGAAGGAACCGGGCCACGTACCAATCGACGGGCGCGCCTACATGGAGTTCAAAGGCGCACTCTTTTTTGACGGACCGCATTATCCCTACTGTGACCGTCGTGGGGAAGGAACGAAAGCGGTGACGTGCTGGGAGGTGCACCCCGTTGTGTCTACCCGGTTCGTTAGGAAACCGGCCGCCTGAACGCGATCCTCCACAGCGGCGGTCACAACGGCGCGTCCTTCAATAAGACCGCCCCCCGCCCGTCGCTCGCCTCCCGTTGCGACTCCGCCACCGCTCGCTGACCCGCCTCGGTAAACCCGTAGTACGCAAACATACCGGCCAATCCCACCACCACGACCGCAACCGCCGTCATCCACCCCCGCACGACGCGCCGCTTGTACCTCGCCTCTTCGCGCTCGAGCTCCTCGAGTTGCGCCCTGAGGGACACGTTCTGCCGCTTGAGCTCAACGAGCCACTCCCGCAACTCCGGGCTCACCTCGCAATTCGTATCCCCCAAGGACCCCGCGGGTCGCGTCTCGTCGAGTTCAATCACTGGACGTCACCGGTTCAAGGAAAGCGGTCGCCTACCCCTCACCCACCCCATACCCGCACAGCTCGTACAGGCTCCTCGGCCCATGCCCCAACGAGCCGAACTCCGCCTCACACGCCTTCGTCGCCTGCCACGCTGCATCATCCAGTTCCGTCCCATTACCCATATCATCCCCCCGCTTCGCCCCCCACGCCTTCACCACTCGGCGAATCAGGCACTTCGTCACGTAGTTCACATCCCGCTTGTCACGGAAGTCAAAGCGGTGCGAATCAAGCTCGCACAGGTAGATCATCGCCTCCTGGCGCAGGTCCGCCAGGTCAAACTCACTCTCCGTGAGCCTCCGCGCATACCACATCACCACGCGCTCGAACTTCGGCCACGCGTTGTTGAAGGCCCGGACGCCATCGGCAGTGGTCCGTATGACAGGAAACTGCCCCCGCAACGCCGGCGCAATCACGACACGCTCCGGATCCGCGCCACGCCCAACTGCTCCTCGCGCACCAGATCCGACCAGCGGATGAACCGGTCGCCATTCCCCGGCCACACCCGCCGGTGCGTCCGCATCGTCCTCCCGCCGCCGCGCTCACCATCCCGGTTGATGTCCGCTTCTACGGTATACAGGTCGAAATACAGGCGGCCATCCATCCGCCCGCTCCCCTCGATGTCCACCACCGCCCCCGTGTGCACGAACGTCCGCTCCACCGGGGAATACGTCACGTACAAGTCGCCAGGCTCCGGCGTCTCGCACAACACCCCCTGCGCCTCGGCGAACTCGGTCAGCTCTCGCAACGTGAGACCCGACGGAAACGGCCACGCCGATTCCTTCGCGCGGTGATCGTAGCACGACCAATACCCGCAGTGCTGCACGAACCGCGCATTCCAGCTCGGCACCTCCCGCACCACCCGCGGCCCCGTCAACGGCTCCAGCACCGATTCCTCGGCACTCTGCGGATCGTCCGCCACGTTCATGCCAGACATCGAGAGACACGTGGCAATGAATACCTGCGACGCCAGACTGACCATGCTCCACCTTCCTTCACGTAAGAGGATGTGCACCACGTCCCAATCGGCCAACGGACGACGAACCGGCTTTTCCTCACATACGGACA
>JBDUCM010000108.1:0-17196 GCA_040003455.1 bacterium
CTAGAAATGAAATGAGTAAAGGGCTGGCCCGTCACCGGAGCCAGCCCTTTCGTCTTTTCTTGAAACGTTGTTGACTGCCGACTGATGGCAGACAGCTCCCGGCCGACGGCTGTGTGAGTTGCAGTGTCGCGTTTCACTGCCAACTGCCAACTGTCAACTGAAACACGGACGATCAATACTCCGTCTCTTCCTGCCCCACTGACCCCCCACCGCGTGAGGTGTATACCGCCACCCCCGCAATGATCGCCAACGCCACCGTGAGTGACAGCACCGCAAAAAAGAAGCGCATGTGCCGCCGCCTGCTGCGCGCCTCGAACGGATTCGGCTCGTCGCGCACGAGGATCGTGAACGGCGGCATCGTGATCGGCGTCTCGGGGTGTTTGTCGTCAGCCATGGTATTGCTCCGTTCCGTCAGTGCTCCAGTACACTACACCGCCAACGACCCATCTGTCCACTCGTCACCTCAGCCCGCTTCAAACGAGGCGGTCAGGGAGTAAGTCCGCGACCCTTCACCCACTCGTTCAGCCACGCCGTCTCGTTCATCACGCGGTGCACCTGGTTCCAGTGGCCGGAGATGGCGTGCGGCATGCCCGCGTAGCGGATCACCTTGGCCGGCACACCGTTCTTCTTCAGTGCCGTATAGAACTGCTGCGTTTCGGAATAGGGGACGCGCTGGTCAATCTCGCCAATGATGAACAACGTGGCCGCCTTCACCTTGTCCGCGTACACCAACGGTGACTGGCGCAGCATCGTCGCCCGCGCCGCCGGCGACCATGGCCCGCCACCAAACTCCTTCTCCTTCGTGATCGGAATGTCGGCGTTGCCATAGTCGCTCATCCAGTTCACGATCCCCGCGCCCGGCACCGCCGCAACGAACCGGTCAGGGTACTGCGTGATCAGCCAGTTGGTCATGAAGCCACCGTACGAATGCCCCATCGCCGCCACGCGCGAGCGATCGATGGGATACTTCGCGAGCACGAGATCCACGCCGGACATCACGTCCTGCCCATCCTTGGTGCCCCACGCGCCCCATGTGCCCCAGAGAAACTTCTCCCCGTAGCCGGTGGAACTGCGGAAGTTCACGAAGAGGACAAAGTATCCGTTCGCGGCGAGGTACTGGTTCTTGAAGTTGTACCCGTAACCATCGGCCGCATGCGGGCCGCCATGGCTGGCGACAACGAGCGGGTACTTGTGGTCGGCCTTGTAGCCGGCGGGAAACACCAGCCAACCCTCGATGGGTGTGCCATCCTTGCTCTTGTACTGGAGGCGCTCGGTCCTGCTCGCGCCAACCTCACTCGTGAATGCGTCATGCACGTGCGTGAGTTGCGTCTCCCCCTTGCCGTCCATTCCGGAGACGAAAATCTCCGCCGGCGAGTCCATCACGCCCACGCTGTACGCCACCCTGGTTTGCGCCGTGTCGAACGAAAACCCGGCGAGGCGTCGCTCCCCTAACGTGACCTGCTGCACCGGCCCGCCACTTCCGCTCACGCGAAAGAGATGGTTGGTGCCGCCCACGCCGCCCGTGAAGTACACGAACGAACCGTCCTTGCTCCAGAACGCCTGCGCGGGCAGGTAGTCCCAATCCTTGGTCAGGTTGATTTCCGCACCACCGCCCGCCGGTACAAGCACCAGGTCCGTTGCGCCACCGTACGTGAGCTTCTTGCCGATCACGTAGTCATCGGCCAGGCCGCGCGTGGTGAGGATCCACTTGCCATCGGGCGAATACTTCGCGCCGGCGTAGTCATACTGCGCATTGGGCGTGAGCCGCTTCACCGTGCCGTCAACAGTGACGGTATACAGCTCCGTACGCGCGTACGTCCGCTCCTTGCGATAGTTGGAATCGGCGATGAACGCGAGCGTGGTGTTGTCCGGACTCCATTCCAGCGACACGGGCCTGAGGCCGAGTCGGGTCACCGCGCGCAGATCCTTCTCCTGCGCAGCGACAATGCCATTCGCCCGCGCAACGAACACTTCCTGGGGCGGATTCACCTCCGGATCGTTCTTGTTCGGCAGCGGAAACGCTCGGCCATCACCCATGAACGGCCAGTAGTCGAACTGCACGCCCTTGAAGTGTTCCTCCGCGCGCTTCTCGAACTCTGTCTGCGCCCCGTGCACGCGCTTCGCGACGGGTACATCACGCACGCCGGCCATCCATTTGCCATCTGCCGAGTAGAGGGTCGTCACTCGGCCGCGCGTGCTGTCACTCTGTGTGGAATCAGGTTGATCCGGTGTCGCGGGATCGACGATGAGCTGCCGACGGCCGACGGTGAACCGCAACCGGCCATCCTTCGCCCACGACGGAGCCGTCGCATCCACGCCGGTCGTGCTCACGCGCTTCGCCGCGGAGGTCGCGTCGGTTGGCACGAGCCAGACTTCGTGGTCGGTACCGTTCGTCGCTTCGATGCGCGTGCCGATGGTAAAGGCCACCCATCGCCCGTCCGGGGAGAGTTCGGGATTCGACAGCTCACGTATTCGATAGTAGTCGTCGAGCTGTAGCGGACGCTTGCCTTGCTGCGCGCCGAGCGGAGCGACCGCTGCAAGCAGGAGGAAGAAGGCTCTGTAGTTCAAGAAGAACCCGGATGTGTGGGGAAAGGCCGGATTGGGACAGGATGGACCCGATAACATGCCCCGGTCCGGCGAGATCACGCCACCCCGGCCGATCTGTTGTTGGCCCATCCGGCTGTTTCTCAATCCATCCGGCTGTTTCTCCGACGAGAGCGATCGGCCCCTACACCGAACTCGACCGCACCCCATGTTTGCGCCAACCCCTTCTTGCTACGCAATGTTGCTCGGCCCCAGCCGCAAAGATTTTCCGTATCACTAGCACAACACGATGACGCCTGAAGGAGAAAAACCCGACGCCACGCGCAAGCACGCGTCACTCGGCCGCCGCGACCGCGGACCCTTCGTTCCCGGTGACGATGATGGCGCGCTCAAGGAACTCGGGATCGACCGTGTCACATACGCGGACGCCCTCCGCGAGGAGTTGCTCGCGGTCATCCAGCGCCGCGCTCGCGCCAAGCAGATTCTCGTTGCCATTCAGAAGAAGGAACTGAACGACAGGAACGCCGCGCGCCGGCACGTCGAAGAAAAGAACGAACTGCTCGCGAGAAAAGCCGAAGCCACCGCCACCGAATCCGCGGTGGACAACGTACGTCGCAGCTCTGCACAGGCAATTGTCACGGACGCCGCACAGGAAGCCCAGGCGGAATCGCCCCTGGGCACCGGGTTGATGAACGTGGCAAGAACGTCGAAGGCAGTGCCGGCCGCCATCGGCCACGCGCTCCGTAAATGGAAACGCAACGCGCCCCGCGTCGAGCAGTGCACCACGGAAGAAGCGCCGGACAAGGCAACGGAGAGTTCCACCCGCAGTTCACTGGCGGGGCTCGCCCTCTCCGGCGGCGGTATCCGCAGCGCCACCTTCGCCCTCGGCGCACTACAGGCGCTGGCCGAGTCGGAGGCGTTGCCTGCCTTCGACTACTTCTCGACCGTATCGGGAGGTGGATTCACGGGTGGATGGTGGTCCGCATGGTTGTCGCGGGCAGAGCGAAAGGACAGCGATGGTTTCTTCCCTGCGGACGAACGCCTCGAGCCCGACCGCTATCCGGCGGCGTTGCTGCATGATGCGCCACGACCCACCGACGGCACGCCGCCGGAGCCAGCGGTGGAGCGGGTGCCGGATGGATCCCGCAGCGTGCTCCAGAATGATCCCATCCATCACCTGCGCCTGTTCTCGAACTACCTGACGCCACGCACCGGGCTGCTTAGCGGCGACTCATGGCGCAACGTCACGATCATCTCGCGCAACATGCTCCTCACCTGGCTGGTCCTCATCCCGGTGCTCCTGGCCGTGGTGATGGTGGGGCAACTGTACTTCGCCGGCCGGCACGATGTGGGCTACTCGTTTGCATGCAGCCTGCCGGATACTGTGGTGGGAACGGTGGTGAAAGGACGTGACACGCTTCCCGTCCGCGCCAACAGGAGTGCGGCGTCGGACCTGTGTGTGAAGGGGCTGGCTTCGGCGCACGCCGTCGCACGGTCATGGCGGCGTGACAGCAGCATTGCCGACCGCGAACTCTATTCGGCGGCGCGATTGACGGTGGTGGCATCGCGCCTGTCGCACGCGGAGGTACTCGAGCAGCGCTTGCTGGTGCTCACCGCCCCGTTGATCTCCGCAGTCATCATGCTCGTGTTGTTCACGCTGCTCTGGATGTTGTACAGCTCGCAGACACTGATGTGGACCGCGGTGAACTTCGCCGGCGTGGTGGTGCTCATCCTCGCGCTCTTCAACCCGCGTGGCATCGCCGACACGTCATTCCTCGGCCTGCGCTTTGCCGAGTTTCGCCACACGCGATGGCTGTGGTTCACGGTGCTGGCCAGCAGTGCCGCCATCCTCGCGTTCGGCTTCATGCCCTGGCTGCGCGAGCTGTGGCACACGGCCGAGGCAGTGGCCAATGGCATTCCTCGCGACCTGAAGATCCCGCGCGACCAGGTGCGAAATGGCATCGTCCGCTGGCATGCGCGCGCACTCATGGCGTTCACGCTCATCCTTGCGGGCCTGTTCCTCGCCGGCTTCGGACACGAGGTGGTGTGGTACTTCTTCGACGCGCAAAGCGGCGTCGTATCGGAAGGGATTCGCAAGGCGGGTGGGTCGCTGGCGTTTCTTGCGGTCGTCGCCAGCGCCGTCATCAGCGTGGCAAAGGCCTTCCCGTCGCCAAAGGCACACGATGCCGCAGCGCAGCCTCCCGGAGTTGTCCCGCGATTCGCGATGGCAGTGGCGCCGGTGCTCACCATCCTTGCCCTCACCATCGCGTGCGCGTGGTTCGGCCACTGGATCATGGGAACCAGGACGGAGTGGTCGCCAAACGGCTATCCGGAAGACGGCGCGGCGGCGTGGGCGCTGCTCATGGCCGTGTCCATCCTGTTCTCCTTTGCCGTGGTGGAATCCATCTCGCGTCGCGGCACACTGAACTCCTGGCGCGAAGTGCGGCTCCGTACCGCGCTGGGCGTGGGAGTGCTCGTAGTAGTGCTCGTGTTGCTGGCGCTCACTGAGCGCCGGCGCGACAGCGATTCGTCCATGGTGATCTCGTTCCCGATGCTGTCGCTGAGCGTTGCGGTGTTCATGCTGCGCGTGTCTTCCGTCGTTGATACTCGCGGACGCCGCTTTGCCTCTATTGCCACCGGACTGGCCGGCGCGATCCTCACGCACTGGTGGCTCACCGCCTTCCTCGTCACCAATCCTGACGCGACATCGTCCACGGCGATGTTCAGCTTCGGACTCTATGCACTGGCGGCCATCACGCTGCTGTTGCTCATGGACTGGATTCTCCACGATCGTGTGAGCCAGCGGTCCACCATGCTGTCCGCGCTGGCGATGGGCGGCAGCTTCGCGCTGGTGCTGCTACATCACATGCCACACCAGCTTCCAGGCACCGCGCTCCAGACCACCGCCATCGGGTGGGCCGGCTTTCTCGTCGCATGGGTGGTGGGGCTCGGATGGACCATCGATCCGAACCTCATGAGCCTGCACAACTTCTACAAGGCTCGCATCGTCCGCGCGTATCTCGGCGCGTCCAATATCGAAAAGCGTCGCGACCGCGAGATCAGTGAAGCGGCGCCGAAGGACGACATCCTCCTGCGCGACCTGACCAATCATTGCCAGGGCGCACCATTGCACCTCCTCAACGCCACACTCAACCTCGTAGGGGGCCGCGACCTGGCCACGGCACAACGGAGTGCTGCGCAGTTCACCATGTCGAGCAAGGTGTGCGGATCGGCACGCACCGGCTATCGCAGCACGGCCGAGTACATGGATGGAACCCTTACGCTCGGCACCGCCGTGGCGGTGTCTGGCGCGGCGGTGAGTCCCACCATGGGGGCGAAGTCGGTGAACTCGTCGCTCGCGTTGCTGCTCGCGCTGTTCAACGTTCGGTTGGGCTTCTGGGCGCCCACGCCCAATCGCAGCAGGTGGAAGGAACGCCAGCCCACGCTCTGGCCGCTGTATCTCCTCAACGAGGCATTGTCACAGACCAACGATCTCGGCCCCTACTGCTATCTCACAGACGGCGGCCACTTCGACAACACCGGCGTATACGCACTCGTTGAGCGCGGATGCCGCTACATCTACGTGCTTGACGATGGCGCCGATCCGAAGCCCTGCTTCAGCGACATGGGTGATCTCATTCGCCGGGTTCGCATCGACTTTGGCGCCGAGATTGATCTCGTCGACGGGATGGAGGCTTTTGCCAAGGACGAGAAGTCGGAGCTCGCCAATGCGCACGCCGTCCAGGGCACCATCCGGTACAAGCCGGCGCACCTGCGAATGTTGGGATGGTCGGAGCTCGACATCCTGACCAAGAATCGCGGGCACATCCTGTGGGTCAAGCCCGCCGTGACCAAGGCAGACTCAGTGGACGTGCAGCAATACCATCTCGAGAATGCCGCGTTCCCGCAGCAGACCACCACGGACCAGTGGTACGACGAGGCCCAGTTCGAGAGCTATCGTGCGCTCGGCTACCAGAGCACGACGTTCTGGTTGAATGGACTACCGGCGGCGGCTGGTCGCACCTCCTTCGAGGCGCCGGAACTGTTTCTGTAGGCGAGGTGAACGAACGACGAGGTCAGGGGATCCGCCGTGATGGCGTGGTGTTTGCTTTTATTGGCCGCAGCCGCTCGAACGAGCGGCGTGCACGCTCACACCAAGACGGAGTCAGTCATGTTTCTCACCATTGCGATCGTGCTCATCGTCCTGTGGGCAGCGGGCTTCCTCGCCTTCCACGTCGCGGGCGGCCTGATTCACCTGCTCCTCGTCCTCGCGCTCATTTCCATCGTGTGGCACTTCGTATCCGGACGGACGAGAACGGGAGTGTGATTCACGCTCTCGGACGCCCTTGTCCGAGTCTCAAAACGGACGCGTGACGGCGGTTCCGCCACTGCTGGGAGCCTTGGGCGCCTGCGTGGCTGCGGGTGCACTGCCGCTGGATGTCGTACTTGACCCGCCGCGCCCTACGGGCGCGGACGCCGCCTTCTTCGCGTTCTGGTCGTCGCCCTTCGGATCCGAACCGGGGGGCGACGACGCTTTCCCATCGCCGGTCACCTCATCCTTCAGCACGAGCACGTTCGGCCGAATATTTCCCGCGGCGGGTTTGCGATAGCCGAACAGGTAGCCGATGGCGCCGTCCAGCCCGATCACGTCACCAAAGCCGAAGCCCATAGGCTGCAGATATCCGTATTCGTAGCGCGTGCCGTACACCCAGCGACCGTATCCCACGCCGTATCCCCACGGATCGTAGAACACCAGTGCGTCGGACGTCGTCGCAAAGATCTTGCGCAGTCCGGTGCCCTGATTCCATTGGGCCGAGGACTGCTGTGCCCAGCGGCGATGTTCGTCCACGTAGTGTCCGTTGGACTCCTGCCGCGGATTCACGGTTTCGTCCATGGCGTCGCGCACCTGGGCCGACACGCCGGCATCCGCGAGTTCACGCCATTCGCGCGAGTCGAGCGCGAAACGCTGGCCACTCTCGCTGAGCCAGGCAGCAACGATCGTGGAATCCGCGAGCTTCGACGCCTCGATGATGGCCGGTGCGGCCACAGGTACACTCGCCGCAATGCGCCCGGTTTCGATGGACATCCCGTAGTCCCGCAGCCGGTTGGCAATGTCCGCGGGGACTCCGCTCGTCACGCCGACGTCGTGATAGCGCGCGACATTCACGTCGGCACTGTCGGGGTGGCCAGACCACACGCGGCGTACATCAATCCATTCGCCGCCGAGTGTGAGCGCGAGCAGGGCGGACATGTCCTTCGTCACCCCGGCGCAGGTGATGGTGGACTTGAGGAACAACCGCCGCTGGTCGGCCGACCAGTTGGCGCGCTGCGTTCCAGTGCAATTGTCCACCGTCATCGGGTACGCCCGACCGCTGGCATCCACCCGATCCTTGCTCATCACCTTTCCGTCGGCAATGGCCGAGATCTCGGCCACATTGGGATCGGAGGTGGGGGTGATGCAGACCAGGCGGCCGTCACGCTGGCTGTCCTTGGCTGTTCCGCTCTGCGCGATGCTCCAGCACCCGAGGAGGCCGAGCCACCGTGGGCCGGGCGACCCCTGCTGGGCATGCGCGCCGGCGGGCGCCAAAGTCGCGATGACGAAGGCGACGGCGGTGGAGGACCGGCGGACGGCGCTGTGCATGGTGTTCATCCTCATACTGAAATATGTGTCCTGATCGCGGTGGGGCGCGAGACTACAAGGTATCGTATACAATCTGCCCTACGCAACAGTATACAATTAGTTCCATTTACGACGCCAAGGTCACCGCCAGCCGTTCCAGCACGGCGCCCAGGTCCGGTTTGTCTTCCAGCACCGGGAGCATCGGGTCGCCCCGGCGCTCCATCCGTTCCACCGCCGTCTTGATGGTGAAGGCCCCCGGATCCAGGTCGCTGTTCACCTCATCCCAGGTGAGGGGCATGGCCACCGTCGCGCCTGGCAGGGGCCGCACGCTGAACGGCGACACGATGGTTTGCCCGTGCCTGTTCTGGAGGTAGTCCAGATACACCTTGTCGCCCCGTTTGGTGACATGCCGGGTAATGGTCGCGATGTCGTTCAGCTCACGCAGCACCAAGCGGGCCAGCAACTCGCCGAGTGTACGAGACTGCGCATACGTGCACTGCCGGCCCAATGGCAGCAGGATGTGCAGCCCCGTTTTGCCGGTGGTTTTCACGTAGTTGGGCAGGGCAATGGAATCACAGACCTTGTGCAGGACGAGCGCGGTGCGGATCACGTCCGAAAAAGGTGCCTCCTTGGGGTCCAGGTCGATCACGCACCAGTCGCACAGCTCCAGCGACCCCACTCGGCTCGCCCAGATGTGCATGGGAATGGAGCCACTGTTGGCGATGTAGAGCAGGGACTCCACGTCGTTGCAGACGAAGTACCGGATCTCCCGCTGTGTGTCTTCGCTCCAGATGGGTACCGTCTGTAGCCACTGCGGTGCGAATTCTGGCGCGTCCTTCTGATAGAAGGACTTTCCCTCGATGCCGTCCGGGAAGCGGGTGAGCACCACGGGCCTGTCGCGCAGATAGGGCAGCATCCAGGGGGAGATGGCGCGGTAATAATCGACCATGTCGCCCTTGGAGTACTTCTCTGCTGGCCAATAAATCTTCTTGAGGTTGGAGAAGGTGACGGTCTTTTCCGTGGGGGCGCGCGGTGGGGCCGGTGGGGGGATGTGTTCGGTGGTCGGCTCAGTCTCGGCAACAGCGGAATTGGAATCCGTGGAATCCGTGGAATCCGTGGAAGGGGTGGAAGTAGGGGAATCGGGGGGATCCTGGGAGTCTTCGGGACCCCCTTCTGCGGCAGACGAACCGCCGGCCCACCCCTGACGCTCACAGTCCTGGGGGTTCTTGTCCGGCCGCAACCGGAGAAAGGCGGGATGCCGCAGGAATCCGTCAGGGGTCCACTCGCGGAAACGCACCTCGCAGACGTGCAGCGGCTCAACCCATATGGTCGTTCGCGTGTCCGGGATGGCCTTCGCGTCGAGCGGTGCAACGCCCGGCGTGACCGGCCCAAGGCAGGGTGGCGTATCACGAACGATCGGCGCGAGCATCCCATTCAGCTCTTCCAGCTTCGCTTCGTCGAACCCGGTTCCCGCTCGCCCTGCGTAGACAAGCTGGCCATTCACCATGTCGGCCAGTTGGAGGGCGCCGAGGTGGCTTCGGGTTTTCTTGGGGGCGGTGAAGCCGACGATGACGAAATCGCCGGTGCGCTCCTTCTTGATCTTGAGCCACGCGTCCGACCGGCCGGCGATGTATCGCACGTCGGCCTTCTTGGCGATGATCCCCTCGAGCCCCAACGCGGCTACCTGCTCCAGCAGCAGTTCGCCCTCGCGCGGGATGTGATCCAACGTGCGCACGGGGCCGAGCTTGGGGAACGCCTCCATGAGGAGGGCTTTGCGCTTTTCGAGTGGCAGGGAGCGGAGGTCGAAGTCATCGAACGCCAGGAAATCGAACGCAAAGAACGTGGCGGCGAGCTCCACTGCGGCGCGTTTGACGTCCACGGCCGACGACAGCCGCCCTCGCTTCTGGAGGCGCGAGAAGCTCGGTCGCCCCTGCGCATCCATTACCACCACCTCGCCGTCGATGATGTAGTCGTCAAAGGGCAGGGCCTTGATGCCGCGGGCAATTTCCGGAAAGACGGCGGTGTAGTCGTTGCCGTTCCGGGTGAGCAGCAGCGCCTCGCCCTTGGACTTGCTGGCGAGCAAGCGGTAGCCATCGAGCTTGAGCTCGAACAGCCAATCGTCGCGCGTGAAGGCGACATCCGACGGCTCGGCGAGCATCACCTCCACCTTCCTGGCGTCTACGCGATTGCGTGGCGCACCGGACTGCTCGATTGCGGCGCGCAGCGTGGAGGCAGGAGTGCGGCCTTCCTTCACCTGCTCCACGGTGAGCCCCGAGAGGACTGACTCCTCGGGAAAGACGTCGCCGGGCGACTTGACCCAGGCGTCGCGTTCCTTGATGAGCAGCCAGTCTTTTTCGCTCTTCTTGATCTTCACCAACGTCCATTTGCCGTGGAGCTTGTAGCCATGGAACTCGAACAGGAGCTTCCCTTTCTCCAGCCCCTCGCGCCAATCCTCCAGGGCAATCCACTCCCCGCGGTCCCAGACAATCACCCCGCCGGCGCCATAGTTGCCGGCGGGAATGACTCCCTCGAAGTCGCCGTACTCCAGGGGATGGTCCTCGACCTTCACGGCGAGGCGCTTGTCGGCCATGTCGTACGACGGGCCGCGCGGAACCGCCCACGAGCGCAGGACCCCATCCATTTCCAGCCGCAGGTCGAAATGGAGCTGCCGAGCGGCATGCTTGTGAACGACGAACAACCTGCCGGGTACGGGGGAGACGGAGCCCATGGGCTCCGGGGTGGAATCCGGCGACCGCTTGGCGCGGTACTGGCTCAGATTGTCTTCAGGACTTGCAGGCATCGGGCTCAGTCAACAGAGTAGAGAAGACAGACGACTGACGGGAAACGAAGGCGACCAGTACTTCAGTCAGTCACGTACCAGGTACGTCGTGAACGCTGTTCAAACTGCCCTTTAAATCGAATCGACATCATGCCTGCCCGTTCCATTGGTAACGCCACGATTTCGTTCGGCCTCGTCTCCGTCCCCGTCAATTTGTATTCGTCATCGGAATCGAAGTCGAGCATCTCGTTCAACATGCTCCACAAGAAGTGTGGCACGCGCCTCAAGCAGCAGTACACCTGCCCCAAGGACAACGAGATCGTCACCCGCGACGAAACCGTCAAGGGATACGAGTTTGCCAAGGACCAATATGTGGTCCTCTCCACCGATGAGCTGAAAGCCATCGAGGAGAAAGCCACCGGCATGATCGACGTATTGGAGTTTGTGCCGCTCGCCAAGGTGGATCGCGAGTACCTCGAAAAGGTGTACTACCTTGGTCCCGACAAGGGCGGCGATCGCGCGTATCGCCTGCTGGCTGCCGCGCTCCAGGAAACGGGGCGCGCAGCGCTCGGGCAGTACGCCGCGCGAGGACAGCAGCACCTGGTGCTTCTGCGGCCGCTCAACGGTGTGCTCGTCATGGAGCAACTGCACTACGCGGACGAAGTGCGGCCTACCACCGAAGTCACCATTCCCGCGGGGGACGTGAAGCCAACCGAACTCGCGCTGGCGAAGCAGCTCATCGAACAGACCGCCAACGATGAATTCGAGCCGAACAAGTACAAGGACACCGTGCGTGAACGCGTGCTCGAAACCATCCAGCGCAAGATCGACGGACAGGACATCACCGCCGATATCACGCCCGAGGGCGGCGGCAAGATCATCGACCTGATGGAAGCGCTCAAGGCGAGTCTGGCGAAAGCGTCGTGAAGCTCATCGCGGGCACCAGCGGCTACGCGTTCAAGGAATGGAAAGGCTCCTTCTATCCCGAAGGCCTCAAGGACGCCGGGATGCTTGGTCACTATGCGAGCAAGTTTCCAACCGTAGAGATCAACAACACCTTCTACCGCCTGCCCAAGGAGCACGTACTCCTGGAGTGGGCGTCGCAGGTGCCGGACACATTCACCTTCGCCATCAAGGCCAGCCAGCGCATTACGCACTACGCGCGGCTGAAGCCCGAATCGGCGGACGCTGTGGAGTACCTGTTGAGGAGCACCGCCGCCCTTGGCAACCGGCTCGGTCCCATCCTCTTCCAGCTCCCGCCAAACCTCAAGAAGGACGTTCCGAGGTTGGCCGCATTTCTCGCGACGCTGCCCGAGAACGGACGATATACCATCGAATTCAGGCATGAATCGTGGTTCGAGGACGAGGTCTTCGACGCGCTGCGCGCCCGCGACATCGCGATGTGCATCGTGGAGCAACCAGAGTTTGCGTCGCCCGTCGTTGCCACGGCGTCGTGGGGATACGTTCGGCTTCACCGGTTCGATTACGATGATCAGATGCATGCGGAGTGGGCACGTCGAATTGCAGAGCAGCCGTGGAGCGACGCCTACGTGTACTTCAAGCACGACGAAGGCATCGGCTCCGGTCCACCTGCCGTTGGCGCGTTCGTCAGTGCTCTCGGCCAGCATCCCGTCGTAACAACCGTGGACTCAATTCGAACGACCTGAGTGGGGTGAGTATGAGGCCAACCTGGCGTGCCTGGCTGGGTGCAGCGGCTGCGCTGCTCGTAATGGACAGCGCCTCAATTGCGGCGCAGGGGGCCGGCGCCGGCGAAATTATGGGGCATGCCCTGGATGCCGCCGGTCGCCCACTCTCCGGAGTGACCGTGGCACTCATCGGCGCAGGTCAGGTAGAGGTCGATACAGCGGGCCTGTTCCGCTTCCTCACCGTTCCGGCAGGGACGTACTTCCTCAAGGCTACGCGCCTTGGACTCGCGCCCGTGATGAGGTCGCTCGAGGTAACCGCCGGCCAGAGGCTTTCCGTCAACATCACGATGGATGCGAAAGCCCAGATGCTCACGGCGGTTGTGGTGCGCGCTGACTCGTCCGTGGTGCGTGATCCCACGGGCTTCGCGCGCCGGCGCGAGTCGAGTCAGGGGGTTTTCATTTCCGGAGAGGATATCGAGCGTCGCGGCATCGAGCGGACCGAGCAGATGTTCAACGGCGTTCCCAACGTTCGGGTGGACACCGCCGGAATCATCCGCGTGGCGCGGGGCACCATCTCGTTCAAGGAGACGCTGATCCGAAGCCGGCCGGGCGTCAATAGCTCAACCGACCCTGACACCTACGATTGCATTGGCGTGCAAGTGTTCGTGGATGGCGTGCAGATGCCGCAACCATTCAATGTGAACAACATCCCGCCGCGTTCCATCCGCGGCATGGAGCTGTATCGAGGTCCCGCGACCACCCCGCCGGAGCTACGCTCTCCAAGGACAGTCTGCGGGACCCTCGCCATCTGGACGCGATAGCGCCCCGAGCACGTACAACCGGCGCTACTTCGGGAATCCAGCCGTCGGAATGGCCGGCGTGATCCGTAGCGCGTTCTGGTAGTAGACCTTCTTCAGCACCGCGTCCGGCAGGCCGATGCCGTACAGCTTCCAGAACGCGTGATACCCACGGTAGTAGTCGAAGTAGTCGTCGTTCGTTTCGAACACGCGCCAGTAATACGGATACTCCTCGGGCTGGTAGGAATCCTTCCCGAACAGGATGCGATCCTGGTACTTCACGAAGAAATCGTGCGCGCCCCGCGGCTGGCGGCCAATGTCGTACAACACCGCGCCCACTTCCGTGTACAGGTTCGGCATCTCGTCCATCATCTTCGCCAACCGCGGGAGATCATTGGCGTGCCAGCCCATGTGCGCCGTCACGAACGTGGTTTTCGGATGCTTGCGAAAGAGGTTGTCGCGCTCCGTCATCAACGTCTCGAAGCTCGGATACCGATCCTGCGGATAGCGACGATCCGGAAAGAGCGAGATCTCCAACCACCGTTCATTGTTCATGTCCGCAGGCTTGAAGAACTCCTGCGGATCAGCCGTGTGAATGAACACCGGCAGCTTGAGCCGAGCGCACGCGGCCCAGATGGGATCGAGCTCCGGGTCGTCGAGCTTGAGGCGCGAACCGTCGGGCTTCTTCACGGACAGGCCGAAGCTCTTCGGGATCTCGCCCACGCCCACCGCACCAGCGGCGACGTCCGCCTCCAATTGCGCCACCGCCTTCTCGGCCCACCCGGGCCCGACATTCTGGAAGCTGATGCCGGCCAGCACGCGTGCGCGGTCCTTCATCTTCGCCGACGCGCGGATGGTCGTGATGGTGTTCTTCAACCGTTCGCCCGACATGTTGTCGGCGGAAACCATCATCCCGACGTTCAGGCTGTCCAACTGTGCGGCCAGCCCCGCCAGTCCTGCGTCCGTGCCGAACAACCCCGCCGGATGTCCATGGAAGTCGATGGCCGGGTACTTTGCCTTCTGCACCATGTGCACCGACGTCACCAGCGTGGACTTCGGGCGATAGTCCAGAATAGTCGGCGCCGGGCCCTCGGGTGCCATGCAGGTGCGCGGGCGGATCTCGGTGGTGCCCGGCGGGCAAGGCTCGCCGGCTGGAATGGCCGTTCCACGTCCGCCTCGCTGGGCTTGAGCGGCATCACCAACAATGAAGACCGCGCTCAACGAGGCGGCGACGAGCACACTGCGCATGAGATCTCCTGACGACGTGAGCCGCCAATCTGCCATGCGTGCCGCGCCCGGGGAACCCCGTCACGATCACCGGGGCGCGAATAGCTGTCGCAGACGGTCGTCGCGCAGCCAGAGTCCACCCCAGATGATCGCCGCGAAGATGAGCGGGAACAGGTCGGGAAACAGGGCCGACTCCGCCCGAAGCTGAATGGCGATGGCGCCACCGAGAAAACCCGTTAGGAGAATGGCGCCAATGATTGCCGTTCGCGGCGCGGCGTAGAGCGCGGTACATGCGAGCAGGATGATTCCAATCAACGATGACAGGTGGAGCGGCACGCCCAGTTGCGCGAAGCCGTCAACCACGGGCGCGGGCTTCACCAGCTTGCCAACGCCGTCGAATATCAGGAACAGGATGGCAATGGTGGTAAGGACTCGGCCGGTCCAGAGCCGGCTCTTCGCTGACGGTACTGCCGGGCTCGCGAAGCTGCTGTGGGCGTGTGTCATTGTCGTCTCCAATCGGGGCGGAAGGGGTACCGGGTTATCCGGCTCTACCATCACGTCGAACGACCCAGCACCGGATCGACAATCCGCGTCGGCAACTACTCAGCTCCGGGCTTCACCCTCCAGACGGGCCTGCCGGTCCGTCATGTCGCGCAGCGCGGTGAATCGTGCGGCCACGGGCGCAAACTGGTTGGCCGTCGCGCTCGCGCTCAATCGGTCGATGAGCGGCGTGATGGATGGCGCATGCTCGATCAGGTGGCCGCCGCAATCGGCCACGAACCACGCCACGGCGTATCGCTCCGCGGCTTCGAGTCGCACGACAGCAACGTCGAACCGCTCCATGGCCGCACCGGCATGCCCCTCGGCAACCAGCATCCTGATGGCGAGTGACTCCAGCAGCTCGCGGCCCTGAAACCACCAGTCGTTCCGCTCGCCAAGCACGCGTCGTGCCTCACCCAACGCCGTCGCGGCGGCGGCGCTGTCTCCACGACGCAGTGCCGTCAGGCCGGCACCTGCATGCGCACCGATCAACACGTCATCCGCGCCAAGGTCGGATGCGAGGTGCACCGTGTCGAGGTACAGTTGCGCCGCGTCTTCCATGTTGCCTCGCTCGCGCGCAACGTTCGCGAGGTTGTAGATCGCAACCAGCTTGTTCGCATTGTTGCGCAGCGTGGTATAGAGTCGGAGCGCCTCACCAAGCGCGGCGTGTGCGCTTTCGAACGCGCCGTAGCGCAACTCGATGACGCCAAGGTTCATGGACGCGTTGGCTGCGACGTCCAGCGCCTGCGCGTCCTGCGCAAGCGCAAGCGCGGTGCGAAACGCGCGCGCTCCGGCCGCGTCGTCATCGCTGCGAGAGCGGGCCACGCCAAGCGCCAGGTGCGCGCGTGCCTGCATCACACGATCACCGCGCACCGCGACCCGATCGATCAATGCATCCAGCACGTTGGCAGCCGCGACGGGATCTGCGGCGTTCAGCGTGATGGCGCGCCGGAACATCGCGTCGGCAATGAGCGGCTCGTCACAGGCCTCCTGCGCGATGCGCTCCGTTTCCGCCGCCATGGCGAGGGCGTCGTCCATCGCTCCCTTCCGCGCGAGCAGCTGCACCAGGAGGGATCGCGTCTGCACGATTTCGCCAAGGCCGCCGCTCACCTCCGCGCGCGTCAGGAGTTGACGGCACTCGCCCTCGGCATCCTGCACACCGAGGCCCAGCCGAACGCGCGCCTGGAGCCGGCGCAAGGTGGCGAGAATGGCGCGTGACGGGCTGGCCAGCACGCCGGCTGATTCGAGCAGCGTGTCGCACGCTTCCTCCACGTCGGCCCAGCGTCCCGACATCTCCGCAACGCGCGCCATCTCCTCGTGAACCTCCATCCGGTCGCTGTCATCCGCCGCGGCGGCGAGCGCGAGGTCGAGCAAGCCGCGCGCTTCATCGAGCGCATACAAGCCGAGTGCTTCGGTGGCGGCCCGGCGGCAGGAACGGTAGGCTTTTGCCCGGTTTCCGCCCTTTGTGTAGTGCGAGGCGATCACGCTGAATGCCGATGGCGTCCGCTCGTGCAGCAGGTCGCCAATTCGTTCGTTCACGGCCCGGCGTCGCGGTACATTGACCGTCCGCAGCACAGCGTCCACCAGCAACGCGTGCGCGAACTGGTAGCTCTCGTCCTGCTCATCGGCAGGTGGCTCGAGCACGGACGTCGCGAGCGCGTCATCCACGGCATCGAGCACCGCATCGAGAGGAATGCGAAGCACTTCGGCGACGAAGTCGAGCGTGAACCGGCGACCCACCGATGCGGCTACGCCGAGCACCTTCAGCGTCTCGGGCCGCAGCCGGTTGAGCCGCCGCGCCACCAGGTCCGTCATGCCCTTGGGTAGCCGCAACGATGACGGAATCGTCCACCGCCATCCGGTCGGCGTGTGCGTGAACACGCCTTCCTCGATCATCGCACCCAGCAGCTGCATGATGAGGAAGCCATTGCCCTCCGTGTGATTCATCACGAACGCGACCAGCGCGTCGTCCACTGCCGCGCGCTGCAGGCCGCTCCGCAGGATCTCGCCGACTTCCTCGGACGTCAGCCGCGCTAGCGGAAG
>JBDUCM010000109.1:0-17150 GCA_040003455.1 bacterium
CGAACCGATCTTCATCATCGATGGCACGCGCATGAGCTCCAACATCGGCTCAACGGCGTTCGGAAATGGGGGCAGCGATTTCAGCCGCCTTGGCGACATCAGCCCCGAGGACATCGAGGACATCGAGATCGTGAAGGGCCCGTCGGCGGCCACGCTGTACGGTACTGACGCCGCGAACGGCGTCGTCGTCATCACGACGAAGAAGGGGCGTGCCGGCTCGGCCCGATGGACGACCTATGCCGAAGGTGGCGTCCTCACCGACCGCAACTGGTACGCGAACAATTACACACTCGCGGGCCGGAGCCCCAGTGGCGCGCCGCTCATCCTGTCCGGGCAGTGCACCCTCGTGATGGTGTCGCTTGGCACGTGTGTGAAGAGCGATGGCACCAAGGGCTACGACAGTCTTCGCGTCTACAGCCCCATCGCGGACCCCAGCGTGACGCCGCTCGGATTGGGATACCGGAACGCGCAGGGCCTCCAGGTTTCCGGTGGTACCGATGCCATCCGCTATTTCATGTCGGGTAGCCGGGATGACGAACTCGGTGTGTTCAAGCTGGATGACTATGAGCGCAACCGTTTCGACTCGCTCGGCATCACGATTCATCCGTGGCAGATGCGGCCGAATACGCGGCTCCTGAACAGTTTCCGCGGCAACATCGCCGCCGCCGTGTCGCCCACATTCGATGCGTCGCTGAGCATCGGGTACAACACGGTGGAGTCGCTCACCAGCAACGAGTCGAACAATACCGTCGGTATCGGCTCGCAGGCGTTCGGTGGTCCCGGCTATCGCAACAACGGTCTCGTCGGCGGCTTGACTGATTCGCTCGTGGGGTATCGCGCGGGAACGCCGGGCCTCATCTGGCAGGAGAAGCTGCAGCAGAACGTCAATCGCATGATCCTGAGCTCGAGCCTCAACTGGCGTCCGGCGAGCTGGCTCCAGACGCGCGCCAACTTCGGATCTGACCTCACGGACCGCGTGGATACGCGCCTGCACATGAACGCGGAAGGCTGGCCGCTGACCGCAACGTATCGCGATGGCCAGGCATTCAACGCGCGCGCCAACATCACCAACCTGTCCGCGGACCTTGGCGCGACGGCGAACTACAACCCGAAGCGCTACACGTGGCTGAATCTCAAGACCACCGTGGGCACGCAGTACAACAACTTCCGTCAGGATCAGAACAACGCCGGCGGCACCACGCTGCCACCGGGGGCGACCACCGCCAGTGCTGGCTCCATCCCCTCGGCGACGGAGGCGTTCACGCTTCAGAAAACGTGGGGCATGTTCATCGAGCAGAGCGCCGCCATTCGCGATCGGCTTTTCCTCACCGCGGCCGTGCGCTCCGACCAGAACAGTGCGTTCGGCACGAACTTCCAGCGCGTGTACTATCCCAAGGGCAGCCTGTCCTGGGTGATGTCCGACGAGAGTTTCTTCCCGAAGAACCGCCTGGTGAGCAACATGCGCCTGCGCGTCGCCAACGGCGCGTCGGGCGTGCAGCCGGGCAGCACAGATGCACTCCGGACGTTCACGGCGAATTCCGCCAGCATCAAGGCCACTGACGCGCCGATCGAGACGTTCAGCGCCATTGGCAACGATAGTCTCCGGCCGGAACGGTCGGTGGAATGGGAAGGTGGATTCGATTCACGCCTGTTCGGTGATCGCCTCCAGTTCGATGTCACCTACTATTCCAAGATCACGCACGACGCCTTGATCAGTGCCGTGATCGCGCCGTCGCTCGGATCGGGTACCACTGGACAGCGCGCCAATCTCGGTTCCGTGAAGAACGCGGGACTCGAGGTGACGATGGGTGGCCAGGTCATTGACACGAAGAATTTCGGTTTTGACTTTCACTTCAGTACGTCGCTGAACGCCAACAAGGTTGTAAGCCTCGGTAGCACGCCACCGCAAATTGGCGTCACCAACTGGGTCGTCGCCGGATATCCCATCGGTGGCATCTGGCAGCGGCCCATCACCGGGTGGAACGACAAGAACGGCGATGGCATCCTGACCGCGGACGAAGTGACCATCCGGTCGGACACCACGTTCGATGACAGCATCGATCCCATTACTGGCAAGGCGAAGCACAGCGTCATCGGCATTGGCACCTTCCGCGGTTATGCCGAGCCGCGCTATCTCACCACGTTCACGCCGGGCATCGACCTGTTTCAACACAAGCTCCGGCTCACCAGCCTCTTCGATTGGCGCGGTGGCAACAAGTACTACAACAACACGGAACGCATCCGCTGCACGCGCCCCAATTGCAATGGGCTGTTCAACCCCAATGCGTCGTTCGAAGAGCAGGCCATGGTCGTGGCAGCCATCTACTCGCCCGAGAAGACGCTCGACGGCTATCTCCAGCCTGGCGCGTTCGTGAAGTGGCGCGAGTTTTCGGCCACCATGTTGTTGCCGGACCGGTTGCTTGCCCACGGCGGCGTGAAGAACGCCAGCCTGGTGTTCATGGCGCGCAATCTCAAGAAGTGGACGAACTATCGTGGTAGCGATCCGGAGAGCGACTTCACGGCCACCGGCGGTGGTGATACGCCGAGTGAATTCCAGACCTTCGCTGCACCGACGATCTTCCAGGTCCGTCTCAACCTCGGCTTCTGACCCTTCGACCACCCACTATATGAAATATTCTTTGAAGAGTGGCCGGGCGGTCGCGATGACGCTCTCGCTTGCCGCAGCCACCGGACTCGTAGCCTGCGACACCGTCAAGACCAACCTGCTCGACGCACCCAATCCCACGATCATCGATCCAGGCTCCGTCCAATCGTCGGCCGGCGCCACCGCCGTGCGCAACGGTGCGCTGTCGCGCCTGCGTACGGCTACGGCGGACGGCGAGAGCACCTGGATGTTCGGCGGACTGTTGGCCGATGAATGGGGTTCGAGCTCCACGTTCGTGCAGAACGATGAGACTGACCAA
The DNA here is from genome assembly GCA_040003455.1 of bacterium. Lineage (GTDB taxonomy): Bacteria > Gemmatimonadota > Gemmatimonadetes > Gemmatimonadales > Gemmatimonadaceae > AG11. The sequence continues at coordinate 2,925 of JBDUCM010000109.1, forward strand.
CGCTCCATTCAGTTGAACAACGCCACGGTGACCACGCAGCTGCGCGGGTTGTATCGCGTGCGCACCGACGCCAATCAGGCGATCGTGCTGCTCAAGCAGTACAAGCCGTCACCAGCAGCCGACATCGGCGAGATGTATTTCGCGCGCGGTTTTGCCGAACTCCAGCTCGCGTCGGACTTCTGCAATGGCATTCCGCTGAGCGATGGTGCCGGCGACGTGGTGGTCTTTGGCAAGCCGCTGCCGGTCAAGGACGTATTTGCGGTGGCAGCCGCGTCGTTCGATACCGCCATGACGTTCAGTTCTGCTACCGATGCGGCGAGTCTCAGCATCAACCGTGCGGCACGCATCGCGAAGGCACGCGCGTTGCTCGGCATTGGACTGTCCAATGCGCCGGCAGCGGCGGCGCTGGTGGCGGGCATCGCGACAACGTTCCGGTATGACGTAACCGCATCGTTGTTGGGTGGCGTCAACAATAACACCCTCTGGGATCAGGCTACCAGCCAGAATCGGTACACAGTGGGCGACAGCTTGCAGGCGAACTCACGTAGTATCCTCGTCAAGAACGCCATTCCGTTCTTGTCGGCCAAGGATCCGCGCGTGCCGGCGCACTACAAGATTGCCAGCAATGGCCGAGATACGACGAAGTCCCAGGATGGCGGCACCTTCGTCATTCAGGTGGACAGCCTGTGGGGCCAGACGTCGGCTGTTGCCGTCACCGCCGGCCTTGATGCGCGGCTCATCGAGGCCGAGGCCGCGCTTCAGGGTGGGAATGCGGCTGGCATGATCACAATCCTCAACACGTTGCGTGCGACGCCGCTGCAGCTGACGGCACAGAGTCCCACGGCCACCGGCCAGCACCCGGGATGGACCACTCCGGTTATGCCGGCGCTGGTGGATCCGGGTACCGCCGCCGGTCGTGTGGCCTTGTTGTTTCGTGAGAAGGCCTTCTGGCAGTTTGGCCGCGGACACCGGTTGGGCGATCTGCGTCGGCTCATTCGCGACTACGGCCGTGCGGCGGATGGCTCGGATACCTTCCCTGTGGGCCAGCATTACAAGGGCGGCGTCTTCGGCGCTGACATGAACCTGCCGGTGACGACGGACGAGCAGATTGGCAATCCGAATTTTACGGCGTGCCTGGACAGGAAGGCGTAGGTCGAGTCGAGCAGGTTTCCAGAAGAGGCCGGATGTTGACGGAAACGGCCGGATGAAAAACAGAGGGCTGGCATCCACACGGGATGCCAGCCCTTTCGTTGCTATCTCGCCACTATTCGCCTTGCCCCCGCTTGTCGAACTGGTATCCCACCTGCCGTACCGTGCGAATCACGACCGACCGGCTGGCGGCGAGTTTCTTTCTGATGTAGCCGATATAGACCTCCACGGCGCTGCGGCGATCGGTCTCGTCCGCGTCGCCCCAGACGAAGTCGGCGAGCGTCGTGACACTCACCGGACGTGTCGCGTGCCAAAACATGCAATCCAGCATGGCGCATTCGCGCGGGGTCATCTCCACTTCGCTGCCGGCGCACCAGACGCGCCGCGCCTCGCGATCGAAGACGATGTCGCCGACGGCAATGCGCGTTCCTGCGTTGACGGTTCGCGCGCGGCGCGCATGCGCGTGGAGCCGGGCCGCGAGCAACGATGAGCGCGCCAGGATTGCATCATCGGCGCCGGTGTCGAGTAACTGTCCGGCATCAACCTCGTCGGTCACGTTTACCACTACCAGTTCGATCGTCGGCCAGCGGCGGCGGAGGTGACGGATGCGACTCCAGACATCGCCCGGCGCAGCACGGTCGATCACGACGATGTCTGGTCGCTCGAGTTTGGGGCTGTCCTTGTCTGTGTCCGCGTTGAGGAGGTGCGGTACGACTTGCGTCGTCTCGTCGCGAAGGATGCCGATGATTCGCTCGATCAGTGCCGTATCCTCTGAGACGACAGCGATACTTGCCGTCGGTGTACTTCGGACTTCCATAAACCTGTGCGTCAACGAGGTGGGTTCGTCTTCTGCGCAAACACCGGGCATGCGAGGGTAAGTGCGGGGCTTCGTCAACGCAACGTCACGCGATGGGCAACGGCCCACGCTCACTCGCGCGCGATGAAACGCCGGGACTCGGCAGGACAGTTTGACTTGCCCGCAGTGCAGATGTCACGACGTGCCCACGACGTGCCCACGACGTGACCACGATGTGACCACGATGTGCCCACGATGTGCCCGTGTGTGCGGGCGCTACCGTATCGGGTGGCGCCGCAGCAGGAAAGTACCCCCGCCGCCGAGGAACGATTCGGCGTGCCAGGTGCCCACGATGCTATCACCGCGGAACACTCCGTTCAGCAGCACGGCGTAGCGCGACGGCCCCGGGTTGAGCACGATGTGGAGCGAGTCGGCGTTCACGGCTTGCGGTGACGCATGCTCATAGGCGGTCGTACGTGCAATGACGAGCGGTGCCGCATCCCCGTTGCTCGGCTGAAATCCCAGCGCTCGAATGTCCATGTCGTAGACGCCGGTGTGCGTCGGGGCGTCCATTTGCGGAAAGGACAGGCGTTCGGAATGGAATTCGAGCAATGTGATCGTGCCATCGATGTTTCGCGGTAGATCCTTGGCGTCCGATACAAGGGTGATGGGCCGTTCGAGTCGCAGGGTCACATCCCATGTTCCGATGAGGTGCAGCGCCGGTGCCGCTTCCAGTGCGTGCTGTCGCTGCGCGGCGTCGTCGCTGCAGGCGGCGCCGAATAGGGCGGCGATCATGGCAAGTACGATGGCCCGCCGTCCAGTCTGACTGCTGCTCATTTTTCACTCCCGTTGAACACGACAGGTTGCACCGGTAGATCGATCCATTCTTCGTTCTCTGTTCTTCCCACCGAGCCGCCGTGTGCTTGAATGACGCGTACTCCCGCCACCCATCGAACAGATGGCGGTGCAACACCACCACCATGTACCGAAAACCGAATGTCACCCTCGTGGCGCTCCGCGCCGACGCGTGTCGTCGCGCCGTGCGCGGCGCATTCGACCGCGCCGCGCACGAGTGTCACCAACGCATCGTGCAGCATCGCACGATCACCGATCACCGCGGGCAGCAACGGTGCGACATCAAATTCCACCGTTCCGTTGTTGTGCTCTGCCGCGGCGATGAGCATCGGACGCAACGCGTCGAGCAGGTCCGATGGTTTGATCCGATCTCGGCGCATCAGGCGATCGCCGAGGTCGAACGCGGCGATCTGCCTGAGCAGGAGCATGTCTGCATCAGCGGCTTCCGCTGCCGTGCGAGCCGCGCCCAGCATCTCTTCCTGATTTTCGTTCAAGTCGCCGAAGTGATTCTCCAGGAGGATATGCAGCGGCAGGCGCACCTCCTCAATGCGCTTGGCGGATGCGTCGGCGACTGACGCGAGCAGCAGCGCGTAGTCGTGTACGCGCCGCTTGTAGGACTCCTCGCGATCAGCGCGGTTCATTTCGGCGATTTCGATCGCGCTGCTGAGCCGATAGACGACGTGTTCGATCTGGTCGATCTCGTCCGGCACGATCATCGGCAGGCCCGTTGGTGGCACGGCGACCTGATTGCGGGTCTTCATGCCGGTCGGCACAACCGCCCGCGTTGCGAGGCCCTCGATCCGTCGCGCGACATAGCGCGCATTCCACCATGCCAATGACCCCGACGCCATCACCGCAATCACGCCGCCGATGAGCACGATCTCCGGTGCCGTGTGGGCGTACTGCCCCCAGTAGAAGAGGCAAATCATGAGCAGCACCGCCACGATCGCGGGGAGACTCGTGAGGTAGAGGCGTTGGCTTATTCTCACGGGGCCTCTCCGCCCGCCTTCGGAGGATCGAAGGAGGCCACGAGCACATCGAGCCCCTGTGCGTTGTCGAGGAGGCGTTGCACCACTGACCCCTTGAGGAAATGATGCCAGTTCGACCGTTTGCTCTGTCCCACGATCAGGAGCGTCACGCCCTTCCTCGTGGCGAACGTGCAGAGCGCCTGAGCAACGTCGTTTCCCTCCAGCTTCACCACTTCCGCGCCGAGGGTTTGGGCGAGCTGGATGTTCTGGACGAGTGTGCGCTGGACGGTACTGTCGATGCGATCGGCGCGCTCATCTTCGGTCTGCACATAGACGCAATACCAATCCGTGTTCAGCCGGCCGGCTATACGACTTGCCTTGCGAAGGAGCGATGCCGTATAGGGTGGATTGCTCGACATGGCCACCAGAATGCGCTCGACTGTGCGCCGTGCGGTCGTGGGCTGGGCACCGGCTTCCCGTCGGACGATTGCTTCGCGCGAGCGATCGACCGCCCCGGCGACCTCACGTAGCGCAAGTTCGCGCAGCGTGGTGAGGTTCTCGTCCGTGAAGAAGTTGCGAAGCGCCGCTTCGATCTTGTCGTCCTTGTAGATCTTTCCCTCACGGAGACGTTGGCGCAGGTCTTCGGAAGAGATGTCGAGGTTGATCACCTGGTCCGCCGACGCGACCACCCAGTCCGGAACGGTCTCGCGAACCGTGACGCCAAGCGTCGACGCAACAATGTCGTTGAGCGATTCGAGGTGCTGGACGTTGAGTGCCGAGATGACGTTGACTCCTTCGTCGAGCAATTCCTGTACGTCTTCCCAGCGCTTGCGGTGGCGAACACCGGGTACGTTGCTGTGGGCCAGTTCGTCGACGACCGCCACCTGAGGATGCCGCGCGACGACGGCATCCACATCCATTTCTTCCAGGGTGACCCCCCGATAGTCGATTTTTTGTCGCGGGACGACTTCGATGTCCCGCAGTTGCGCCTCGGTGTCCTCCCGCTTGTGCGTCTCGACGAACCCGATCACGACGTCGATGCCGCGGCGGGCAAGATCGTGCGCCTCGTTTATCATGCGATACGTCTTGCCGACACCCGCCGCGGATCCGATGTACAGCTTCAACTTGCCGCGCTCCTTCCGCTTGACCAGTTCGAGAAAGTCGGAACCGTCTGGTCTCGGGTGCGCGACGTTGCCGTCAACGGGTGTCCTGGCGTCCACTAGTGTCGCGCGCCTCGTCTACAGTTTGACGAGCAGCGCGACATTGATTCGTGTTTCCGTCTTCCGAAGGTCCGGCGTGAATCCCGCGACCACCGACGCTGGTGAACCGGTGTTGCCGCCCGCCGGCGTGATGCCGCCGGGGCCGGCGAAGTACGGCACGCTTGATTCGCGATGGTTGAGCTCCATGCGAAAGGTCGTGAACTGATCGGGCATCATGTCGAAGGTGATGGAGGCATCCCACGCATGGAATGGATCACCCGGGTTCGCCGTGAAGTAGGGCGTGCCCGAGACGGCTGTTGCCCCATTGATGGGTGGAACCAGCACGAGATATCGTCCGGGGTTGTTCATGGCCCCTCCCCCAACGGTGACCGCAAACTTGTCCTCGTTGAACCACGCCCGATTGTAGAGCATGAATCCGGCAAAGCTCTGTTGTGGATCTGATCCACCGGTGCAGCTCACGCCTCCACCCCACTCACAGCCGCCGTCAACGGTGAGCGACAATGCGCCCTTGCTCCACAGTGACCTGGGGTCGTCGAGATACTTGACCTCGATGCTGTTGTCGCTGTGCATCCGCTTGCGATCCGGGATACCCAGCCAGTCGGCGCCGTAGTAGTTGTTCGACAGAACCGACACCCGGCTCATGGGCCGATACAGGACCTGGGCACCCAGCCCCGGTTGCTCGTTGAACATGCCGTAGGACTGCCAGCCGTTCACGATCCAGGGCTCGATCTTCAGATTCTCGGTAGGGAAGAACTGAAGCCGGATCCCGTTGAAGAACCACGGTGTGTTCGACGAGACATACGACGGCTGATAGGCCCAATTGTCGAAATTGTAGTAGCTGAACAAGCCCACGTACGACATGAAGATGCCGGCGTCCACGTTGATGCCGTGCATCTTGTCGAAATGGTATCCACCATATGCTTCCGACAGGTACCGGTAGGCATCGGCCATCTGCCACTGTCCGCGGGCAGGGCTCGCGTCGTTGCGCGGTGTCATGGTGCTATACATACCGAATTGAGTCATCACTCGGCCGCGCGCGTTGCCCGCGTGAAAGTCGCCACCAATGCCGAGCTGCTGTACCTGTACTTCGCTGGTACGGCCACTCTCGCTCGTGCCAGCGAGCGTGTGATCCTTCGGATGATTGAAGTCTCCGATATACGAGATATCGGCGCGGAACTCGCCGGTAAAGTACTTGCCGTCGAGTACCGATTCCTTCTGTCGACTGTTTCCGTTGAGCCAGGTCCAGTCGGCCGTGGAGAATGGCGCGATGGCCGGCTTCACGGAGTCGGGCGACTGCGTCGATTGGGGTTGTTGTGCGTGCGTTGCCGGCGTGACCGCAAGAGAGAGAAGGGCGATTGTCGCGAGGCCGGACAGGTGAGTGGAAGACATATGCGGATGACCGCGAGATGGAGTGTGACCGATTGAAGCGGAGGCGGCTGCTATTTCGCCGGCCGCGTGAACGCGCTGTCGAGCGCGATATTGAGCAAGAGCACGTTGACGCGCGGTTCTCCGAAGACGTGGAACTGCCGTCCTTGCGTGTGCGCACTCACGAGGTCATGGACAGTCGCGACGGGAACACCACGCGCGACCGCCACGCGCGCTACCTGTAGTTGCGCGTTGGCCGGCGAGATATCCGGATCGAGTCCTGACGCGGACGAGGTCACCATGTCGCCGGGAATCCGGCCCTTGACGACATGATCACGCGTGATCGCGCTGTCGATCGCACCCGCGATGAGTGTGTCCGCCAGTTTGGCGTCCGTCGGGCCCTTGTTGGTGCCGCTGGACGCCGTGGCATCGTAGCCGGCGCCGGCAGCCGATGGCCGAGGGTGGAAGTACCAGGGCTGCGTGAAGGGCTGTCCGATGAGTGCACTCCCCACGACCGTGCCTTTCACTTTCACGAGTGAGCCATTGGCTTGCCATGGAAAGAGCGCCTGCGCCAGGCCAGTGACGATGCCTGGATAGATCACTCCGGTAAGGACGCAGAGCATGAGCGTCATGACGAGAGCGGGCCGAAGCTGTTTGCGAAGCATGGGACGATCCTCAGACAAGACGGGTGAGCACGAGCAGCATGTCGATCAGCTTGATGCCGACGAATGGCACAACGAGCCCGCCCACGCCGTAGACGAAGAGATTTCTGCGCAGGATGGTGACAGCCGGTGCCGGACGGTATTTCACACCGCGCAGCGCCAGGGGAATGAGTGCGATGATGATGAGGGCGTTGAAGATCACGCTCGCCAGGATTGCGGATTGCGACGAATGCAGTCGCATGACGTTCAACGCCTGGAGCGGCGGATATGTCGCGACGAAGATTGCGGGAATGATCGCGAAGTACTTGGCGACGTCGTTCGCGATGGAGAACGTCGTGAGCGAGCCGCGCGTCATCAGCAACTGCTTTCCGATCTCCACCACTTCAATGAGCTTGGTGGGATTGGAATCGAGGTCGATCATGTTGCCCGCCTCTTTCGCCGCCTGGGTGCCGGTGTTCATCGCCACGCCCACGTCCGCCTGCGCGAGTGCGGGCGCATCGTTGGTGCCGTCGCCCGTCATGGCCACGAGCTTGCCGCCGTTCTGCTCGCGCTTGATCAGCGCCATCTTGTCCTCAGGCGTTGCCTCCGCGAGGAAGTCATCGACGCCTGCCTCCTGCGCGATCGCTGCCGCGGTGAGCGGGTTGTCACCGGTAATCATCACGGTGCGAATCCCCATCGCGCGCAGCCGATCGAATCGCTCGCGCATCCCTCCCTTCACGATATCCTTGAGGTAGATCACGCCCAGCACACGGGCAGGAGCGCCCCCCCGCCGCTCGGCGACAACGAGCGGCGTGCCGCCCGCTCGGGCGACGCCGCTCACGATGGTGTCGAGATCGGATGGCACGATGCCGCCATTCTCGTTCACCCACCGCACGACGGAATCACCCGCCCCCTTCCGCACTTCGTGGCCGCGTGCGTTCACGCCGCTCATGCGCGTCATCGCACTGAAGGGCACGAATTCCATTCCGAACGCGTCGCGCGCGCGCAGGCCGAACTTCTCCTTGGCAAGCACCACGATACTGCGGCCTTCCGGAGTCTCGTCTGGAAGCGACGAGAGCTGCGCGCGATCGGCCAGGTCGTCCAGTTCCACCCCGTTCACCGGTATGAATTCCGATGCCTGCCGATTCCCAAGCGTAATGGTGCCGGTCTTGTCGAGGAGCAGCGTGTTCACGTCGCCCGCTGCTTCCACGGCGCGGCCACTCATCGCGATGACGTTCTGCTGGATCATCCGGTCCATGCCGGCAATGCCGATGGCTGACAGCAGGCCGCCGATGGTCGTTGGGATGAGACATACCAGTAGTGCGATCAAGACGGGAATCGCGACTGGTGCTCCGCTATAGATGGCGAACGGTTGGAGCGTCACCACGGCCAGCAGGAAGATGATGGTCAGTCCGCTCAACAGAATCGTGAGTGCGATCTCGTTGGGGGTCTTCTGTCGCGATGCACCTTCCACGAGCGCGATCATGCGATCCAGGAATGTCTCGCCCGGGTTCGCGCTGATGCGGATGACGAGATAGTCTGACAACACCTTGGTGCCACCTGTGACTGCCGAGCGGTCTCCGCCACTCTCACGCACTACTGGCGCCGATTCACCGGTGATGGCCGACTCGTCCACCGACGCCACACCCTCCACGACTTCGCCGTCGCTGGGGATGACGTCACCCGGCAGGCAGAGCACGAGGTCGCCACGTCGGAGTGATGGCGCCGGTGTGATCTCGGTGGCGGTACGATCATTTGGCGAGATGAGTCGCTTGGCGGTGGTTTCCGTGCGCGACTTCCGTAGAGAATCCGCCTGTGCCTTGCCGCGTCCCTCCGCCATCGCTTCGGCGAAGTTGGCGAACAGCACGGTAAACCAGAGCCAGAGCGCGAGCTGCACTGTAAAGCCCACATCCCCCTTGCCGTCGGCGAGGTCGCGAAACAGCACGAGCGTGGTGAGCACGCTGCCGATGAGTACCACGAACATCACCGGATTCCGTACCATGTGCCGAGGACCAAGCTTGGCAAACGCGTCGCGCATGGCGCGCCGCACGATGGGCGGATCGAACAGGGGTCGTCTCTGCGTCGTCATCTAGAAGAGCCTCCCGGTGCCCATCAGGAGGTGCTCGACGATGGGTCCGAGTGCGAGGGCGGGAAAGAAGGTGAGCGCACCGACGATGAGGATCACGCCGATGAGCAGCACGACGAACAGGGGACCGGAGACCGGAAATGTTCCGGCCGATTCGACGGCGATCTTCTTCTCAGCCATGAAGCCGGCGAGTGCCAGCAGTGGCACGATCAGGGCGAAGCGGCCGAACAACATCGTGACGCCGAGCATCGTGTTGTAGAACGTGGTGGAACCGGTGAGGCCGGCGAATGCGCTGCCGTTGTTGCCGAAGGCCGAGCTGTATGCGTACAGCATTTCGGAGAAGCCGTGCGGCCCACTGTTGTTCAGCCCTGCGAGTCCGGCCGGCAGCACCACAGACACCGCCGTAGCACCGAGGATGATGAGTGAGGAGAGCAAGGCGAAGAGCATGACCATCTGGACTTCACGCGCCTGGATCTTCTTTCCCAGGTATTCGGGAGTTCTCCCGACCATGAGGCCGGCGATGAACACGGTGAGCACGACCATGGCCAGCATGCCGTAGAGCCCTGCTCCCACTCCACCGAACACCACCTCACCGAGTTGGATGTTGAGGAGCGGCACCAGGCCGCCGAGCGGCGTGAAGGAGTCGTGCATCGAGTTCACGGCTCCGCACGACGCGTCCGTTGTGACTGTTGCGAACAGCACGGAGTTGGCGATGCCGAAGCGCACCTCCTTGCCTTCCATGTTGCCGCCCGATTGCCCGTCGTTGGCGACGACGTCCACCCCACGGGCCACATGCACGGGATTTCCACGGGACTCGGCCCAATAGGCAGTGGAGACACCGCCAAAGAAGAGCAGGAACATCGCCGTCCAGATCGACCATGCATGTTTCGCATTGCCGGCCATGCGCCCGAACATCCACACCAGTCCGGACGGGATGGCGAAGATCAGGATCATTGCCCAGAAGTTGGACCAGGGCGTCGGGTTCTCGTAGGGATGCGCGCTGTTCGCGTTGAAGAAACCGCCTCCGTTGGTGCCCAGTTGCTTGATCACTTCCTGACTGGCCACCGGACCCATCCCGATTGTTTGCTTCGCCCCCTCGAGCGTGCTGATGTTCAGATACGGCTTGAAGTTCTGGATGACCCCCTGCTGCACGAAGCAGAGTGACAACACGAGCGACAATGGCAGCAGGACATACAGCGTGCCGCGCACGAGGTCTGCCCAGAAGTTGCCGAGCTTTCCAGCGGACCGACGGGAGAGTCCACGAACCACGGCCACGGCGATGGCCATGCCCACCGCGGCCGAGACGAAGTTGTGAAAGGCCAGCTGCGTCATCTGGGAGAAGTACGACATCGTCGTTTCGCCCGGGTACGACTGCCAGTTGGTGTTCGTGGTGAACGACGCCGCGGTCTCGAAGGCTTGCCGGCTGGTGACAGCTACGAGGGTCTGTGGGTTCAGGGGCAGCACGCCCTGGAGGCGCAGCGCACCGTACGTGAGCAGCATGGTCGCGAGACTGAACAACAGCATGGAGCTCGCGTAGCGAGTCCAGTGCTGGTCCTCATCGGGATGGATGCCCGAGAGCCGGTAGAAGGCGCGCTCCAGCGGAGCGAGCCACCGCACGCGGCCGTCGTAGACCGCGACGAGGTAGAGGCCAAGCGGTTTTGCCAGGGCGAGCACGGCGACACTGAACAGGAGGATCTGTAACCACCCATTCATGGTCATCAGAACTTCTCCGGCCGCAGGAGCGTGTAGATCAGGTAGACGAGCACGACCAACGACACCAGCAGGGCGACGATTGCATCAGCGTTCATGGCTGCGGGCCGGTGCCAGGTTCGCCAGCGTGTGTCGCGCGGCCGAGATATTCGCAGCCGGCGACATACGCCAGCATCAGCGCGAAGAAGGCGAGGGTGCCGATGATGTAGAGCAGGTCGAGCATTGTGCCGTCCGATGCGAGAAGCGCAGTCACGAGGCTCCGTGACTGCGCTTTGACGTTACGACGGCGTGCGTAAGGGCCGCATTCGATATGGCAGCCAGTCGCACAAGGGTTTCACAAGGACAACCGGGGCTCGGTGTCCGCGAAGATCTCGACGACGTTGCCGTCGGGGTCCCGGAAGAACACCGTTCGGTGCCCCCATGGCTGGTCGGTGGGCGGCAGCTCCAGCGTTACGCCGACGGCCGCCAACTCCGCGGCGCAACGATCAACGTCCGCGAGCGCAACACGGAAGGCCAGCTGGACCGACAGCGCACCAGCGGGGGTCGGTTCGTCATGAAAGAGAAGGCCGCGCCCGGTCAGCGTGAGTATGTTCTCGCCAATACGATATGCCACCCATTGCGGCCCGAGCTCATGATCGATCGGGAAATGCATGATGCGTTCATAGAAGTCGCGCATGCGCGTCATGTCGCGCGCAAAGATGATCGTGTAGTCCAGTCGTCGAATTGTCGCGAGCGCACTCATATCTTCCTCTGTAATCTGTAGTGAGAGACAGCAACGAGAGTCGCCTCCAATCCACGCAGGGCGGACGATGCGCAACAAGCCAACTGCTGATACTGGTATCCGTACTACTACCTTCGACCTGCCTGGCCGCGCGTTCGGCGCATTTCTCCGGCGCATGCGAAATCGCGCGACGGTTGGTGCGGGTGCGCGCACACCGCGGCGGCGCGTGGCAGGGTTACGCCGCGAGGAAGTAGCGCAGGCGGCGGGCATCAGCGTGACATGGTATACCTGGCTCGAGCAGGGCCGGCCCGTGCGCGTGTCGCCCTCCACGCTGGATGCCATTGCGGACGCGCTCGGCCTGGCCGAGGTGGAGCGTGCGCACCTCACGCTGCTTGCGGCCGCGGCACGCGTTGACGCGCCCAGCCCGATTACGCGATGTGCAAGTCCGACCGTCGCGGCGTTGGTTGACGGCTTGCACCCGCACCCAGCGTACGTGGTGAATGGCTGCTGGGATGTGCTTTACCAGAACGATGCGGCGCGTACTGTGTTTGGTGCGTTTTCAGCCCTGGACTGGCCGGCGCACAATGTGTTGTCGCGCCTTCTGCTCGATCCCGAGTGGCGGACGTTGTTCGTGGAGTGGGACGACGTCTGCGAGTCGGCAGTGGCGCAGTTTCGCGCGGCCACCGCCAGCTTCATTGCCGATGACGGATGGCAGGGGTTTGTGGCGCGATTGGCGGAGGAGAGTGACGCCTTCCGCGCATTGTGGTTGCGCAACGACCTCGCGCCAAGTGTCGCAAAGGAGAAGCTGGTTCGCCATGCGACGCGCGGCGAGGTGCGGTACGCCTATGTGTCACTCGCACCCGATGGTGAGCCGAACGATGTGCGAGTGATCGTCTATGTGAGTGATGCCGCGTCGCGGCCCGCCACTAATCCGGCCGCTTCGTCTTCGTCACGTGGTCGAACTCCTCACGCCGCTTCTGAATCAGCTGTTCGGCCTTCTTCTGCGAATCGCCGGTGAGCAGTGCGAGCGCGCGCTTGCTCGCATCGTCATCCAGCGTCCTGATGTCCGACACCGCCTTGTTGTACACCGCCATGGTTTCGCGAATTGCGCCACGGGAATCCGGCGACTCGGCGGCGGCCTTGAGGGCGGTGTGGACTGAATCGACTGTTCGCAGCGACGCCTTGGTAACGCGCATCAGCTCGGAATCCATGCCCGATAGCTTGCCGATGTCATCCGCTGTGAGTCCCAGATCCTTCTGGTTGGCCACCAGCATGGCGATCGGGTCGAGCTTGTCGATATCGCTGCCCGAGGGAATGTCCGGGGTACTGGTGCGCTGCAGGTTGCGATCGCCTGTTCCACCACCCCGCCCACCGCCGCCGCCGCCACCGCCGCGTTGGGCGGCAAGCGGTGCGCCCGAAAGCGCGAGAAGAAGTACGAGGTAGCCGATGCGTGTCTTCATTGGTTGTTCGAGCAGGAATGGAGGAACGTCCGCGGACTTGTGCGTGGCGAAGGATACCTCGTTGAACACCTGCGCCGCGACAGGTTCCCTGGGTCGGGTTCGTGTCGGGCAGGCGGGGTTCGCGCGAAACGGGGGGTGACCCCGGCCAGGGGACATGGCGGCGGAAATTCGTCAGGGATGGCTCCCGGAGCGTGTGGGACGGTTCGCGCGGCGTGGTGGCTCCAGCATGCGACCGTCAGCCGATCCCTTTTGACGGTCTGGGGAAGCCCGCCGATGTGCCGCCGACTTCACCCGGCGTTTGTCACGGCACCGTTCATGTGTGGCCCGCGGCAGCCGTCGTTTGGCGCGCAGCGAACAGGTTGAGGGGCGTCAGCAGCGAGATGCAGTGCACGTCCGGCGACGTGCGGTGCGCCCAATTCGCCATTTCGCGCGCGGCGCGCAGCGTCCGTTTCGCTTGAATCGCTGGTTGGCCTGCATTGCCCGCCGGTCCCGCCAAGTCACGCAGTGCCCGTCCCGGGTTGAGCGGCCTGCGGCGTGTGTTGCCTGGCGTGTGGCTCGCGCCTATCGCTGATGGGTGTGTGCTGACCGGTACGAGTCGCGGCTTCTTCACACCAGGTCTCACTTTGATCAGTGAAAGTCTCACTTTGGTCAGTGAAAGTCTCACCTTGATCAGCGAACGTCTCACTTTTAGCGTTGTAGGGCCGGCATTCTCCTCGACAACTCACGCTTTGACCAGTGAAAGTCTCACGTCGATTGTTGTCCGGCTGGCATTCGCCGGGACAACTCACGCTTTGACCAGTGAAAGTCTCACGTCGATTGTTGTCCGGCTGGCATTCGCCGCGACAACTCACGCCTGGATCAGCACCTGGCCTACTCTGATCGCCGCAAGTCGCGCATTAACCGGCGAGAGCCTGACTTCGGCCGCCGCGAGGCGCGCTTCACCGCGCCAGTACCCAGCCTTGACTGGCGGCTATTTCGCATTGTTTGCGTCCTTGCCTTGTTCGATCAGGCCAAGTCGTGCTGCGTTCAGTTGCTATTCCGTGCTTGCCCCGTCAAGGCTCGGATCTTTCAGCCCGCGTCGCGCCTTGATCGGATGCTGGTGCGCCTTTGTTCGGACGGAACGCATTCTGGCCGGGTCACGTCACACGTCAATCAGTGGTAGACATGCGTGACGCGATTCGCGGCGTGATCAGATCGGTTTACAATGCGCGCGCGGGCCCGCAGGACAGGTTCGTGGTGCGCGCCGAGGCTGGCG
>JBDUCM010000269.1:0-5029 GCA_040003455.1 bacterium
GATTCGACCATGATGGCGGCGCCTTGCACGTCGGCGCCGATGACCTGGTGCCCCCACCATTGATGTGCCACTTCATGTGCGGTCACGAAGAAGGGCATGTCGATGTCCTCGTCTTCCGTGCCCACCTTCGTGATGAAACCGATGCCTTCCGAGTAGGGAATGGTGTTCGGGAATGACTGCGCGAAGGTGGCGTAGCGAGGGAACTCGAGAATGCGAACCTGCCGGAACTGGTACGGGGTGAAGTTTGCCGTGTAGTAGTCCAGCGATTTCTTCACCGACGACGTCATGCGGGCGAGGTTGTACTCGTGACCGGGCTGATAATAGATCTCGATAGCCACGGGAGCGCTGCCGTTGGCGCCGGGCCATTGGTCCCGTTTCACGGCGTACTTAGCCGAGAGGAACGAGAAGAATTTCGCGATCTTGGCTTCCGTCTTGTAGTGAAAATAGCGGCGGCCACCCTCCGTCCATTCTCGCTGGAGGTAGCCTGGTGCGAGCGCGATCTGGTCGGGGGCCGTACTCACCACGGCGTCGAAGCTCACCCAGTCGGCGTCGCTGGTGAACTCATTGTTCATGTATGCGGCGGTATCCGTGATGGGATGCATGCGGTCGCGTGGCGGCAGCTTCGCCTTCTTCCGTTCATCGTCGTCGGTGATCTCGGCGCCTTCGTCGTAGCCCAGCGACGGCATGTAGCTGCTGTTCAGGAACGTCCCGTTGCCGGCGATGTCATTGTTCATGGCGCCATTCGCGAAGCCGTGAGCGCCATAGTGGATGCCGAAGCCGAGCCGGATGGTGTCGCCCGGCACGAGCGGCGCCGCCAGGCGATAGATGAAGACGCCGCGCGTTGAATCCGAGATGGACAGCAGCGTCGCGTTGCGGCTAAAGCGCATGGAGTCGAGCCCGATGTTGGGCGCGTATTGCCTGAGCGGGAGCAGGCTCACATACAAGGTGTCGATCGGACGCTGGCGCGTGTTCACGATCGTATAGGTGCCTCCCAGCTTGAACGCGAGTTGTTCGGGCATGAGGTCGACCTTCGCGCTCACGTCGGTAATGCGTGGCTGCACAAGCGTCGCATATTTCTTGAAGGTGCGCTCGTAGTCGCCCTGGAGCGTGCGTCGCTCCGCCTTGGTATCGTACCGATTGAGCACGTCCGAGTTGTAGTACACGGCGCCGCCGAGGAGTAGCGTGAGCACGGCGAACGTTGCGCCCGAGATGATCACGCGACGGGTAAGCCTCCCCCTGGCCGTGGCGGTACGAAATCGCATGGTGCTCTCGGTGCCGCGGACCCAGAACACCGCCGCCACCACCGCCAGCAGCAATCCGAACGCCAGCCAGTAACCTGTATACCACGAGATCTTGCCGGCATAGTTGCCGAAGCCGTTCATGTCGGAATACGTGAAACCGGGCGTACGACCGAACTGCAGCAGCCGATGTTCGAGGCCCAGGTTCACCAGCACGGGCAGTCCCACGAAGAGCACGAGCATCACGAAGTGACCCACGTACTTGTTGTTGATCATCGTATGGACGAAGAACGCGAGCAACGTGAGCTGAATGAGGCTGGGGTACTCTGTGAGGAAGAGGAAGCGCAGGTACAACGGCAGTTCAAAGTTGGTGTACCCCTTCAGCGTCTGTACAAAGATCGACGTCAATGCGCACGCGCCGAGCAGCATGGCCAGCGCGCCAAGGAAACCAAGCAACCGGCCGGCGATGGCGTATGCGGATGGCACCGGGAGGGCATCGACGATCTGATCGGCCTTGATCGTTCGCTCGCGCCACACGAGTTCACCGCTGTACACGGTGATGAGGATGAGGAAGAAGATGCCGAAGGCGCCCGTGATCGTCTCCGCCATGTTGTACGTGACCGGGTACAGCTTGGTGTCATAGAAGCTGTCCGCGTACCATGAGCTCATGAACACGTTCACCATGCCGATGACCGTGATGGTGAGGAACGGGATGTCCTTGATCGTGGTGGCGAAGGTGAAGCGGATCAGGCTGGCGAGTTCACGCCGGCGCGCTGCGCCGTCGAACCGGTTGTGCGTTGCCGGAATGTCGAGCAGCCTGGTTTTGGTCTCCACGACGTCCGGCGCGTTCTTCCTGCGTCGCTTCCACAGGGACCGTGGCATGGCATCGAAGCGAAATCCGGCGTACGCTGCCGCGAGGAGCGCCACCGCCAGGCCAAGAATCATCGCACGGTTCAGAAGCATGTAGCTCGCGAGCGGCACCGTGAGCGAATTCTTCTCGATCACCGTCCAATACCGAGTCGTCACCTCGAAGGTACTGAGGCCAAGGACATCGGTGAGCGCCGTGACCTTGAAGCTGTCGAGATTCTTGCGGAGCTCACCGGCCACGGTGTCCAACACCAGCAGGAAGATGCCGAGTGTGTAGATGGCGAGCTGATTGCGCGTGAGTACGCCGGCCGCGAAGAACAACGCGCAGATGAACACCAGGTTGGGCAGGAGCAACACAAAAAATGGCGACACATACGACCACGCGTGGAAGGCCGCCAACTTCTCGTGATCCACCCACGGCATCAGCGTTCCGACGATCGTGCCCAGTGGGATGGCGGTATACACGAGCATCATCACGACGAGCGCACCGGCGAATCGTCCGCCCAGGTAGCCTACCTTGCTGATGGAGGTGGAGAACAGCAACTCGTGCGATTTCATGTTGTAATCGCGCAGAACGGCCGTGCCGACGAGTGCGGAGGTAATGACCTGACCAATCGCGGTCAGGATGAGCATCGTCTGCGCGATGGTGAAGGGCGCGTTCTTCATCACTCGGCCAACCCCGCCACCAATCTCCACCACGTCGGAGCTGATGAATGCGAACGCGAGAAGAAAGAGGATGGCGAAGTACAGGTACGTTGACGGCCGGCGGAGCTGATAGCGCAGCTCGAACAGGAAGATGGGCCAGAACATCGGTCAGGCCTCCACGGTCTGTCCGTGCGACTTGAGGCGATGGAAGTACACATCCTCCAGGCTCGCTTCGGCCTGCACGAACCCCTCGCCCGGCGACGACTCACTGTACACGTGCACCGTTGGCCGTCCGGCCACGAGACGTGAGGAAATGAGGTCGAAGTCCCGTGCCATGGCATCCAGTTCCGACTTTGACACGGCCTTCTTCCAGATACGACCACGCATCGCGTCGAGCACGACGGCCGGATCGCCAGTGAGCACCACCTCACCGTGATCGATGATTGCCATGTTGTGGCAGAGTTCGCGCACATCCTCCACAATGTGCGTGGAGAGAATCACAACGATCTCGCTTCCGATTTCTGCCAGCAGGTTGAGGAAACGGTGCCGTTCGGTGGGATCGAGTCCCGCGGTGGGTTCGTCCACAATGATGAGTCTGGGGCTTCCGGCCAGCGCGATGGCGATGCCAAGACGCTGCTTCATCCCACCGGAAAATCCACCAACGCGCTTCGTGCGTGAATCGTAGAGGTTTGTCTGTTGCAGCAGCGCCTTCACCAGCTCCTTTCGCTCGCGCCCGTCCACCACCCCCTTCAAGGTGGCGAAGTGATCCAGGACCATTTCTGCCGAGAGGTTCGGATAGAGGCCAAACTCCTGGGGGAGATAGCCGAGCACCTTGCGAACCTCTTCGGGGTTTGCCACCACATCGATGTCACCGAAACGAATGGAGCCGGAGTCCGGGAGCTGTAGCGTGGCGATGGTTCGCATCAGCGTGGATTTCCCCGCGCCATTCGGTCCGAGCAGGCCGAACATCCCGGTCGGAATGGTCAACGAAACGCTGTTGAGCGCGCGAACCCCGTTCGGGTAGGTCTTGGACAGCCGGTCGATGACGAGTGGCACGGCGGACTCCGGGTTGAGGCAGGGGAGTGTCGAACTCGGCGTCGAGATTCCCGCCGCGACACGCGGAAGATGGGACTCGCCACGAGAAGGCCGCAATGGTGTCAGGTGGCATCCCCGATGCATTACCGGTACTCGTTCGCATCCGGCAACCCACACTCGAGGTCGTACGACATGATTCGCCCGCGCACCGTCATTTTCGCTCTTTGTGCCGTGCTGTCGCTCGGTGCGACGGCTTGCCGTTCCGGCAGTCCCTTTGACGTGAGCCCGGAGCAAGGGAACGCCATCGGGCTCGTCGTGAAGAACGACAACTACGCCGACATGGACGTGTACGCCGTGAGCGATGGGCTGCCAACCCGCGTGGGCACCGTCACCGGGTTGTCGTCCAAGTCGTTCTATTTCAGCGACTCCTTCACGAAAGGCACGGACTTTCGGGTCGTCGCGACCCCCATTGGCGGAAATGGGCGTGCCTCCACCGGTCCCATTCAAGCTGGGGCTGGCCAGACCATCTATTTCACCATCAACACCGTACTGCGGACGAGCACGGTCAGCATTCGATAGGCTGGCGGCCGAAACCCCCATTCCGAAGGCGGTTGCCGGAACGCGATCTCATGCGCATTCTCCGGGTATTGCAGTCCGATCTCAACGGAGAATTACGGTATGACAGCACCCCGCACGCGTCGGAAGGCGCCGAAATCCTACGTCCGTCTCACCGAGCCGATGGTCCGTGACAACGGCCAACTGCGTCCCGCCAGCTGGGACGAGGCGCTCGACCGGGCGGCCGAGGGCTTTCGTCGCAATCTCGACGCACACGGCCCGAACTCGCTCGGGATCTTCAGCTGCTCGAAGTCCACGAACGAGATGAACTTCGTCGCGCAGAAGCTCGCGCGCGTGGCTTTCGGAACGCATAACATCGACAGCTGCAACCGGACGTGACACGCTCCTAGCGTCGTCGGTCTGGCGACAGTCTTTGGTGCCGGTGGCGGCACCAGCTCATATGAAGAGGTGGAGGACACCGATGTGGTGTTCCTCTGGGGCTCGAACGCGCGTGAAGCCCATCCGATCTGGTTCCATCACCTGTTGAAGGGAATCAAGAACGGCGCACGCCTCTACGTCATGGACCCTCGGCGCACCTCATCCGCGCAGTGGGCCGATGTCTGGCTGGGCTTGAACGTGGGGAGTGATGTGGCGCTTTCGAACACCATGGCGCGCGAGATCATCCACGC
>JBDUCM010000270.1:0-5003 GCA_040003455.1 bacterium
GTCGTCGTTGCCAGAATCCTGTCCCCCACCCGCCACGCCGCACCTGCCAGCTCGGCGCACTGCTCTACCGGTACCCCCAACCGAACCGGCAATTCACTCAGGTTCACGCCGCGCGCGCCCGCCTCGTCCAGGACCAGCGCAAGGCTCCGCGCCGGATCCACCGGCTCCATGGGCCACGGTCGCGCGCGCAGCGGCGCGAATGGATCCGTCACCACCCCCCCGCCCAGGGTGGCAACTGGTGACGCCATGCGCAGCACGAAGCGATCGCCAGCCCGAGCAACGATCGGCTCGTCGAGCACAATGCGGCTGGACACCCGCGCGCCCGGCGCCAACGCCCCCTCGCGCACCACCAGACGCGCCCCCACTTCGCTGGTGCCCAGATGCAGGCGCACCCGCGACCGTGGCCCCAGCGTGACGTCGAGGCCCTCGCTCAGCTCCAACTGGGCGCGCAATACGCGACCCGTCTTCCATGCGTCACCCTGAACCAGCACGTTGCCGCGATGGATGTCGTCAAGCGCTACGCCTGCGAGCGAGATGGCAGCTCGGTCACCCGCATGTACCACGTCCACCGCTCGCCCGTGCGACTGTAGACCGCGCACCCGAACCACCACGTCCGCGGGGAGCAGCCGGATCGCCGCGTCCCGGGCGAGCGAACCGGACCACACCGTTCCCGTCACCACGGTGCCCGTGCCCTTCATGGTGAACGCGCGATCGATGGGCAGCCGGAACAGGTCGAGTGATGAACGCCGCGGAACCGCCTGGGCGGCACCGGCAAGCGCCACCCGCAACGCGTCGAGTCCCTCGCCCGTGGTGGACGACACCGGCACCACAACCGCGCCCTCCAGCGATGTTCCCGCTATCGCCGAGGCGACGTCGTCATGTACAAGCGACAACCATTCTTCATCCACCAGGTCACGCTTCGTGATGGCCACCACGCCGCCCCGCACACCAAGCAGGGACAGGATCGCGAGATGTTCGCGCGTCTGGGGCATGACGCCGGCATCGGCCGCGACAACAAGCAACGCGAAGTCAATTCCCGTCGCGCCCGCGACCATCGTGCGCACGAATGCTTCGTGACCCGGAACATCGACGATGCCCACCTGCCCCACACCGTCCAGCGACAATGGCGCGAATCCGAGTTCGATCGTGATGCCGCGCCGCTTCTCTTCCGGCAGCCGGTCGGTATCCACCCCCGTGAGCGCGCGCACCAACGACGTCTTGCCATGATCGATGTGGCCAGCCGTCCCGAGTATCATGCGCCCCCCACAGACGCACCTACCATCGCTGCTCCTCCCACAACTCGAAGGCGCGCAACGGCCGACCGTCGGTAAGGTGCTCGGCAAGAAACTCGCGCAACAGCCGCTGATGCGCACGCGCGGCCGCATCGCCCAGCGGAGCACCGGCGTCGCCAACGAGAAAGCCGCGCAGCGCATCACGCGCCTCCGGCGGCAACACTCGGCCCGACGGCGCAAGCCGGCCGCACCGCTGGCACAACGCGCCACCGGAGCGATGCGTGAACATCACCGTCGCATCGGCGGGCAGGTCCGCGTGACACTCGCCGCAGATGTCCACGGCGGGTGCGAAGCCGAGCTCGGACACGATGCGCCACGCGCTCGCGAGCGTCGCCGCAATCGTCTCGTCGCCCGTTGCCAACGCGAGGGCATCGAGCGCGCTCACGACGGCGTCGAACAATCCGCTGTCGGCGGCGTCACGCCCAAAGCGCAGCGTGAGCTCAGCGATGGCAGACGCGCCGCAGAACCGGCCCAGGTCTTCGCCGAGCGCGGACCGCGCGAGCAGGACGTCGAATCCACTCAACGTATCCAGGTCGCGGCCCGGCTTGGCGTAGAGTTGCGCCGTACCCTGCGCGAACAGGTCCAGCGCACTCCCGAACCGCCGCGACGACCGGCGCGCTCCCTTGGCAAGAACGCTCCGAACGCCGCCATCGCGGGTCACCATGCGGAAGATGCGTGATGACTCGAGATAGTCGAACGCGTGTAGCACAACAGCGTCGGTGGCGAGAATGGCCATCATGAAAGGTAATCGCGGCCCCGCGTCACTTGACGCCGTGACTACAAAGGGCGCTCGCCCCGAGGGCGGGTCCGCAGCGGGACGAGCGACGGTGCCCCCACGGCAGGATCGCGTGTGACCACGAGTGGCCAGGCGTAAACGCGCTCGAGTACCGACCCCTGCATGACGGCGTTGGGCGTGCCGGCCGCCGCAACGCGCCCCTCGTGCAGGAGGACGATGTGTTCCGCAAATCGCGCCACCAGGTTGAGCTGATGGCTCACGAGCAGCACGGCCTGGCCATCGGCGGCAAGGCGGCTCAGGAGCTCGAAGATCGCCATCTCGTGACCGACATCGAGAAAGGTGGTGGGTTCGTCGAGTACCACCGCGTCACCGCCCTGGGCGAGCGCGCGCGCCAGCCGCACGCGTTGCCACTCGCCACCCGACAATTCCGTAACGGGACGATCGAGGAATGTGCCCGTCTCCGTCAGCGCAATGGCGCGGTTGATCGCGTTGTAATCCGAGGTCGCGGCGCCGCGCAGCAAGCCGAGATGCGGATAGCGGCCCAATGCGACGTACTCGCGAACACTCAGCGGAAAGGCCTGCTCCTCCCGCTGCGTCACGACGGCCACGCGTTTGGCCAGCGCGCGCCGGGCCAGCAGGGCGATGGATGCACCATCCAGTGCAATCATGCCGTCGGCAAGTGGAACGCGACCGACAAGCGCCCGCACCAGTGTGCTCTTGCCGCTGCCGTTCGGCCCCACAACCGCAGTGATGCGTCCGCGCAGCGCGTCGAAGGTTACGCCGTTGAGCGCGGGCCGATCCCGGTTGGGGTAGTGCACGCTCACGTCGCGGAAGGCGATCATGCGAGCCGGCGCAAAAGCGCCAGGAAGAAAGGAACGCCGATGAGGGCCGTGACCGCACCGAGCGGCAATTCCGCCGGCGGACGCGCCACGCGTGCAATGAGGTCGGCGAAGACCACCAGCGCGGCACCACCGAGTGCGGCAGCGCTGATGATCACGCGATGCGTTCGCGCGCCCGCTACACGGACGAGGTGGGGCACCAGCAATCCGACAAAACCCACGAGTCCCGCGGCGCTGACTGTTCCCGCGGCCAACAGCGCGCCGGCGACGTACACGCCAAGGGACACGCGACTCACGTTGATGCCCAGCCCTGCGGCGGTGTCCTCGCCGAGCGCAAGCACGTCGATGGCACGTGCGAAGGCCAGGAGCGCGCCAAGACCCACGAGCACGAAAACGGCCAGCATGCGCACTTGTGACCACGTGGCATCGGCCACGGATCCCATCATCCACCAGAGCGCCCCGCGCACCGCGTTGGCGTCGGCGTTGGCCATGGCCACCATGATGGCGGCGTTCGCGAACGCGCCGACCACCACGCCAGCCATGAGGATCACGCGCGCGTCGCCACGACCACCGGATGCACGCGCAACCAGCAGCGTGAGGGCAACCGCGATGAGTGCTCCGCCAAACCCGGCGATTGGCACGAACCCGAACGGCACGTGCAACGCAACCGCCAGCACCGCCCCCACGGCGGCGCCCCCTGAAACACCCAGGAGATACGGCTCCGCGAGCTTGTTGCGCGTTGCGCCCTGGAGTCCCGCGCCCGCCGCTCCGAGCCCCGCGCCAACAAGCGCCGCGAGCAGCACGCGCGGCAGCCGCAGCGTTCGCACGACAGCAATCGGCATCGGCGCCCCATTGCCGAGGAGCCCGTTCCACACTTCAGAGAGCGAAAGCTGGAGCGTACCGAACATCACCCCCATCGCCACGGCGACAACGAGCAAGATCCAGAGTACGATCCAGCGCGACAGCCGCATCAGAATCCGGACGCGGGGTGGAGCAGTCGTGCGATTGACACGGCGCCCATGCCCACGCGCACGGATGGGCCGTTCACCATCGTGGAATCGATCAGCAGGATGTGCCCCTCGCGAACCGCGCGCAGTGTGCGCCATTTCGGATCGGCAAGTATTGTTGCGCGTGTCGTGTTGCCCGTGAGCACGACATCGGGATCCCGGCGCAGCAACTCCTCGAAGGTGACCGCCGGCGATGGCTCGGGCGACTCGCCGAAGACGTTCCGCGCGCCAGCAATCTCGAGGAGTTCGTTCAGGAAACTCCCCCCACCCACCGAGATGAGCGGCGATTGCCAGAGCGGCCAGAAGACAGATGGCTTGGGCAACGACGCTGCTTGCGCACGCACGCGCGCCAGCGTGGCGAGTACGGAATCGACGGTCTGCTTCGCGGCCACCGAATCCCCGGTGAGGCGACCGAGCACGCCCGTGACGCGCGCAAAATCGGCGATGCGATCGACGCGATACGCTGCGGTGGGCACGCCACTGGCGCGCAACCGGCGAGCCGCGTCGCGGTTGTCGGCACTGGCATACAGAATCACGAGGTCCGGATGCGCAGCGAGCACGGCTTCCACATTCGGATGCAGGCCCGGACCGAGGTCGGGCACGAACCGCACGGAGTCGGGAAACCGGTCGTACGACGTCCGCCCCACCACGCGCGAACCAGCCCCGATGGCGAAGAGCAGCTCGGTCGTGGCCGGATTGAGCGAGACGATGCGCTTGGGGCGCGTGGTGACCACCACGGAATCACCGAAATCATCCGCGACGGCGGAGTGCGACACTGGCACCTCACGCGCGCACGCCGCCACGACAGACAGGAGCACGAGCGCGGCCCCAACACGAGCCAACCAGCAATCAAAACGCATGACGGGCACCTCCGGCCAAAAGGAGAGTGCCCGCAACGGAACGCGGCGAAGAGACTGACACTGGGCAGTGGCGGGCCCGCACCGGCATCGCACCGGCTTCCGTGTCCCGTTCGCGCTGAATTGTAGGGCGAATCTACGAGGCGCGCATGTCAGCCACAAGCGCGGCGGCTAGCTGCACTGCTGAACCACAGAGGACACAGAGGGCAGGAGCGTCGTTACACCTCACACCCAAGCCGCAATCGAGTCGCCCGGCCGAAGCCCCGTTGCTT
>JBDUCM010000110.1:0-16947 GCA_040003455.1 bacterium
GCTCGAGCTCGGAGCTCCAGCTCGAGCTCTAACATGCTCAGTGCTGGAGGCTCACTCCTGCTCCCGCTGTCGCCCCGGACGAACTCGTGCTGCCGAGCCAGGGGCGGGGATGATGATGCGCCGCTGAAGGCCGCGCTCGCGTGGCTGCGCCGGCAGCCGCCCTGCGATCCACGCCGCTGAACCGCCGCTGAACGGGCCGCTGGCCGGCCCTACGCACGGGTCTCACAACACGGATGTGTCGCCAGGGTCAGGTGGCGGGGTCATGCTCGGAGCACTGCGTACCCACCGCGCATGACAGCGCCCGTCCATTTGATTTTCCATGACCATCGTCAGAGCGCGCCTGCTGCGCGCCGCCGGCCTGGCCTTGTTTGGCCAGTTGTGCGTGAGCACCCCCAGCCAGGCCCTGCAACAGGAAACAGGTCAACGAAGCCCGGCACCAACGGGCCCCCTCCGTGGCGCCATCGACGGCATCGTCACCGATTCCACCCTCGTCCCGATCGCGGGCGCGAGTATCGTCATCCTCCAATCCAGCCTGCACGTGGAGACGCTGGCGTCCGGGCGTTTTCAGATCCTTCAGGTGCCGGCAGGGCAATACCTGCTCGTGGTCCGGAAGGTCGGATTTCATCCCGTATCGGGCATCATCGAGGTGGGGGAGGGGGAGACGGTGAAGCTGTCATACTTCCTCGATCACGTTCCCCCAACGCTCGATACGATGCGCGTGAGCGCGGTGGAGGTCTCCATGAAAATGACCGAGTTCGAAGAGCGACGCCGAAAGGGTGCGGGCCACTTCATCACGAAGGACGAGATCAGCCGCCACAACACCACCAAGGTCACCGACCTGGTGAAGGACGTCCTGGGATTCCGGGTGACGGCAGACACGATCCACAGCACGCGCGGTGCGGTCAGTGTCTTCAGTTCCTGCACGCCGGCTCTCTTCGTGGATGGACTGCGCTATGACGGTGCGCTGACCGACATCAACCTGCCCTCGGCAAAGGACATCGCCGGCATCGAGTTGTATTCGGGGGCGGCCACGGCGCCCCTTCAGTACGCGAGACTCAGCATGTGCGGGGTGATTCTGATCTGGAAAAGTGACGGAGCCACGGGCAAACCCTGAACGCAGTCGCGGTGGACCAGTGCGACCACTGCGCTCCCGCTACGGGCGCTCTACGGGCGCTCTACGGGCGCTCCCGCTACGGGCGCCTAACCTCATCCCACCGCTGGTCCATTGTCAGGCGGCCATGGACCATGCGCATGAGGCCACCAACCCCACCCACACGCTCGCCGTGTTGGAAGGCGATAGGACCCGTGGTACCCGTCACGAGCAGTCCCGGCGCAGCAAGTGCCGATCGTACTCCTGCGCGGGTTGCTCCCCCGCGACGAATGGCCTCGAGAACCGATTGCGCCGCATCATGTGCCAGCGCGGAGACGGCGTCCGGCTGCTCGTTGTACCGCGCGAAGTAGACGCGTCGGAATTCCACGGCCGCGGGCTGCGTGTCCGACGCCGCATAGGAAGCCGGCCACACCACACCCTCTGCTGCCGCCGGATTCTTCTCGAGCGATTCTCCCCAGCCATCACCACCTATGACCTGCGCGCGCAGGTGATGTTTGGCAGCGGCCCGCAGGAACGACGCGGCTTCGCTTGGCCCGCAGATGACGAAGACCGCGTCTGGCAGCGAGTTGTCGAAGGCGCGAAAATAGACCTGGAAATCCGAGGCGTTGTCGGGGATGGGATTTCGGCTGACCACCTCGCCCCCTCGCGCGCGGAAGGCGGGGATGAACGACCCGACAAGCCCACGCCCATACACGTCGTTCACGTACAGGATGGCGATTCGGCGCCAGCCCCTCGCCGCGAACAGTCGCGCCTCATCCGTGCCCAGCACGCTGTCACTCGTAACCACGCGGAACACCCAGGGTGAAATACCGGTGAGCAGTGGCGACGACGCTGTGGACACCGCCGCCAGGTTGCCATCATACAACGGCGCGGCCGCAAGCATCGCACTCGAGAATTCGTGCCCCAGCACTGCCACAATACGGTTGTCCGTCACGAACGCCTGCGCGACGCGCACCGCAGTTTCGCCAAGGCCGCTATCGCGGAGAATCCGGATTTCCACTTGCCGGCCCTGGATGCCGCCCGCGGCATTGGCTTCGTCCACCGCCACGCGAACGCCGCGAAGGTTGCGCTCCGACCCGTCCACGTCGTTCAGCATGGCAACGACTCCAATCCAGATGGCGTCGGACTTGTGCGAACACCCCGCAAGCGTGCCGAGCACGAGACAGGTGGCAAATCCGACACGCACCGTACTCCACCGCCAGACAGATCTAGACATGAGCCGGCACCGGCGTGGTCCTCATCGCTGGCGTGAGCCCCGAACCCGCCGTGCGCGTCGCGCCGCCGCCAGGACGCGTTTCCGGCACGAGCACGATGCTGAACGTGGAGCCAACGCCGACCGTGCTCTCGATGGTCACGTGATAGCCAAGCAGGTCCGCAAACGCGCGAGTGATCGCCAAGCCAAGGCCGGTGCCGCCAAACTTGGACGCGGTCTCGTTGCTCTCCTGCTCAAACGCCTCGAACACCGCATCCTGGCGATCGAGTGGAATGCCCGGACCGGTGTCCATCACATCAATGCGCAGCGGCGCCGCCGTGACGGCATCCGTCACCACGCGCACCGTCACGGTGCCGCGCTCCGTGAACTTGAGCGCGTTGGCCACCAGGTTGATCACCATCTGCTTCAACTTCAGGTGGTCGGTGGTGAGTAGCGCCATGGGCGCGGGGAGATCGGCACACAGAACAACCGGCGGCGGCGTATCGGGATCGGCGGTCGCCAACAGTCGTCCACCCAGCTCACTCAGTGTGTCGCGAATGAGGGCGTCGAGTGCCGTTGGCGCGCAGTCCGCCACCATCCGCCCCGATTCGATCTTGGAGAGGTCGAGCACGTTGTCGATGAGATGCAGCAGGTGCCGGCCATTCTTGTCGATGCGCCCGAGATATTGAAGTTCGCCGTCCTGCAGTCGTTGCGCCTTGTTCTTGAGCAGCACGCTCGCAAACCCGATCACGGAGTTGAGCGGCGTCCTCAGCTCATGACTCATGCGTGCCAGGAAGTCGCTCTTGGCCCGGTTCGCGGCGTCCGCCCTGTGACGCGCCTCGCGCGCGGCGGCCTCGGCACGACGACGAAGGGCCACCTCGTCCTGGAGTTCGGTGGAACGTGTGCGAAGCTCCTCCAGCGTCACGTTCTGGCGCGCGAGCAGCTCGTGGGAACGTTCCTCCGCCATCGTGACACGCGTCAGCGTCAACGCGGCCTCGTTCATTGCCACGGCGAGCGGACGAAAGTCATCCGGCAGGGAGTCAGGCGGTGTACGTGCGGACGCGTTTCGTTTTCCCAACTCCACCGCCTGCGCGAGCAAATCGCTGAGCGGAAGGGCAACCGTGCGAGACACCCATCGCGCCACGAAGGCGAGCCCCATGGTGGCCAGCACGATCGCGAGCACCAGGGCGAGGATCTGCGAGTCCGCCGACCGGCGGAGGGCAGTGGTCACGGCAGCCACATGTGCGGCTCCGGCCGTGCCAAGGCGCTCGACGTCGCCCATCACGATTGCTTCCAGTGGCGCAGCCGTTGCCAGGCTCGCGATGGCCTGTTCGCGTTCGCCGAGGTCCACGTGCACGTGGGCGCGATCAAGCTCGCTTTCGAGCACCGAGAGTTGCCGGTCCAGATGGGCAATGAGCTCCGCTTCATCGGCTGAGGCGAGGCTGTCGCGATTGAGCTTCGCGGCGGCGCTGTGTGCGTCGGCACTCAGTCGCTCAAAGTCCGTCCGTAGCTCCGGCGATGGCCGCGACACGTAGTCCGTACCTGTCTGCACCGCGCGCATGGTGGACGACACCAGGCGCAGCGAGAGGTTCTGCTTCACCATTGCAGCCGCGAGCGTACGGTCGGCGGCCGCGCTGATGGAACGCAACGACCACCACCCGCCCAGAGCGGGCAGCAGCATGATGAGAGCAAACGCTCCCGACGCGAGTTCGAACCTCGCACGTACGGTCGTGCGCTGAAACATCATTGACGTGTACGCACTCCTCGGCCGGCGGCGGCCTCGAAAGCAACGAGTGAACCCATGTTTAGTGTCGTCGCAAGGTGCGGTCCGCTACAGTCGTGCGCGCAGGGAAATTCACCGCCGCCCCAACGTATCAATTTGTTATGTACGGATGGTTTGTTGAGGCATCGCACATTGGCCCGCAATGCGAGGGATCCCACCAATAGAGGCACGGTGGCACCATCACCTCTGCCCAGGGGTGAGGACCACCTACCGAGCTGGACCAGGAGGGAGCGGTCGTCCTTGCAATTCGACCGGCGTTGCCCAAGTATCAAGGATGTCAGGGATTGCCGGACGCGCGCGTCCGGCCCGGATTACCGTCACGTGAGGCCATCATGCGTATTCCCTTCGTCGTCGCTGCGTGCTCGCTGCTCGTTCTTCCTGACGTCATGGCCGCCCAGCGCGCCGCCCCCGTCCCAGGCAGCCGTCGCCCCGTTCCTGCGCAGCCGGTGCCGCTCTCGCCGCAGCCGGGCCCCATCGCCCGGGCCAGTGCCTACCAGCGGTCGCGCGTGTCGATCGAGACGTACCCGATTGCCAGCTATGTCAGCGCGCCGTCGTTCTCGCCTGTCGGCGGGGTGGCGCAGTGGGCGAGTCTCGGCACGGGCACGCGGGCCGAGTACCGGTCGTCGTCCGTGATCTCGGCCACGCTCGACATGACGACATCGCTGCTCGGCGGGCCGGCGTCAACACAGACGGTGGAAGCGGGAGCGCGCTATCGCCCCATCGCGTGGGATCATGCCCTCCGTCCGTACGCCGACCTCCGCGCGGCGTACATGCGCGCCGGCGGTGCGTACTCCCTGCCGATCAACGATCAGGTGCCGTTCGGAACGCAGCCCCTGGCTGTGAATGGCATGCAGTACAGCAGCGGATTCGGCGGCGTGGCGGGAGCGGGCATGGAGTACTGGTTTGCGCGCAATTTCGCCGTGACGTCGGGGCTGTCCATGCTGCGGAGCCAGATGACCACGTACCGGTACACGGGCACGTCGTTTCCAACGGATGGCAGGTACATGATGACGACGTACCGGCTGACGCTCGGGCTGCGGTTCAATCCGGTGCTGGCGCCACAGCTCAGGTAGGCGAGCGGTTTAGGCTGTCGGCTCCTGGCCGACAGCCCGCGGATGCGGTCCACCTCGGCCGACAAGCGAGCGGTACCACAGCTCGGCAAATTTCCGGTTGCGTCACCCTCACCAGAATCGTTTTACAGGTGAGGCGGTCGAGTTCCCGTGCGCGGAAGTCGAAGCATCAGATTTTCGCGCGGCGTGTCGATACTCAGGGTGTGCTAGTGGCCCCGCAGTTCGGTGCCCGCCACCCCAGAATTCCCTCCTGAATTTCCCATGTTGTCATCGGCAATTCGCCGGCTTCGCATCCAGGTACGCGCTGCACTGTGGCGTCGCGCGTCGCGCATCATGCTGGCCATCGCCACCACCGCCGGTCTCGTTGGCGCGCTGCTCGTCGCTACAAGAACGACGGTGTTGCCCGCGCATTCGTACTCGGACTTCCTGCACCAGTTGCAGCGCCGCACCGTGGATTCCGTCACCATCACGGCGGGCACTGGCCTCACCGTCTACGATCACCGTTCCGCCGACGCGGTTTACACCGTGACGTACGGCAGTTCACTCGTCGAGGTGCTGGCCGCACGAGTGGACAGTGCCGGCGCAAAAGTCACCTTCGCCGCACAAGGCTCCACCACCACGAAGGATTGGGCGAGCGGCCTGCTCACAATTCTCATCGTGGGCGGCATCGG
Source organism: bacterium (assembly GCA_040003455.1). GTDB lineage: Bacteria > Gemmatimonadota > Gemmatimonadetes > Gemmatimonadales > Gemmatimonadaceae > AG11. The sequence goes on from JBDUCM010000110.1 coordinate 5,828, forward strand.
CCTGGTGGCAGTGCAGGTTGTCACGAGCGCGAACACGGGTGGCGGAGCGGAACTCGGGACAGCAAGTACATCCACACTCACCTTCGCGAATGTCGCCGGCAACAGTCATGCAGTGGCCGAGTTGAAGGAGATGGTGGATTTCGTGAAGCATCCCGAGCGCTTTACGGCGCTTGGCGCTCGGCCCCCTCGCGGCGCGCTGCTGCTCGGGCCACCGGGCACGGGAAAGACGCTCATGGCCAAGGCACTGGCGGGCGAAGCTGGTGTGCCGTGCTACACCATCTCCGGCTCCGAAGTCTCCGGCTTCATCGTCGGCCTGGGCGTCATGCGCGTGAAGAAGTTGTTCCGGAAGGCGCGGAAGTCTCCGAGTGGCGCGATCATCTTCATTGATGAGGTGGACGCGCTGGGCGGCATTCGCGGGCGCGACTCGTCGCACAGCGAAGACGATCGCACGCTCAACCAACTGCTCGTGGAGATGGACGGCTTCAGCCCGACGACCAACGTGTTCGTGCTTGCGTCCACCAACCGTGCCGACACGCTCGATCCGGCACTCATGCGTCCGGGCCGGTTTGACCGGCAGATCAATGTAGGGTTGCCGAGTGCCGACGAACGCGGCGAGATCGTGCGGATGCACATCGCGCAGCGCAACATCCCCATCGCGGCAGACGTCGATCTCGATCGTCTTGCTCGCCTGATGCCCGGTGCGTCGGGCGCGGTGTTGGCCAACCTCGTGAACGAAGCGGCCATCGTGGCAGCCCGCGACGCGGCCACGTCCGTGCGCTGGGCACACATCGAGCAAGCGCGGGATCGACTGCTCCTCGGCGCCGAGCGTCCCATGCTTGCGAACGATACGCAGGAGACGGATGTGGTGGCGATGCACGAGGCGGGGCATGCGCTGGCCGGCGTGATGGCATGTCCGGAGGACGCGCTGCACAAGGTGACGATCAGGCCGCGCGGTCAGGCGTTGGGCGTCGCGTTCTTCTCGCCGGACAGTGATCGCTCATTGTACACGCGGCAGTACCTGGAAGGCCAACTGGTGAAGACACTCGCCGGTCGCGCCGCGGAAGCGTTGCTCTTCACGCGCGACGTGGTGACGAGTGGCGCCGCGAGCGATCTCGAACACGCCAATCGCATTGCGCGTGACATGGTGGCGCGGCTGGGCCTGGGCCCGACGACCGGCCTGCTCATTCACGGTCGCGAAGCGGGAACGCAGGTGAGTCCTGCCACACTCGCGCTGATGGATCAGGAAGTGAAGACGCTCCTCGACGCCGCGTACGCCAGGGCGACTGACCTGCTTACGACACATCGTGTGGCACTCGTGGCATTGGGCGAGGCACTGAAGGTGCGCCAGACACTCACGGGCGCAGAGGCGCTGGAGATCTTTCGGGCCAATCACGTGGCCTGTTGAGCGGGGATTCAATTCCTTCCCGCGCGCCGCTGTAGCCGGTTCTGCGCGACGACAACGCCGAGCAGGAAGCCGCCGCGGAGGACCCACTGCCACCACGGGCTGATGGTGCCTTCGAGGTTGAAGAGGTTGAAGATGACGCCGAGCAGGAGTACGCCGACGAGTGTGGGCCCCACTCCGCCCTGACCGCCGGTGAGGAGCGTTCCGCCCACGACCACTGCGGCGATGGCGTCGAGCTCCCAGCCCGTGCCGGCAACTGGCTGACCCGCGCCAAGGCGTGCTGCGAAATTCCTGCGCCATGTCGCGGTGGATGAACCGTTCATTCATGATTTCCAGGAAGGCGCAAAAGGAGTCCAACTCGCGGAACTTGGGCTGCGCTCCTGGGCAGAGCGCAAGTGGCTCGACGTGCCGCCGCTTCCATCGGCTTGACACATGCCTCCCACGATTTCCCTTCCTGTTGGCGACGGGACACTTGCGCCTTTTACGCCGCGGGAGGCGACGCAATGGCCCTTGCCCACTGGCTCCTTCCGCAGTCGCGTTGCCTTCGCCGCTGCGCACGTCGTTTGTGATCCGCGGCGTGAATTCGATGCCGCCGGCCTGGCGCCGATTGATTGGGAGTCAACGCTGTCCTACCGACGACATCTTTGGCGGCACGGCTTTGCGGTGGCGGAAGCAATGGACACCGCGCAGCGCGGAGGTGGCCTCACCTGGCCCGCTGCGCAGGACCTGATTGCGCGCGCGCTGGCAGAGAGCCGAGCCGAAGGTGGGGCGATTGCTTGCATTGCGGGCACAGACCACCTGACTCCATCCGCGACGGTCAGCATCGAAGAGGTGGAACGGGCCTATGATGAGCAGGTCGGTTTCGTTGAGGCGGAGGGAGGACGAGTAATCCTCATGGCCAGTCGGGCACTAGCACGCACGGCCAGGCATCCCGACGACTATCGTCGCGTGTATGGACACGTGCTTCGCCAGGTAAGAGCGCCGGTAATCCTTCATTGGCTCGGCGACATGTTTGATCCCGCGCTCTCGGGATATTGGGGGGCCACAAACGTGGATGAAGCGATGGACGTTTGCCTCGACATCATCGGCGAAAACCGCGCGCGTGTGGACGGCATCAAGATCTCATTGCTGGACGCGCAACGCGAAATAGACATGCGGCGACGACTGCCGGCTGGCGTTCGCATGTACACGGGTGACGACTTCAACGACGCTCAGCTCATTCACGGCGACGCAACGCATCACAGCGACGCACTGCTCGGAATATTTGATTGCATTGCACCCGCCGCCTCTGCGGCTCTTCAAGCATTGGACGAAGGCGACGTGACGCGCTACCACGAAATCCTGGCACCCACACAACGGTTGTCGCGGCACATATTCCACCATCCGACACACGCCTACAAAACGGGCGTAGTGTTTCTCGCCTACCTGAACGGACATCAAACACATTTTCGCATGCTGGGCGGTGCCGAAAGTGCACGATCTGTTGTCCATCTGGCGGACGTCATCAGGCTGGCGGACGCCGCGGGACTGTTGTCGGATCCGGAAAGGGCGGTGGCCCGAGCATCCATTGTCATGGCATCCGCAGGCATCGCATGACGGCCGCGTCGCTCACCGGAACCGCAGCATTGCCTCATCACCATACTGCGCGAAGCACGGTTGCTCGCCGAACGGTTCGATGCTGCGACCGTCGGCGTGGTGGTGGATGTGTATCACGTCTGGTGGGACCCCGAGCGCGATGCGGAGATCGAGCGACTCGGTGATCGCATCGCGGGCTATCACGTCAACGATTGGGTCGCGGCATGATGGGTGGTGGCGTCATCGAGCTTCGGTCCATTCGGAGCGTCGTTGAGCGCGCTGCCTATCGTGGCCCCATCGAGGTCGAAATCTTCAACGAACGTATCTGGGAAACGCGACTGGACGACGACGTCAAGCTGACGAAGGCGCGCTTCATCGAGTACATCTAGGGCGAGGACGTCAGTCGAGCATGAGAATCGTCAGGCTCTTCGGTCCATGTGCGCCGATGACGAGCGCCTGTTCGATGTCCGCGGTCTTTGATGGCCCCGCCACGAATGCGCCGAACGCGTCCCGCGCCACATCGATGATTGTGTACGCGTCGTGCATGTTGCCGACGATACGGCTGCGATCGAGAAGCACCATCACGTGCTGGGCCAGGACCACCGCCGAGCGGTGACGTAGGCGCGAAAGCGGAAGCCACACTGCACCGTTCTCGGCGACTCCGAGTTCAGCCTCGCAGACGAATAATTCCACATCGTCGAAGGAGTGGGGCAGTTGGCGCGTGCTGCCAACAGTAGTGTCGTCCAAGGCTGAAACATGTCGCCCGCCCCCGCTGAACGACGACGCAATCAGGGCGGCGGCATCTGCACGGCGTCCGGAGATCACACGTGCCGCGGCGGCTTCGGCAGCAGCGCGGAAGGCGCCACCGAGATCGACGATCGCGGGGAATGCCGCAACTGCGGCGCGAACGTCAGGGCGTGGAACTGCTTCCGGACGAGCCGCGCGAATGGCGGCAAGCATCGCGTCACGCGCGGTCATGCGGACCTCCACTGTGACGGCGCGATTGATACCACGCGCTGAAGCTCTCCCGCGGTGGTACGGGCAGGTCTCTGTCCTGGCCCCACGCACCCGATAGTCGCCGCATCGCGGCGCGGGGAAGGAGGCGTTGCATCATCCGCAGTACTCTGCCCGCGAACATCAGTGCTGGTCGACTCGTCAGAAACAGCGCGCCCACCCGCGCGCCCACCCGCTTCTGCCGACTTGACAACCCTGCGTCCATCGCGATCTGGCGCCAACGGTAGAGTTGCGTGTCCAGGTCGATCTTCACCGGGCAGACTGCTGTGCACGATCCGCAGAGCGTAGACGCAAACGGTAGCGTGGAATACTTCGCGAGGTCAATCCCGGGCGACAGGATGGAACCGATCGGCCCTGGAATGGTCGCGCTGTAGCTGTACCCGCCGGATCGCCGGTAGACGGGGCAGGTGTTGATGCAGGCGCCGCAGCGGATGCACTTGAGCGAACGCCAGAAATCGGGGCGCGCCAGTTGCGCGCTCCGTCCGTTGTCCACGATCACGAAGTGGAGTTCCTGGCCCGGAAGCGGCCGGTGGATGTGCGACGTGTATACGGTCACGCGCTGTCCCGTGGCACTGCGCGCGAGCATTCGCAGGAATACCGGCAGTTCCACTACGCCGGGAATGAGCTTCTCGATGCCCATGGAGGCGATGTGCACCGGCGCGAGCGCCATCCCCAGATCCGCGTTCCCTTCATTGGTACACACCACCACGCCGCCGGTCTCGGCAAGTGCGAAGTTCACTCCCGTGAGCGCAGCGTGCGCTGCCAGGAACTTCTCGCGAAGATGCACCCGAGCCGCCGCAGTGAGCATATCCGGATCACTCCCGCCAACGGGGGTGCCCAAATGTTCGGCGAATGTTTCGCCGATCTCCTCCTTCGTGAGGTGGCTGGCCGGCATCACGATATGACTGGGATGTTCGTGGCGGAGCTGCACGATGCGCTCGCCAAGATCCGTGTCCACCACGTCCAGGCCCCGCTGCTCCAGATATGCGTTCAAGCCACATTCCTCCGTGAGCATCGACTTGCTCTTCACCAGAAACCGAACACTCCGCTCCTCGAGAATGCGATGCACAATACGGTTGTGCTCCTCCGCATCGCGCGCCCAGTGCACATGCACGCCATTCGCGGTGGCCGCTGTCTCGAATTCCACCAGATAGTCGTCGAGCCGCGAGAGCGTGTGCTCCTTGATACGGGAGGCTAGTTCGCGGAGGTCCTCCCATTCTGCCACGAGGTCCACCGCATGATCGCGCTTTTCGCGCATGAACCAGAGCGCGGTGTCATGCCAATCCACGCGCGCCTCATCGGCATTGAATGCCGCGGCCGCTGCCGCGTGGTCCACGGGAGTGTCATCCAGCACAGGCAGCACGCGCCGTCCAGCGGTCGTCATGTGGCTGATTCCGCGCATCCGGCGAGGACCTGCGCGACGTGCACCATGGGCAATGATACGGAATCCCGACGCGCGATACCCTGCAGGTGCATCAGGCAGGACACGTCGGTCGTGACGATCAACTCCGCATCGGCGTTGGAGTAGTCACGCAGCCGATCGCGCCCCATCTTGGCGGACACGGCGGGCTCGGCGACCGCGAACGATCCGCCGAAGCCACAGCATTCGTCCGGCCGCGTCGGCGCCGCGAAGCGCATGCCTCGCACCGTTTCCAATAGGGCGCGCACCTTGTTGAACGGATCAATCTGCCGCTCGCTCGGCGACGCGAGTCCGAGTCCACGGAGCCCGTGACATCCGATGTGGATCCCCACGCGGCGATTGAGCGTGGCGTTCAGCGTGGCCACGCGATCGAGGCCCACGACATCGTGGAGGAACGAACAGAACTCTGCGGTCCGTTCGGCGACCTGCCGTCCTTCTGCCCCGAGATGAGGCGCATGCGTGCGGACATGGAGCGCGCAGCTTCCGGATACGACGACCGTGTGATCGTACGCGCTGAATGTTCGCGCGAACGAATTGAGGGCTGGTTCACCCATTCGCTCGAACCCCGCGCTGCACGAGGGCTGTCCGCAACACACGGCCCCGGCAGGCACATGCACGATTTCTCCGAGTTGCTCGAGCACGTGGAGGGCGGCGATGGCCACGTGGGGGTACAGTTGATCGACGTAGCACGGCACGAAGAGGGCGATGCTCACATCGGCTCCATTGGGGAGAATCAGTCCGCGTCCACGCCGCGTCGCGCCGCGTTCCAGAACGACGATGCGTTGCCTCGAGCGCCGGGCGGACTTGTACCGTGGCACGCAAGGGATCTACAGGATCGACGAATATATATGAGAGCCCGGACCAGCGGTTTGTCCATGCGGCCCGCCTCGCCCTCCGCGGAACGATTTGGCGCCACCGTGGCTATTTTGTGTATTCGGACAGCGACAGATTGCTGCGCCGCAACGATCCAGCGCGGGAGCGACAGTGAGCGAAACGGCAGTATTGGCCGGCGGTTGTTTCTGGGGGGTCGAAGAAATTCTGCGCGAGGTTCCGGGCGTGCTCGACACCGACGTGGGATACACGGGCGGTTGGTTGGAAAACCCCACGTATCACGACACGCACGACAGCAAGTCAGGCCACGCGGAGGCGATCCGGGTGACCTTCGATCCGGCGACACTCAGCTTCGAAACATTGCTGGAGCAGTGGTTCTTCAAACTCCACGACCCGACCACGCTCAATCGTCAGGGCAACGATGTTGGTACGCAGTACCGCTCGGCAATCTTCCCGCAGTCACCGGAGCAGAAAGCAATGGCGGAATCCGTCATTGCGCGCGTAGGTGCGTCAGGCTCGTGGAAGCGCCCCGTTACCACCACCATCGAGCCGGCGGGAACCTGGTACAGCGCGGAGTCCTCTCACCAGGACTACCTGCGCAAGCATCTCGGCGGATACACCTGTCACTTTATGCGGCCATGACACAGTCGCGGTAGGGCTGTCTGGCCATCGACGGCGGTAGTCGGCCGCGCCGCGATCACAGCGTCATCGAGTGCTATAACAGCAGCGCGGCCATGACGGGACGGCCGAATACTCAGACTGAAACCGGGGCAGGGCGGCGGGCCGCAAGGTTGCCGACCCCACCCACGGTGCCTACCGCGAGCGCCACGCCAGCCAGCGAAGGCGACCACAATTTCTCGAATCCGAGCAGGGCGTCGAGCGAGAAGAACCCGGGCCCTGTGAGCGCCAGCACGACCGCGATCGCAGCGTACAGCAAGGGCAACTCGATGCCATTCTTGGTCGCGAAGAGCCCATTGTGCCAGTGTACCGTCACGGCCGCCACGATCATTACCGACAACATCAAGGCCGGCCCGACAGGGCCGAGCAGCCCAAGCGCGAGCAGAACGCCAGAGGCGATCTCGGTGAGCGCGGCGACGGCAGCGAACGCCCGCCCAGGGCGGAAACCCAATTGCACCATGAACTCACCTGTGGCGGTCAAACCGTACCCGCCAAACCAGCCAAATAGCTTCTGTCCGCCATGCGCTGACATGATCACGCCAAACACGATCCGCGCAACGAGCAAGCCGGAGCTGAGGGCAATGGCGTTTGGGGTCCAGGCGTCGAGCAATGAGAGGGTCTGCATGGCAAGTTGCGGATGAAGGACAAAGGCTTCGATCAGTACTTGTCCAAGAATGTCGGTACCGTTATGGATTATCCATGCCTCAAAAGCCAAAAAACAAGACTGATCGTCCAGTGATTGCGGATGATGCGGTGGATGTCATGGGCGAGATCCTCGAGGCTGTGCACCTTCGGACCGCCATCTTTGGCAAGCTGGAGCTGGGCACACCGTGGCGACTACGATTGCCGGAACGCGCCTACCTGAGCTTCTATGTCGTGGTCCGGGGAAGCGCCTGGCTGGACCTCAGCGGTGTGGACGATGACCACGGGCCTGTGCAGATACCGCTCTCAGTGGGGGATGCGGTTGTCCTTCCCCATGGTTCAGCCCACGAGCTGCGCGACGTCAATCGCAGCAATGTGCGCGGAGAGGCCTTCGACTACGACGCATGTCCGCGCACCGTACAGGAACACGCCGCACAATTAGGTGGCGACGGACCGGTCACGTCCATCATCATCGGCCACTTCACGCTCGGAAGTGCGCCGCGTAACGCGCTGCTCGCATCCCTGCCGCCAGCGATCCATCTGCCCGCGGGCGCGGTATCGGCAAGCCCGCAACTCGCGGGGCTCGTTCCCCTCATCCTCAGTGAAAGTGCCTCGCCCGGTGCCGGTGGACGGATCGTGCTGGCCCGGCTCGCCGACCTCCTGTTCATCCATGCCCTTCGGCTATGGATCTCTACCGCGGGACAATCGGCCTGTGGCCTTCGCGCGGTAACCGACCCCGCCATCGGAGGCGCGCTGCGGCTGATGCACGCGCGGCCCGCTGAGCCCTGGACCGTGGACGGCCTTGCCGCCGCGGTCGCGATGTCCCGTTCCGCGTTTGCCGCGCGATTCACGCAGTTGGTCGGCGAGCCGCCGCTCCAATACCTGGCGCGCTGGCGCATGACGATAGCAGCGCAGCGCCTGCGCGAAGACGATGCGGTGATCGCCGACGTCGCCAAGGGAGTTGGCTACGAGAATCCCGTGGCGTTCAGCAAGGCGTTTGCACGAGCGCAGGGGATGGGACCGGCCACCTTCCGCAGAGAAGAGCGAATCGCACAACGATCGCCTCGCTAGGATACGCTCGCTCAGGGCGTCGAACTACTGGGCCGCAACGTCTCGCATCACATTCAGGAACGAACCGAGGGCCGGCGACATATGCTCCGCACGCCATTGGGCCACGAGTCGAAACCGTAGGTCGAGTCCGCGAAGCTTGCGGAAGACCACCCTCCCGCGGGAGTCGCTCGGCGGTGCTGGGCACGAAGGTCACGCCGAGTCCTGCACTTACCAACGCCACAAGCGCATCGAGTTGACGGGCTTCCTGTGCCACGCGGGGCGCGAAGCCGGCCGCGGCGCACGCACTCACCGCCAGATCGCGCCGTCCTCACTGGATTGCAGATGATCGTCGGTGCGATCGCAAGCGCAGTGGCGGCGTCGCTGTTCGACGGACGCACGGCCGTGGCAATGGCGGCGACAATGACGGTGTGCGCTTTCGGAGCGGTCTGTGTCTACGGTTTCGTCGTGCGGCCCGCAGAGCGCCGCTCCGGCAAGAAGGACGGTTCGTCACGCAACAACTCTGCGTCATACGCCGCCGCAGCAGCCTAGCACGTTACTGAAATAGCGAGAGTCGAAGATAACTGGCGAGCGTTGTCGTCGTCGCGACTACTGGATTTCTTCCTCTAGAAGAAGCCGGATCTGAACGGAAACAGCCGGATACGCAATACGCCGTATCCGGCCGTTTTCGTTTCGATCCGGCTGTTTCTCAAACAACGAAACCCCTGACCCTCCGCAATGGCGGAGGGGCTACGCGAAACGCAGACTACCGGTCCGAATGATCACGCCCTTCTGCGTGCTCGCCCTTGCGTCCGGTAAACTGGCCACGTTGCGAACGCCGCGCCTTCAATTCTGTGGCGTTCTTGTCGAACTGCGAACGTTGCTCAGCGGACAGGATGTCGCGAATAGCCGAAAACTGCTGCTCCCGCCGTTGTTCCATGGCTGTCCGGCGCGCCGTCATGCCGGCCGAGTCTCGCGCCGGACGTGCGGCGGTTCCACGCATCTGCTCGAATTCCTTTCGCTGCGCCTTGCGGAGCGTCTCGAGTCGGGTCTTCTGCGCGGACGACAAAGTGATTCCTCGCAAAAGCATCTTGTCGCGCCCGCCGCGCTGGGCTCGCCCGTCACGCCCACGGTGCACGCTGGTGTCCTGCCGAATGGCATGCGTGCCATCGGCACGTTGCGGGCTCTGTGCGCCGGCAACCGCTGCTGCTGCGAGCGATAGCGCCATGGCGAGACTCATTGTAAACGAGGCATTCTTCATTTTCAGGCTCCGGGTATCTGCCAATCCCTCTGCCACGCGATCGTCGCGGGCGCCGTCCTGCTCCGAGGAGTGATACCCCAATGGGTCGAGCCGATGCGCGCGGTGTCATGAACCGTTCAAAGGCGAGCATGAACGGCAGAAGCGGGACACGAACGGCAAGAAGGCGGCTCTGGGCGGCACCGCGCAGGAACGTCCCCTGCCGTGATGACAATTGCCGGGAATCGCGGTAGCCTTCAAGGCGCGGGCTGCTCACTCAACGGAACTCATGTCACTGGCGCGGCATCTTAGTCGGTTGCTCTTGATCGGCCTCGGCGTTCTTCCATCGGCGACGGCTAGCGCAGAGGTAGTACGCGTGAATGTCACGTCGCGCCGCCCACTCCTCGGTGGGCGGATATTTGGCAGAACGGGCGCGTACGAACTGATCCTTGGCACCATCGACTACGCCGTCGATCCGGCGAGCCCGCACAACAGTATCATCGTCGATCTGGACGTTGCCCCGCGCAACGCCGCGGGACGCGTGGAGTTTTCCGGCGACGTCATGATCCTGCGCCCCGTCGATGCCTCCCACGGCAACGGCATCACCCTCATCGATGTCGTCAATCGTGGCGGACGGACGGTGCTGGGTACCTTCAACCTGGCAACCGGGGGCGGTGATCTCTCGTCACCGGCCGAGGTAGGCGATGGCCTGCTGCTCGAACGCGGTTATACCATCGTCTTCCTCGGTTGGGAGTTCGACGTTGCGACCGGCCTGAAACTCCGCGTACCAACGGCACCGGGAATCAAGGGAATCGCGCATGGACTGTACGTTGCCGCGGACACCGGCCGGCCGATCGTTTTCAGTGACCTCAATGGGTACACGCCGGTTGATGCAGGCGCGTCGTCCACCACCCTCACCGTCCGGAAGGGGGCGAACGGAATGGCGACGGCGGTGCCGCGCGAGAGCTGGCAACTCGCCGGAAACACCGTAACGCTCGCGGCGCCCGCGCAACCGGGACGGTGGTATGAACTGTCCTACGCAGCCGTCAACCCGCCAATTGCCGGGCTTGGCTTCGCGGCAGTGCGCGACGTGGCCGCCTGGACCAAGAGTAGCAAGAACGCCCTCGCCCGCAGCACGTCAGTCCTGGCGTACGGCAATTCGCAGTGCGGGCGCTTCTTGCGCGATTTCCTGTATGAGGGTTTCAACACCGACGAAACAAACCATCAGGCGCTCGACGCGGTGTTCGCGAATGTCGCTGGTGCATCGCGCATCG
>JBDUCM010000111.1:0-16886 GCA_040003455.1 bacterium
CAGGAGCACGCGCGCCGAACGACGCTCGTCCGTTCCCTCCGCGCTGCCGAAGAACGCCTCGCGCGTGACTTCCAGCGCGTCCTCGTTCATGATCGCGCGATGCTTTTCGTAAATGGGTTGCAGTTCGGCCGACGATTTCTGTCCACTCAGCGCGTCGTAGAACTCGCGCGACAGCTCCTGCATGAACGTCTCGCCCTCATTCCGCAGGCGCTCGATTGACAGGGACTCGCTCATCCGTGGAGTCGCTCCTGCAGATAGCCGCGCACGGCGTCGACGCTGATGCGATCCTGCTTGAGTGTATCGCGATCACGTACCGTCACGGTACCGTCCTTGACCGAGTCCGTGTCTACCGTGATGCAGAACGGCGTGCCCACTTCATCCTGTCGGCGATACCGCTTGCCGATGCTGCCCGTTTCGTCATAGTCCACGGGAAAGAACTGGCGCAGGTCACTGGCAAGCTTGTGTGCCATGTCCGGCATTCCGTCCTTCTTGGTCAGGGCGAAGACGGCCGCCTTGATCGGGGCGAGCGACGGATGCAGCCGCAGCACCGTGCGACCCTCATCTTCGCCCTCCACCGTTTCCTCGCGATACGCGTTCACGAGCGCCGCCAGGGTGGAGCGATCCGCCCCCACCGACGTCTCGATCACGCACGGCAGGTAGCGCTTGTTGTTGGGCTGGTCGAAGTACTCGAGCTTCTTGCCGGAAAATTCCTGATGCCGTCCCAGGTCGAAGTCCCCGCGATTGTGAATGCCCTCGATTTCCTGGAAGCCGAGCGTGCCGCCAAAGTCGAACTCGATGTCGAATGCAGCGCGCGCGTAGTGCGCGAGCTCCGTGCCTGCGTGTTGGTGATAGTTCAGTCGCTCCGGTGCTAGCCCAAGCGCCTGGTGCCATTTCATCCGTTCGGCCTTCCAGAACTCGAACCATTCCATGTCCGTGCCCGGCTCGACAAAGAACTGCATCTCCATCTGCTCGAACTCACGCGTGCGGAAGATGAAGTTTCCGGGGGTGATTTCGTTGCGGAACGCCTTGCCAATCTGCGCAATGCCGAACGGCACCTTCTGGCGGGTGCTCTGCTGCACGTTCAGGAAGTTCACGAAGATGCCCTGTGCGGTCTCGGGCCGCAGATACACCACGGACGCGCTCTCCTCCACCGGACCCATGAACGTCTTGAACATCAGGTTGAACATGCGCGGCTCGGTGAGCTGGCACTGTTCCGCTTCACCGGGCTTCTTGCTCGGCTTCTGGTGACAGCGCGCGTCCTCGAGCTTGTCCGCGCGAAAGCGGCCCTTGCACGTCTTGCAATCCACGAGCGGATCAGTGAAGCCGGCAACGTGACCGCTGGCCTCCCAGGTACGCGGATGCATGAGAATCGCAGCATCGAGGCCGACCACATCGTCACGCAGCCGAACCATCGAACGCCACCATGCGTCCTTGAGATTCTTCTTCAGCTCGACACCGAGCGGCCCGTAATCCCAGACGGAACCTGTGCCCCCGTAGATTTCGGAGCTCTGAAAAATGAAGCCGCGTCGCTTGCACAGCGACACGAGCTTGTCCATCACGTCGGGTTGGGTGCTGGCGGGCATCTACGTCGATCTCGTCGGGATGAAGTCGGCGCCGCTGGGTGCGGTGCCGCGCGCGTGAAGTCTCTCCGGGTTCACTGCGCTCCGAACCCGAAAACTTACTCAGGTATCGAGTTCGGCGCTCAAACGGGGCGGCGGTGGCGTCGGTCGCCCTAAGAGACGGGCGACGATCTTGTCACCGTGAAAGCGCCCGTTTTCGATGAACACCTTGTTCGCATCGAAGCCGGCGACCACCACGCCGGCAATGAAGAGCCCGGGGATCGTCGTTTCCAGCGTGTCAGGGTCGTGCCGCGGAATGCCTGTGGTGGAGTCGATGGGCACACCGGCATCTCGCAGCAGATCGGTATTGGGGGCAAACCCTGTCATCACATAAACAAAGCGCGCCGCGAGGTCTTCCTCCCCGCCTGGCCCGCGAATGACGACCACCCCCGGCTCGATGCTCACCACGCGGCTATCCCATCGCGTGGCGATGGCACCCTCCTTGGCGCGGTTCTCGAAGTCCGGGCCAACCCAGGGCTTGATACGCTTGTCGAAGGTCGGCCCGAAGTGCACCAGCGTGACCCGGGCACCCGCTCGCCAGAGATCCAGCGCTGCTTCGGCCGCCGAGTTTCCGCCGCCCACCACCACGACGTCCTGATCGAAGGCGCCGTGACCCTCACGATAGACGTGGTGCACATGGGGCAGTTCTTCGCCGGACACCCGCAGGTAGTTGGGCGAGCCGAAATACCCGGTCGCCACCACGACGGAGCGTGCCTGCGTGACGATGACCGTGCCCTCACTGGTCCGCGAATGGACCAACCATGCGTCCGCTTCGTTCACCCGTTCGAGACGTTCCACTCGTTCGTACTGACGCACGTTCAACCCGAACCGCTTCACGATGGCGCGATAGTACGCGAGCCCGTCCCGACGCGATGGCTTGTCCGTGGCCACGACGAAGGGGATGTCGCCCAGGGAGAGCTTTTCCGCCGTCGAGAAGAAGCTCACATAGTACGGATACTGCGTGATGGTGCTGACCACGGCGCCCGCGTCGAGCACGCACGCGTTCAGGCCCGCTCGCTGCGCAGAAATCGCCGCGGCAAGCCCGCACGGGCCGGCGCCGACGATCAGCAGATCAATCATTGGCGAGCCTGCCAACGGCTACCGCACGCAGCGGGAGGAGTTTCCACTCACAGGCCGATGATCTGGTCTCGGCGCGTTCCGACGCTCACGTACGTGATCGGCGCCTCGACGAGTGATTCGATGCGATCGAGATACGCGCGCGCTTCCGATGGCAGCTCCGCGAGCGTGCGCGCAGCAGCCGTCGAACGCTTCCACCCCGCAAAGCGCTCGTACTTCGGCACCACCTTGTCGAGCGCCAAGAGGTCGCTCGGAAATTCATCGTGCATGTCGCCGTCGATCTCGTACCCCACGCATACGTCGAGATAGTCCAGCGTGTCGAGCACGTCGAGCTTGGTGACCGCGAGATCACTCAGGCCATTGACCCGCGTGGCGTACTTCACGACAAGGGCATCGAACCAGCCGCACCGGCGCGGACGACCGGTGGTGGCTCCGAACTCATTGCCGAGCTTGCGTACTTCGCTCTGTAGCGGCTCCGCGAATTCCGTAGGAAGCGGACCGTTGCCCACGCGCGTGGTATACGCCTTCACCACGCCGAGCACGCGATCGATTGCCGCCGGGCCGATGCCGACGCCAACGGATGCACCGCCGGCCGTGGTGTTGCTCGACGTGACGAATGGATAGGTGCCGTGATCGATGTCGAGCAGAGAACCCTGCGCACCCTCGAGCAGGACGGACGCCTTGGACTTGATGGCACGATGCACCGTCAGCGAGACGTCCTCGGCGAGCGGCAGCAACCGGCGCCCAAGTTCCTCGAGCTTTGCGACGACCGCATCCACGTCGATGACCTTGTCGGATCCGTAGCGCGCGAGTCGCGCTTGCGCGTTCTCCGCACCCTTGGCCACCACCTCTCGCAGCCGTTCCGGATGGCGCAGGTCGAGGACTCGAACGCCGCGTCGCGCGATCTTGTCTTCGTAGGCGGGACCGATGCCGCGGCCGGTAGTACCGATTGCCTTGGACGACGCGCTCGCTCCGTCCACCTGCTTGTGGTAGGGCAGCACCATGTGGGCCCGCTCACTCACATACAGGCGACCCTCCACGTCGATTCCGGCCTTGACGAGCCCGTCGATTTCATCGAACAGCGTGTCAGGATCGAGTACGACACCGTTGCCGATGGCACAGCGGACACCGGGATGCAGAATTCCGCTCGGGATTTGGTGGAGCACGAACGAGCGATCACCCAGATCAACCGTGTGACCAGCGTTGGCGCCGCCCTGATAACGGACCACCCAGTCGGCTCGTTCGGCGAGCACATCCACGAGCTTCCCCTTCCCCTCGTCACCCCACTGCGCCCCGACGACGACGACGACGCGCGATTCCGGACCAAACATGAGGCTCCCAAGCGGTATGGAGGCAATAAACGAAAAACGCCCCGCTGGTGCGCGGGGCGTTGTTCGAATCTATCGGACGAAGGAGCGAAGTCAAATGTGGCCCTATGTGGCCGCCACGAACAGGATCCACGCCGACATCGCCAAGCCAATACCCACTTTCATGGCCGAAGCGGCCGCGCGACCGATCAACGCGCCGGTGGCTACCCGCGTGGCCACCCCTCCCTGCGATCCCTGCGACAGCTCCGCCACGAACGCCCCCGCGAATGCGCCCGCAAAAGCGCCGATCACAGAGCCAATGAGCGGGATGGGCACGCCGATGACGGCGCCGACCATGCCACCAATGACCGCGCCCCAGCTCGCCCGGCGCGATCCGCCGTATTTCTTGGTGTACCTGGCCGTGAGGGTGAATTCGATGACTTCACCAATGACGGCAAGCAGAGCGACCATCACGAGGGTGAAGGTGCCGATCGAGCCGGGCACCAGGATGGAGTAGCCAACGGCAGCCCCGGCGAGAATCCAGGTGCCCGGCAAACCAAAGGGGATCATCACGAGGCCGAGCAACAGAACGGCGGCGAGCAGAATCACTGTCATTGGGCAAGCTCCTCGACGGCGCGTGCAAGGATGGCGGCGACGCGATCGATCGCGGTGCCGTTCAGGTTGGCCAGCGTGTCCCGCCTGGTATGAATTCTTCGCAGCGTAGCGAGCGAGCCGTGGCTTACCGTCACGGCCGGCCATCCCGCAGCGGAAAAGGCCGACGAATCCGTGAGAAGCCCCAGCGGCATGCGTCGCACCCGCGCGCCACCGACCGCCGCAGCGCGCAGGGCATTCACTACGTTCGGCGGCATCGTTCCATTGAACATGATCACCACGTCTCCCTCATCGTCCACCCCGTCACAGTTGAGCACGACACACGGGGCGTCCTGTGCGCCTAGCCATGCGCGTGCGCCAGCGAGGCCCAATTCCTCGGCACTCGTGAGCAGCACGCCACATGCTGTGCCAGTTGGCAACATCGCGGCCGCCAGGAGCACGGTCGCCGCCCCGGAGGCATTATCCACCGCCCCATCCGACTGATGACCCACCACGCTCAGCATCACGGGGACCGCGCCGAAGAGTGTCGCTACAAGGGAGCCCCACCAGAGCGTACGGATGTCATGCCCGCCAAGTGTCACGGCAAGGGCGACACCGGCCAGGGCGAGTCCCGCAACGAGCAACAGCACGCCCATGACGCGCACGAGGGACGGTATGGGCTGCGACTTGCTGTCCAGGTGCGCCACGAGCCAAACGCGGGTCGGCGCACTCCCACGTGTCGCAACAAGGTTGACGCCGTCCGCCCGAAGCCACGGAAAGCTCAATACGCTCGCGAACATCAGGCGAGCGAATAGCATCGTGGCAACCACGCCACCGGCCAAGGCAATGCTGGCGGCGCCAACGGCTCCAAATCTGCCGGCCGTGACATCTGCCGTAACGATCGACGCTGCCAGCAGACTCCCGGCGAGGGGGGTGGCGTATCGTCCCGGGAATTCCGAGTAGGCGAAGGGCTTCTCGCGGGCAACGAATCCCGCAGCCGTGAGCACCTCGGCCGCGTAGGCACGAGCAGAGCGCTCCGCAGGGCTGCCCGCTGGACGAGCGCGCTGTGCGAGTACTGCCAGGTGCCGAACGCCAAGGCGTTCGGCAACCTCGCTCGTCACGCGACCGGCGCCAGTTCTGCCGCGCGAAGGAGTTCGTCCAGCAGGGCGCCAGCCGGGGCAGCAAGGGGCCGCAACGGGGGTCGGGGCGCGCCACCGTGCAGGCCAACACGATCGAGGGCCGCCTTCACCCCGGCCACGCCCATTGCGCCCACGATCTTTGCGGCCAAGGGGGTGAGTACGGCCTGCACTCGCTCTGCCGTGTCCGCATCGCTCCGGGCGCGCGCATTCCACACGTCGAACGACAGCTCGGGCGCGAAGAGACTCACGGCGAGGATGCCGCCGTACGCACCCATGCGTAGCGCTTCCCCAAAAAGAACTCCGCTGCCGGTCAACACGCGAAATGCGTCGCTCTGGGACTCCAGGTAGCGCGCGAAAAGTGCCGCGTCCCCCGAACTGTCCTTCATGCCGATGATGTTCTGGTGCTGTGCCAGCTGAGCCACGACCTCCGGAGAAATCGCGAAGTGCATGTACTTCGGAATGGTGTAGAGGAGCACCGGAATGGGGCTCTCGTCGGCAATCCGCGTGTAATGCGCCAGCAGCGCTTCGGGGGTCATCGCGTCGCCGTAGTAGTGCGGAGCAACCACCAGTACGCCATCGGCGCCGAGCCTCGCAGCGGCGATCGTCCGCGCGATTGTGGCGCGAGTGGACTCGGCACCGGTGCCGATGAGCAACGTGCGATCGCTCGGTACCGTCTTGCGAGCTCGTTCGATGAGAGCGCTACGCTCGCCTTCGTCGAGCAGTGCCGCCTCACCGGTGGAGCCGGTGACGACGATGCCGCAGACACCGGCGGCGAGGTGCGCTTCCACGTTGCTGGCGAAGGCGTCGAGATCAAGTTCGCCGGCCGAGCCGAACGGTGTGACGGCCGGTGCGAGAATTCCCTTCAGTGCGATCATTGTCCCATGAAGTCGAAAGCGCCGCCGGTGGTCATACCGTCCAACCCTGATGGTGCGGATGACGCCGGAACCACGTCGCCGGCCGCCGCCTCGGCCGCCGTGACGGACGCCGTGCTGACTGACATGGAAACTCGGCGGAACATGCGCATCTTCAATTCGAAATCCGAAGGGTTGGTCGTTGCGGCCATCGCGGTCTCGAAAGTGACCTCGCCGGTTTGTACCAGGTCGGAAAGGTGCTGGTCGAAGGTCTGCATGCCATACTGGTCGCGGCCATCGGCAATGTAGTCTCGAATCTCGCTGATGCGCTTGCCGTCGGCGATCATGTCGCGGACTGCCGGCGTCACGATCAGAATTTCCGCGGCAACCGCGCGTCCCTGACCATCCGCGCGCGGCAGCAATCGCTGCGATACGACGGAGTTGAGCGTCTCGCTGAGACGGATGCGGACCACTTCCTGTTCCTCCGGCGAGAACATCGCCATGATGCGGAGGATGGTGCTCTGCGCGTCCGGCGTGTGCAGCGTGGAGATGAGCAAGTGTCCGGTCTCAGCCGCCTTCATCGCGGTGTCGATCGTCTCCGCATCGCGCATTTCGCCGATCATTACCACGTCCGGATCCTGACGCAGTGCGGCCCGAAGTCCCATCTTGAAATCGGGGGTGTCCGAGCCGATCTCCCTTTGCGTGATGGCACTCTGAATATCGGTGTGGATGAACTCGATCGGATTCTCGAGCGTGAGAATGTGCCGGTTCTCGTGCCTGTTGATGTAGTTGACCATCGCGGCCATCGTACTCGACTTGCCGGAGCCGGTTACCCCGGTGACGAGCACCATGCCACGTTCCGCCTCCGCTACGCGCGCCAGCGCGGGGGGAAGCCGAAGGGTCTCGAACGTGGGGATCTCGAACGGGATCACGCGCATCACGATCATGAAGCTCGAGCGTTGCTTCATGATATTGACGCGGAACCGCCCGATGCCCGCCGCAGACCACGAGCAGTCGTAGTCCATCAGCTTGTCGATGCGCGCCTTGTCGTCCTCGTTCGACATGAGGTGCAATGCGATGGTGCGCGTCTGATCGGGGGTCAGCACCTGCTTGGTGAGCGGAACGAGCTTGCCGTTGATGCGCGCGCGAAAGACATCGCCAGCCTTGATGTGCAGGTCGGACGCGCCCCGGTCCACCGCCGCCTTGATGATTCGCTCCATGGATCAGTACCCTGCCTGCTTGTCAACGAGGTTTCGCAACGGCGCGCCTTCCACGTACCGACGCCAATTGTCGAGAAAGAGATCGAGTGCCCGAGGCCAGAACCGTCCAGGCGAAACGGGCGACACATGCGGAACAATGAGGGCCGAGCGAAGCTGCCAGAGCCGGCTGCTCGCCGCGAGTGGCTCCGTCCGGAAGACGTCGAGCACTGCGCCGCGCAACCGGTTTGCGTCGAGCAGGTCGGCGAGCGCTTCCTCGTCGATCAACGCACCACGCGAAACATTCACCACGATTGAGTGCTTCGGCAGCAGTTCGAGCCGCGCACGTGTCATCAGCTCGGAAGTATCGGCCGTTTGCGGTGCGGCCAACACCAGCACGTCGGCGCGGGGCAGCTCGCGGTCGAGCTCGGCCATGCCGACCACTGCCGAAAATCCCTCCGGTGCGCCGAGTTCCGGCCGGCGCCGGACTCCAATGCAGGTGGCGCCCAGGCCGGAGAGCCGCCGCGCGGCCTCACCCCCGATGCCACCCGTGCCCACGATCAGCACACGCGAGCCACTCACCTCGCGCATGGGCGAATCGTCAGCGACGAAGAACGCCTTGCTCCACTCGCTCCGTCTTTGCTGGGCGATGGCCACGTCGAGGCCGCGCGTGAAATGCAGCACGGCGGCTACCACGAACTCGCCAATTGGCGGACCATGCACCCCGGCGGAGTTCGTCAGCACCACGTCGGTATTGGCGATTCCGGACTTGAGCACGTTGCCGACCCCCGCTGCCGCGGAGTGCACCCAGCGCAAGCGGTGGGCGCGTTGCAGCAGGTCGGCCGTGATTCCGAACCCGAAATACACTTCGGCCTCCGGTAACAGCCTCGCCGCCTCTTCACTGCCACCCTGAGGGCCGTCGCCATCCGAGCTTGTTGGCGCGCGCACGAAGTCCAGCGTCCATCCCGGCGGCGCTTCGGCCCGGATGCGGGCCTCGCCTTCTGCATTGAGGGCCCAATTCTTCGAGGTGGCGGCCAGGTCCACGACGAGACGACGCGCGTCAGCCAAGATTCACTCCGTAGACGTAGTCATGCGACATGAGCGCTGCGGAAGCCACGTCGAATTGTCGTGACGGGCCCGCCACGCGAAGTTCGAATGTGCGGTCTTCCGGATGGTCATAGACATTGCGCGATTCGACGTTGAGGCCCTGCACCCGCAGGATGCCGATGATGTCCTCCTCGGCAGTGCCGATTTTTGTGCGGATGGTGAAGTGCCCCACGCGGCGCGCGCGGCGCACCCAATGCTCCAGGCGCCCCAGGCCGGCAAGGACAAAGGTCACGAGCAGGCCGGCGCCAAGGCCTTCGATGTAGAAGCCGGCCCCGATTGCCATTCCGATGGCCGCAACGACCCAGATCGTGGCGGCCGATGTCAATCCCGTGACGATGCCTTGCGACTGCATGATCGTGCCAGCACCAAGGAATCCCACTCCCGTGACCACCTGTGCGGCGATGCGGGAGGGATCCCCGATCCGAGCGCCGCCGTCCACGAGACCGACGCGGATGGACAGGTCCATCAAGAGCGTGGCGCCGATGCAGATGAGGATGTTGGTGCGCAGTCCAGCGGGCTTGCCTGCCAGCTCACGCTCGAATCCGATGATCCCACCGAGCATCACGGCAAGCAGCAGCTTGAACAGGAGACCGAGGCGCAGGACGCGCGCCATCTCCATGGCCGAATTGATGTCCTGGTGCGCTGGCGCAAGCATCACGGGCTCCCGCCCGTCGGAGCGCTAGTGCACCCCGGAGTCGCTCGTGTCGCCTGAAGAGGATGTCGGCGGATCATCGCCGTCATCCTGCAGACGCACTGGCGCCTCGAGCGCGTCACTGTCCGCGTCGTCGGGCTCGGTCGGGGTATCGAACGTCCTGAAGACAGTGCCTCCGCATTGACTGCAGGCCACCGTCGCCGGCACTTCTCGGGCGAAATACTGTTCCTTCCCGCATGTCAGGCATACAAGCGTGACTACTCCAACCGTATCGTCTGTCCCCATGACGCGCTCGCTGTCGAAACTCGGGTCTCGTGTGCAAGAGACGTGCGGAGAACCCCTGCACCCTTAAGATGAGGCTGCCACCACACGTTCGCCAGCGACGGTTCCCACGGCTGCGGGTCGCTGGCGGAGATGACGATATCCAGACCGAGCTGAAGGAATACCAGCACCGTCCCCATCGCGATCACGATGTGCCGATGGGCCGAAGTGGTAGCAACAGCCCGAGCGTACAGGGCGCACCCGATGATGACGGCAAGCGCCTCGAGAGCGAGGTCAGCCAAGGGTACCCTGTACAGGTCCAGCCCGATAAGTGGGACCAGTCCCAGCAACGGCTTGTGGCCCGTGAGTAGATCCGCTGGCCAATGCAGGAGCCATCCCGCCGCAACCAGGCCGGCACCACGGCGCCCGGCGACGATGCCGAACAATCCGCCCGCCAACAGCGCCCCAAGCAGCACGGCGGGAATGGAATGCGAATAGGGCGCCATTCCTTCTCGCGGATGGGGAATCATGAGCGCCAACTCGACCCAATCGGGCCCGTAGCAGGCCAGCGCGAGCGGCACGAGCGGCACGCGCGGGTCTCGTGACTTCAGCGCGAGCGCAATCGCCGCATGGCCGGCATACATGCTATCGTCGCGAGCGCACGCGCCAGTCAGCGAACGCCAGGACCACTACAGGCACGAGAAGCGCCAGGCCCAGCTCCGGCGCACTTAGCGTCCAGCGCGTGGTGTAGCCGAAGACGTCGTGGAGCAGCTGCGTCAGTGACACTCGAAGCCCATGCGATCGCGCACGGCGCGCATCGTTTCCTGTGCGAGCTCACGACAGCGCGCCGCCCCGCGCGCGAGCGCATCGTCCACCACCGCCGGGTTCGCGCGCAAGCTCTCGGCGCGACTACGAATAGGGACGAGTTCCGTCTCCATGGAGTCCAGCAACACCTTCTTGCAATCGATACAGCCCCAACCGGCCGTGCTGCACTGTTCGGCCACATGCTCCACGGTGCTTTCCGTGCTGAACGCCTTGTGGAGGTGGTAGATGTTGCACACCTCCGGCGTACCGGGGTCCGTCTTCTTGATCCGCTTCGGATCGGTCACTGCCGGCCGGAGCTTCGCCCAGATCTCGTCCTTTGATTCCAGCAGTCCGATGGTGTTCCCAGTGGACTTGGACATCTTGGATTGCCCGTCGAGGCCCATGATGCGACGCGTGGGCGTCAACAGGGGTTGCGGTTCCGGAAAGAAGTCCTCGCCCGGTGAATACTGGGCGTTCCAGCGACGCGAGATGACGCGCGACAGCTCGAGGTGCTGGAGCTGATCCTCTCCCACCGGCACGCGATCAGCACGATAGAGCAGGATATCGGCGGCCTGGAGAATGGGATAGTTCAGCAACCCTGCGTTCACACTCTCCATGCGCTGCGACTTGTCCTTGAACTGCGTCTGGCGCTCCAGTTCACCAAGCGGGGTAACGGTGTTGAAGATCCATGCCAGCTCGGTATGTTCCGGCACGTCCGATTGCACGAACACGGTGGCCTTGTCCGGATCGATGCCTGCCGCGAGCAGGCCGAGCGCCATTTCCCGCCGGCGTTCACGCAGCTGATTCGGCTCATAGGCGGCGATGATCGCATGGTAGTCGACAATGCAGTAGATCGACTCCATCGTGTTCTGCAATACGACCCAATTCTTGACCGCACCGAGATAGTTCCCGATGTGGAGCTCGCCGGACGGCTGGATACCACTGAAGATACGTGCCATCTGCAAAACGTAATGAGCGCGTCCGACGCGAGGCAAGCAAGCACAGTGCACGATTCACCTGACGCATCGCACCCGAATCGCTCCGAGCGGCGCGCCTTGCTCGCCACCTGCGTTACCGCGGCTGCTCGCGGCGCTGACGCCATCCGCGCCGGCGCGGCACGCCGAACCACCCTTGCGTGGGAGTCCAAGGGCGAGTTCGACTTCGTCAGCGACGTGGACCGGGCCAGCGAGGCCGTGATCGCCGAAGTGGTGCGGTCTCGCCACGGTGACGCAGTGCTCCTTGCCGAGGAAGGGTCGCCGACCGCCGACGCCACGCGCGGATTGGTGTTTGTGGCGGATCCGCTGGACGGGACCACGAACTTTCTGCACGGCGTGCCGTGGTACGCGGTGTCGATTGCCGCGCTGGTGGATGGACAGGTGGTTGCAGGAGCCGTGATCAACGCCGCGACGGGCGAACTGTTCACGGCCACCGCTGGCGACGGCGCCCGACGCGCGGGAGAACCAATGCACGTGAGCACGGTCAGCCAGCCGGCTCGTGCCCTCATTGCCACCGGGTTTCCTTTCACCAGCGAGGCCGACATCGTGCGCTATGTGCCGATGCTTCCTGCGGTGATGCGGGGGACCTCGGGTATTCGCCGTAATGGAGCCGCGTCGCTCGATCTCGCGGACGTGGCATGTGGGCGCTACGATGCGTTCTTCGAGTTGCGGCTTTCACCGTGGGATCTCGCGGCCGGGCTACTGTTGATCAGGGAGGCTGGCGGCGTGATGACAACCCTTGATGGGGCGCCATGTCCGGTCGCCTCCACATCGGTACTTGCCGGCAACCCGGTAATGCACGAGTGGCTTTACCAGACGTTGCGGAGCGCCAGTGCCTGAGCAGTTGTAGTCAACGCAAGCCCGTACATCGAAAACACTTTCAGTGCTTCGTGGAGATCGTCAATGAAATTGGTAGAATGCGTCCCGAATTTCTCGGAAGGTCGTCGTCCTGAAGTCGTCGCCGCCATTCGCGACGCCATTGCCGCCGTAGCAGGCGCGCACGTGCTGGACACGAGCGCCGACGCGAGCCACAATCGCTGCGTCATCACCTTCGTCGCCCCCGTGGACGTCGCGGCCAACGCCGCGTTCGCGGGCATTGCGGCCGCGCATCGCCTGATCGACCTCACCACCCACAGCGGCGAGCATCCCCGCATGGGCGCAACGGACGTGGTCCCCTTCATCCCGCTCGAAGGATCCACCATGGAGGACTGCATCGCCCTCGCTCGATCGCTCGGTGAACGCGTTGGACGTGAACTGAGCATTCCCGTGTTCCTGTACGAGCGAGCGGCCACACGTCCGGATCGTGAAAACCTCGCCGATGTGCGACGCGGCGAGTTCGAGGGCATCCGCGGCGAGATCGGTACAACGCCCGCGCGCACCCCCGACTTCGGGCCGTCGTCCGTGCATCCTACCGCTGGCGCCACCGCAATCGGCGCACGACCCTTTCTCGTGGCGTACAACGTGTACCTCGGCCCGAGTACCAACATGCCGGTGGCCAAGAGTGTCGCGAAAGCGCTGCGGGGTTCGTCGGGTGGCTTCCGGTACGTGAAGGCAATGGGGTTCGAGGTGGACGGCCAGGCGCAGGTATCCATGAATCTCGTCGACACGGAGAAGACGCCACTCCACCGCGTGTTCGACACCGTGAAGATGGAGGCCGAGGCACAGGGGGTGTCGCCAACGTGGAGTGAGATTGTCGGACTGGTCCCGGAACGCGTGCTGTTCGAGGCGGCGGCGCGCCATGTGCAGCTTCGTGATTTTTCTCCGGAACTGGTTCTCGAGCGAAAGGTTCGGACCGCCATTTCGGGGGGCGAGTCGTTGAGCGGGTTCGTCGGTTCCGTGGCCTCGCCCAGCCCCACGCCGGGCGGTGGGAGCGTCACGGCACACGCTGGCGCGCTTGCCGCCGCACTTGCCCAGATGGTTGCGGGACTCACCGCTGGCCGAAAGAAGTACGTGTCGGTGGATGCCGAGATGCGCGAGATCGGCATTCGCGCGGCGTCACTTGGCAACGAGTTGGGTGCGCTCGTCGCGCGAGACGCGGCTGCATACGCAATCGTCTCTGCCGCGTACAAGCTGCCGGGCGAAACGCCGGAACAGCAGCAGGAAAAAGCCGCACGGATTGACGACGCGCTCATGCATGCGGCGGAAGTACCGCTGGAAACCGCGCGCGCCTGTGCAGCGGTCGCCGAGCTGGCGTGTGCCGTCGCCGAACGTGGAAACACGAACGCCGCGAGCGATGCTGGCGTGGCGGCCCTCCTCGCCGACGCAGGGTGCGCCGGCGCGGCCTACAACGTTCGCATCAACGTGGCATCGTTGTCAGACAAGCCGCGCGGGGCCGCACTCACGGACGAAGCGAAGCAGCTCGTTGCACAGACGCGCGAGCTGTCCCGCCGGGCAACCGCCGCGGTGGAGAAACTGATCGACGGGTAGGATTGGGTCGTCTGAAAAACAGCCGGATGTAAAAAGACACGGCCGGATACCGCACATTGCGATATCCGGCCGTTTCCGTTCAAATCCGGCTTCTCCTTGAACGTCTATCGTCCGCCCAGCTGGTTCACTACTTCACCGAAGTCATCACGGAACGGGCGCGGGATCCGGCGCCGAGTAGATGCCGTTGAACAGCCACTTGAAGGTGCCGTGTGGCTGGCCGCGGAAGGTGATTTCAGGCGCGAACATGTACAGCTTGCCCTTCCCGATTGTGGCCTCGGCGGCTTCTACCGCACCGTCGAGGTACGCTTGCCCCCACGCCCATCCACTGCGCAGTGGCGTGGCGTTCGGGAAGAATGCCAGCGGCTTGAGCCCCTTCGCGGCCGCGTCGGTGCCGAGGCGGAATGCAGGGCTGTTGTCGAAGAACACGTCGAGATCACGCGGCAGCCCCTGTGAGATGGACGCAGTGGTATCAACCTGCACGCGAAGGATGGAGCCCGGCACATAGTACTTGTCGCCAGGAAGGTCACGTTCCACGCCTGTTGCATTTTTTTCGACGAGCGCATTCGTCATGGGTAGGCCGAGCTGCATGCCGATGTTCGCGGACGTTCCAACCGCGATCACGATTCCGCCGGCTTCCATGAACTGCTTGAGCTGCGGCACCGTGCGTGCCGCGGTGAACCGACCCGTGCGATCGCGGAACTCGGCAGGAATGCTCGATGAGTCGGCGCCACCACCGCCACCGCCACGACCCGCCTGGCCTTCGCGGGGCACGGCGCCCGATGGCAGTACAATTACGTCGTACTTGCTCGCCAGGCTGCCGGCGTCGAGCGTGCTGGGATAGATCACCTCGAACGGGAACTCGAACTGTTCGAACAACCACCGCGTGTGGCCGGAAGGCATCGAACCGCCGTAGACGTCGTACAACGCCACGCGCATGGAGTGCAGCTTGCGCGCGTCAGCGGCTGGAGCCGTGGTCACCGCCTCGGATGAGACGCCCTTGGTGCGCGCCAGCTCCTTGAGCATGGTGGTCGACGCCGGCGTCGCGGCGATGTAGAACGTGCCCGCCGGATAGGTCTTCCCGCCCGCCGACACCGGCGAACGCAACGCATAGACGTCGGCATTGGCCTTGAGTGCACGATTCACGGCGACAAAGGCGTCGTTCACCGCGTGGCTCACGAGATAGCCCTTGGGTGCGGTCGCTCCGGCGACCGTGCCAGCCATTGGTGTCGCCAATCCCTTGATGACTTCAAACGGGCCGTCGAACCCGTCCAGAATGCGATCGAATTTCACGCCCATCTGAAAGGCGAGCGTGTAACCGGCATTGTCGTACGGACGCTTTGGCGGGCCGCCCGGATACGCAAAGTCGTTCGGGTGATCCTGCGGCTCGAACATGTCGAGCACGTGTGGGCGAAATGCCTGCGCGCCCTTCACGACGTACGAGCCTGCCGGATACTGCTTGCCCTTCACCGTGAACGGCGCCGTGGCGCGATGCACGATGACGCCCACGTGGCGCAGCGCGTTGATGAATTTCGTGGCCGTGGGGAAGTCCGGCTGGTCGCTTGGCAGGATGTAGCCGCGCGGATCGCGCAGTTCCGGCGCGTGCAGCACTTCCGTGTAGTACTTCGCGTCCGCACCGCGACCAAAAGCAAAGATCGGATCGCCAACCGGTGCTCCGGCTGCCGCTTCCGTTGGCGCCGCAGCAGCGGCCCCGCGTCCGCCACGACCACCGCGCCCGCCCGTGCCACCACCAGCGGCAGCGGCGTCGGATGCAATGCGTGCCTTCACCGCATCGATGCGGCTCGGGCTCGCGGTCCATGTGTCGCGACTACCGCGCTCGATGGAGTTCTTCCCCATGCGATAGAAGTTGAACAGCAGGTTCTCACGCTCGCGCGATGCGATGTCGAGCACAGCACGGTTGGCCGTGAGCGAGTACTCGATCGACTGGCGGAAGTGCCACCGCTGCGGCGCGATCGGATACGGCAGATCCGCGCGCGGAAGCTGCTGCTCGGGCACGAACGGGATCATCTGCGGCGTCGGATTGCCGATGGCTTCCGTGAGCAGGCCGATCTGGTTGTGGAAATACACCGTCGTGCGAAGGCCGCCGTTCCACCAGGTGGAATAGGAAGAGCCCGAGCGCATGGTGACACCCGGCTTGCCTTCCGCCTCGAAGCGCGAATGCATCGACGCGGCCACGAGATCGAGTTCAACCGGGATGAGCGGATCGAAATTGAAGTTGAACGGATCGCGGAACGGCGGTGCAAACATCACCGTGCCGGCCGGTCCCGTCTGATGGTGATTGTAGACAATCTGCGGAAACCACTCCCAGTACAACTGGTGGTTCACGTTCTGCGTCTCGGGCTGGTTCGAGATGTAGAAGTCGCGATTGTCGTCGTGTCCGATGTATTTCTGGTAAAGGCGCGGAATGTTCATGTTCCGCTTGAGCGTGTCCGCGTCCTTCATGTACCAGTTGGACACGAGCTCCATGCCGTCCGGATTGGCATGGACGGCGAGGATGATGCAGTCGTTCAGGAAACGCTGCGTTTCCGCGTCGTTCTTGCTCAGGAGCTGGTAGACGGTCTCGATGAGCTGGGCGGCGCCAAGGACTTCCGTAGCGTGCAAGCCGCCGTCGATCCAGACGATTGCCTTGCCTTCCCGCGCCAGCGCGTGCGCTTCATCGTCGGAGAGGCCTTCCGCGAAGGCGAGCTTGCGCGAGATCTCCTTGTAGTGATCGAGCTTCGCGAGATTCGCCGGCGACGAGATGATCGACATGAGCTGCGTGCGGCCCTCGGCCGTCTTGCCGATCTCCACGAGCTTCATCCGCGGCGATTCCTTCGCCAGCTTCCGCCAGTAGGCCTCGAAC
>JBDUCM010000112.1:0-16840 GCA_040003455.1 bacterium
GCTCCCGAGCGGCTAAGTTTTATGGCTGGGAAGGAATCGCCTAAGTCTCAATTCGATGCCAACTTACGAGTTTCGCTGCCCCGAGGGGCACGAGTTCGAGAAGTTCTACCGTACGATCAGCGGCGCCGAGTCGGTTTCCGCGTGCCCGCAATGCGGGAAAATTGCCGAGCGGATGATGTCGGCCGCCGGGTTCGCCTTCAAGGGATCCGGCTTCTATCTCACCGACTACGGCAAGAACGCCCATCGGGAAAAGGGGTCGCCGGACGGCAAGGCGGCTTCATCCGCCAAGGAGTCGGCGTCCGATTCCGGCAAGTCCGAGAGTCCGAAGGCAGAGGGCGGTTCGTCCAGCGCGGGTGCGGAATCGTCCAGCGCGGCTGGCGGCGATTCGAAGAAGGGTGACGCGAAGGTTGCGGAGGCGAAACCAGCGGCGCCTGCACCCAAGCCGAGCACCGGCGAGTGAGTGCGGGTGCCGACGCGCTGCGTCGCGAGATTGCTCGTGCCGCAATAGCGCTTGGTGCAGCCGAGGACGTGTCTCCGCTTCTGGAGCGGCCGCGCGACCCGGCGTTTGGCGATTGGGCGACCAACATCGCGATGGTGTTGTCGAAGCAATTGGGCGAGAAGCCGCGTGACCTGGCGCAGAAGCTCATTCTCGCCATGGACGGTTCGGCGGCGGGCATCGCATCGGCCGAGATTGCCGGGCCCGGCTTCATCAATTTCCGGCTCGACGCAGGTACCGTTACGCGCGGTATCGTGGCGCTCGTCGCGGATGATGAGGAGTATGGTCGTTCGGCCGCGGGCCAGCGCAAGCCTGTGGTAGTGGAGTTCGTGAGCGCCAATCCCACGGGTCCGTTGCACGTTGGTCATGGCCGTCAGGCGGCGCTTGGTGACGCCATTTCATCGCTGCTCGAATGGACCGGCTGGAACGTCTCGCGCGAGTTCTATTACAACGACGCCGGTGTGCAGATCGACAATCTCGCGCTGAGTACGCAGTCGCGGGTGCGCGAGCTGAAGGGGATGGCGCTCGCGATTCCGGAGGGTGGCTATCATGGCGCCTACATCGCGGAAATCGCCGAGCGGTATGTGGAGGAGCATCCGGGCGATGGTGACGGCAATGACCTGGACGCCCTCCGTCGATATGCCGTGCAGGAGTTGCGGAAGGAGCAGGATCGCGACCTTCAGGCGTTTGGTGTTGCGTTCGACACGTATTTCCTCGAGTCATCGTTGTATGAAGACGGGAGCGTCACGGAAACCGTGGCGGCACTCGTGGCCACCGGCCGAACGTATGTGAAGGACGGCGCGCTGTTCCTGCGGACCACCGACTACGGTGACGATCAGGACCGCGTGATGCGCAAGAGTCCCGAGAAGGGCGGCACCTACACGTACTTCGTGCCGGATGTGGCGTATCATGTGACCAAATGGGAGCGCGGCTTCACGCGCGCGATCAACGTCCAGGGATCGGACCACCACAGCACCGTCACGCGGGTGCGCGCGGGGCTCCAGGCGCTCGGCATCGGGATCCCGGAGGGGTACCCCGAGTACGTGTTGCACCAGTTGGTCACGGTGTTGCGCGGGGGCGAGGAGGTGAAGATCTCCAAGCGCGCCGGCAGCTATGTAACGGTGCGCGACCTTGTTGACGATGTGGGTCGCGACGCGGTCCGCTATTTCTTCCTCATGCGAAAGGGCGATTCGCAGTTGTCATTCGACGTGGACCTTGCCCGGTCGCAGAGCGAGGAGAATCCCGTCTATTACATCCAGATGGCGCATGCGCGGCTGAGTGGAATCTTCCGGGTGGGTGAGATTGACGCGGCCAGTCTGGTACCGGACGACGTGGATTTTTCGCAGCTCGCGTTGCCCGAAGAAACGGAGTTGATGAAAGCGTTGCTGGACTTTCCGGCAACGGTGGCCAATGCAGGTGAGTCGCTGGAGCCGCATCGGATCGCGACGTACCTGCATGACACCGCCGGACGCATTCATCTCTGGTATCACAAGGCGCACGTCCTCAACGAACCCGAGCCGATCATGCGGGCGCGACTGTTTCTCGCGCGCGCGGCGCAGATTGTGATGCGCAATGGACTGGGTCTGTTAGGGGTGAGCGCTCCCGAGCGCATGTAGTCGCTGTCGTCCACGGTTTTCGTTCACGTTCATCGCTCCCACACAATCATGTCCGTATTGGTCGTCGGCTCCGTCGCACTCGACTCCGTGGAAACGCCTTTTGGAAAGGCGGACAATGTCATTGGCGGGTCGGGCACTTTCTTTTCCGCGTCGGCGAGCCTGCTCGCGCCGGTGAAGCTCGTGGGGGTGGTGGGAGATGACTACCCGCTCGACCAGCTCGAGCCGCTCAAGGCGCGCGGGGTGGACATGGCCGGCCTGGAGCAGGTGGCCGGCGAGTCCTTTCGCTGGCGGGGGCGGTATCGTCACGACCTCAATTCCGCGGAGACGCTCGAAACGCGGTTGGGTGTGTTCTCGCACTTCAGCCCGAAGATTCCGCCGCAGTTCAAGAGTGCTCCATTCGTGTTTCTCGCGAACATCGATCCGCGGCTTCAGCTCGATGTGCTCCGCCAGGTGGACCGGCCGAAGCTGGTGGCGTGTGACACCATGAATTTCTGGATCGAGAGCCGCCGGACGGACATCGTCGAGCTGATCAAGCATGTGGATCTCATCACGCTCAACGATGCGGAAGCGCGGCAGCTCACGGATTGCGCCAACCTGGTGAAGGCGGCGCGCTGGATCATGAAGCACGGTCCCAAGATCGTGATCATCAAGAAGGGCGAGCACGGGGCGTTCATGTTCAAGGAAAACAGCGTCTTCTTCGCGCCCGCGTACCCTCTCGAGGACGTGTTCGATCCCACCGGCGCCGGCGATTCGTTTGCGGGCGGATTCATGGGGTACCTCGCGCGCACGGGGGATTTGAGCGACGAGAATCTCCGTCGCGCCGTGGTGGTTGGCTCTGCGCTTGGGTCGTTCGCCGTCGAGAAGTTCTCGGTCCAGCGCCTGCTCGAGATCACCCCCGCCGACATTGCGCACCGCGTGGCGGAGTTCAAGCAGCTCGTCGCATTCGAACAGGAACAGGACATCACCAAGTGACGGACAAGGAGAGGCTGGACTACGCGTCTGCCGGCGTTGACATCGAGCGTTCCGATGCGGTGAAGCGCCGCATCCGGGCGGTGGTGGAGTCAACGTTCACGGCGGGAGCGCGCGGGAGTTTCGGTGGCTTTGGCGGGATGTTTCGCATTCCGGCGGAGTCGCAGCGTCCCGTGCTCGTGGCCAGCGCTGACGGCGTCGGTACCAAGTTGCGCGTTGCCATCGAGGCCAACCGGCACAACACGGTGGGCCACGACCTGGTGAACCACTGCGTCAACGACATTCTGGTGCAGGGCGCCGTGCCCCTGTTCTTCCTGGATTACTTTGCCGCCGGCACGCTCGTCCCGGAGGTAGTGGAATCGGTGGTATCGGGGATTGCGGCAGGATGCCGTGAGAACGGGTGCTCACTCGTGGGGGGAGAAACGGCGGAAATGCCGGGCATCTACACGCCGCCCGACTATGATCTCGCCGGCTTCATCGTGGGGTGCGTCGAAGAGGACGCGATTCTCGGGGCGGACCGCGTCGAGGAAGGTGATGTCCTGATTGGCCTGGCGGGCAACGGATTGCACACCAACGGCTATTCACTCGCGCGACGCGTGGTGGAGGAGCGGATGCAGTTGGGGGTGAACGATCCATTTCCGGGTGAGGAAGGAACCGTCGCCGACGTCTTGTTGCGCGTACATCGGTCCTACCTGCCGATACTGAAACCGGTACTGGGTCGGATTCACGCGATGGCGCACATCACGGGCGGGGGATTGCCCGGGAATGTGAACCGCGCACTGCCGGACACGCTCGATGCAGAAATCGATGCGTCCAGCTGGGAGATTCCGAACGTATTCCGCGCGATCGAACAGGCTGGACAGGTCGCGCGTGCAGAGATGTACCGGACGTTCAACATGGGTGTAGGAATGGTCGTCATTGCCGACGAGACGGGCGCCTCCGCAGTCGAGGCGAGTGCTGCGTCGGCTCACATTGCCACCTTCCGGCTCGGCCGCGTGACTCGCGGGACGGGGAAGGTGCACATCAGCGAGGAAACCGCATGAAGAAACATCTTCTGGTCGTCGCAGGCCTCTCGATGTTCGCTCTCGCCAGCGCGGGCGCCCAGGATCTCACGTCGCCGAAATGCACCACGGCGAATGGACCTGTGCAGGCGCTTAACGCGTGCCAGCAGGCGTATGATTTGTATCAGTTCATGTCACCGCAGCTCGGTCTCGCGCTCGCGGGAGGAAACGCCACGCTGGGGGTTGGGTCGACGCTTGGCGGCCTGGGACATTTCTCCGTTGGCATACGAGTAAACGCATTTCAGGGTTCCTTGCCTCAGGCCGACAAATTCGTCACGAGTAGCACCGGCGCGAGGTCGCAGTCATTGCCCACGAGTGATCAGTTCCTCGGGCTGCCCACGGCTGACGCGGCCATCGGCATCCTGAGCGGCATTCCGCTCGGTGTCACCAACGTCCTCGGAGTCGACGCGCTGGTAAGCGCGGCCTACGTGCCGACCTTCAGTTCGGGAACGGTGTCGGTCAAGCCGTCGCAAAGCTTGCAAGTGGGCTATGGTGTTCGCGTTGGACTCCTTCAGGAGTCCATCGTGGTGCCGGGTGTATCCGTGACATACCTCAAGCGCGACCTGCCGACGACTTCGATCGTTGGATCGAGCGGGTCCTCGACAAGCACGAACACGATCTCGCTGGGCATCAACAACCTGAAGGTCAACACGACCGCGTGGCGAGTCGTGGCCAGCAAGAGCCTCTTGTTGTTCAGTTTTGCGGCCGGTGGCGGCATCGACAAGTACGAACAGTCCGCGGACATTGCCGCGACCGTCAGTAATATTGTTGGTATTCCGGGAGTTACGACGGCCACGGCCACTGTGCCAGGCACCAGCCAATCGCTGCAGCGCAACAACTATTTCTTCGACGCAGCACTCAACCTGCCGTTGTTCAAGATTGTTGCCGAAGCTGGGCAGGTCTCAGGTGGGGCAGTGGCAACGTACAATAGCTTCAACGGCGGTCGCGCCGACAAGTCGCTACAGTACTTCTCTGCGGGCATCCGCGTCGGTCTGTAATCGCATGAGTGAAGGAGTGCGCGCCGCGGCGCCGGACGATGGCGCATACATGCGTCGCGCACTCTCGCTGGCCGAACGAGGTTGGGGACTGACGGCGCCGAACCCAATGGTCGGCGCCGTCGTCGTTCGCGATGGTGTCGTGGTTGGGGAAGGGTTTCATGCAGCGTTCGGCGCTGCCCATGGCGAGGTGGAGGCCCTGAAAGCGGCCGGCGAGGCGGCGCGGGGTGCGACGATGTACGTCACCCTCGAACCGTGCAATCATCACGGCCAGACGCCGCCATGTACGGCAGCCATTCTTGAAGCGGGCATCGCGCGCGTGGTCGCGGCAACAGACGATCCGCACGGCATTGCGAGGGGCGGGGCCGAATTCCTCCGCGCGCATGGCGTGGATGTGAGTGTGGGAGAGGAGGGCGACGCGGCGCGCGAGTTGAATGTCGCGTTCTTTCA
This sequence comes from bacterium, assembly GCA_040003455.1. GTDB lineage: Bacteria > Gemmatimonadota > Gemmatimonadetes > Gemmatimonadales > Gemmatimonadaceae > AG11. Next base: position 5,588 of record JBDUCM010000112.1, read on the forward strand.
CGCGTTGGCGTCGGACCGCCCATTCGTGCAACTCAAGCTGGCGATGTCGCTCGATGGCGCGCTCTCTGATCACACGCGACGCCAAGGCTGGCTCACTGGCGTGGCGGCGCGACGCGAGGTGCATCGCCTCCGGGCTGGCTCCGACGCCGTTGCCGTGGGCATTGGTACGGTGTTGGTGGACGATCCAGTGCTGACCGTTCGCGATGTGCATCCGCCGAGGATTCCACCAACGCGCGTGGTCTTCGACACGTCTGCTCGGCTGCCCCTCACGTCGCGGCTGGTGCATACGGCCAGGGAACAGCCGGTTGTCGTCGTCTGCTGGGCGCCGGATCCGTCGCATGCGGCGGCACTCGAACACGCGGGCGTTACCCTGCTGCACGCCGCGACGTTGTCCGACGCGCTGGTGGGCCTGCGGACGCTGAAGGTGCGAAGCCTCCTTGTGGAGGGTGGTGCCGCAATTGCCGCCGGATTCATCCAGGAGGCATTGGTGGACCGACTGATTATCTTTCGTGCTCCCCTTGTGCTCGGAGGCGGTTCGCTGAACGCGTTTGGCGGAATGCCGCCGGTTACGGTGACCGGAGCGCAGCGGTGGCGAATTGTGCATGCGCGCCGGTTTGGGGACGACGAGATGACGGTCTATGCGCCTCCCGTGTGAGGGGGCTGGAGCTATTTGAATTGTTTACCGGTTTGGTTGACGATGTTGGCGTTGTTGAACGTGTGGAGACAACGGACGCGGGGCGCGAGCTTCGGATCCGCTCCCGCTATGACGGCCTCACCGACGGCGAAAGCATTGCGGTGAACGGCGCGTGCCTTACGGTGCGTGGCTCAGGCGACGGCTGGTTCGATGTGGCTGCGGTGGAGACCACGCTGGGTCGCACGACGATCGGTGACTGGACCGCCGGCCGGCGCGTGAACCTCGAGCGCGCCATGCGACTGGGCGATCGGCTTGGCGGCCACATCGTGCAAGGCCATGTGGACGACGTGGGTCTGGTTGAGCGCGTGGAGCGCGCCACGGACTGCATTGTCGTTGACGTCAGGCTGCCCGACGAGCTCGTTCCCCTGATGGTAATCCATGGCTCCGTGACGGTGGATGGAGTGAGCCTCACGGTGAACGCTTTGCCAGAGCCCGGCATTCTTCAGTTATCGCTCATCGAATTCACATGGAACCACACGACGCTCGGCGCCCTTTGCGCCGGCGATCGCGTCCATGTGGAAGCCGACATGCTGGGCAAGTACGTGCGCCAATTGGTGGCGCCATACGCCGCCGCGCGATGAGCCGGATTTCCTCACAAGCCTCTTTTCGCACTGATACCATGCCATTCAACACTGTTGAACAAGCAATCGCCGACATCGCCGCGGGCAAGCTCATCATCGTCGCGGACGATGAAGACCGCGAGAACGAGGGCGACCTGATCTGCGCGGCCGAGGTCGTCACTCCCGAGTTGGTCAACTTCATGATCAAGAAGGCGGGCGGATTGATCTGCCTCGCGCTGGACGGGAAGCGTGTTGACGAACTCGGGCTCTCGCCCATGGCCGAGAGCAATCTCGACGAGTACCGAACCGCCTACACGGTAAGTGTCGATGCGTCACCGCGCTTTGGCGTGACCACGGGCATCAGCGCACAGGATCGCGCGCGTACCATTCGCACGATCGTGGATCCGGCCACTGGCCCGAACGATCTCCGTCGTGGCGGTCATGTGTTTCCGTTGCGCGCGCGCGACGGCGGCGTGCTCCAGCGCACGGGACATACCGAAACGGCCGTGGATCTCGCTCGCCTCGCGGGGAAGTATCCGGCGGGGGTGATCTGCGAGATCCTCAATGAGGACGGCACCACGGCGAAGCGTCCGCAACTCGTGGCGTTCGCCAAGGAACACGGTCTCACGTTCATCACGGTGGCGCAGCTTGTCGCGCACCGGTTGAAGAACGAGCGACTGGTGCACCGCGTGGCGGAAGCTCGGCTGCCTACCAACTACGGAACGTGGAAGGTGATCGGCTACCGGAACGATGTGGATTCCGCTGAGCATGTCGCCATCGCCTATGGCGAGATCGGTGACGGCGAGAACACGCTCGTGCGCATGCATTCCAAGTGCCTCACCGGCGACGTGTTTCATTCGATGCGTTGCGACTGTGGCTGGCAGTTGGAGACCGCCATGAAGATGATCCAGGCGGAAGGGCGCGGAGTGATCGTGTATCTCGATCAGGAAGGGCGCGGCATCGGGCTGCTGAACAAGCTCAAGGCGTATGAACTCCAGGACGCCGGGGCCGACACCGTGGAGGCCAACGAGCGGCTCGGCTTTGCGCCGGATCTTCGGAACTACGGCATTGGCGCGCAGATCCTGCTCGACCTGGGTCTCACGTCCATCCGTCCCATTACGAACAACCCCAAGAAGATGGTTGGCCTTGAAGGATATGGCCTTCGCGTCGACGAGCGTGTGTCCATCGTGCAGCCGGAGAATCCGGAGAATGCCGGCTACATGGGCACCAAGCGCGACAAGCTCGGTCACCTGCTCGCATCCTGACCTGACATGGCAGAGTTCAACGGCGTACCAAACGGGGAAGGGCGGCGCTATGCCGTTTTGGCTTCCCGTTTCAACAACAACATCACCAGCAAGCTCGCGGACGGCGCCATGGAGGCGCTGGTGCGGCACGGTGCGTCGTCAGACGACGTGGACCTGATCTGGGTGCCTGGCGCGTGGGAGCTTCCCTTCGCCGCTCGGCGGCTGGCGGCGACGGAGCGCTACAACGCCATCGTCGTGGTGGGCGCAGTGGTGCGCGGCGATACTCCGCACTTTGATTTCGTGGCGGGCGAAGCGTCGCGTGGCCTCGCCGATGCGAGCTCGGAGTACGAGATTCCCATCGGCTTCGGTTTGTTGACGACCGACACGATGGAGCAGGCCGAGGCTCGCGCGGGTGGCGAGCATGGCAACAAGGGATGGGACGCGGCGATTGCCGCGCTCGAGATGTCTGATCTTTTCGAAAGGCTCGATGGCGCGGACGAGGGTTGAAACGCGTGCCCGTGCACGCGCGCTCCAGGCACTGTATGCCTGGGACATGCGTGGCGGAATCGATCTGGAACGTGTGGCGATGCAAGTCTGGGACGACATGGCCATCACCCCCGCCGAGCGGCATGTGGCGGGGCCGATCGTGCGATTGGTGGCGGCGCGGCAGAAGGAACTCGATGCGCAGCTTGCCGACGTGACGACCAACTGGCGGATCGAACGCATCGGTGCAGTGGAACGGTGTGTGTTGCGAATGGCCGCCGCGGAGCTGACGATTGGCGACACGCCGCCGAAGGTCATCATCCAGGAATCGGTGACGCTCGCGGAGCGTTATGGCAGCGCTGCCAGCGCCAAGTTCGTCAACGGCGTGCTCGATGCCCTCGCCCGTCGCATGGGACGCATGTAGTGCGGCTGCTTCTCGTCAACTGGCAGGATCGTGACAATCCGCAGGCCGGCGGGGCGGAGATCCACCTGCACGAGATTTTTGGGCGCCTCGTGCTCGCGGGGCATCAGGTCACACTGCTTTGCGGCGGCTGGCCGGACTGTGATGCGCGGACGATACTCGACGGGATCAACGTGGTCCGTGTGGGTACGCGCTACACGTTTCCGTTTCTGGCGCGCAAGCACTTTCGTAACAGCATGGCGAGCGACCGTTTCGATCTGTTGATCGAGGATGTGAACAAGGTGCCGCTGTATACGCCGCGTTGGGGTGGCCCCCCGGTGATTGCACTGGTGCCGCATCTCTTCGGCGGAACCGCATTCCAGGAACTGGCAGCCCCGCTGGCTGCTGCCGTCTGGCTTGCCGAGCGTCCGTTGGGGCGCGCGTATCGCGGCATCCCGTTCGAGGCGATCAGTGCCAGCACAGCCGAAGACCTGGCCGAACGAGGCATTCCCCGTTCGTCCGTGGAAGTGATCTACCCTGGTATCGACACGGTGTGTTACACGCCGGCCAGCGGAACGCGATCACCAACGCCCGTGTTCGCCTATCTTGGCCGGCTGAAGAAGTACAAGGGCGTGCATCACGTCATTGAAGCGTTTGCCGCCATGCGACACCCGACGGCCGTGTTGGAGATTGCGGGCGCTGGGGACTATCGTGCCGCACTCGAGGCATTGGTTGCGTCGCTTGACCTTGGCACTCGCGTGCGGTTTCTTGGGCGCATTGATGAGACGGAAAAGCTGGCGCTCCTGCGCCGTGCGTGGGCGCTCGTGTTTGCCTCTCCCAAGGAAGGGTGGGGAATTACCAATCTCGAGGCGGCAGCGTGCGGAACGCCCGTGGTCGCATCCAACTCGCCGGGGATCCGCGAGTCGGTGATGAATGGAGAAACCGGGTTCCTCGTTACGCATGGTGACACCCAGGGAATGGCGGCCGCGATGGGACGTCTGGCGGCGGATGCAGGCCTCGTGACCAGCCTTGGCGTGAAGGCGCGCGCATTTGCCGAGACGTTCACGTGGGAGCGTGCAGCAGAGCAGACGGCGCAGCATCTTCAACGTGTCCTCACCACATCCCCACGGAGTTGATCACCGCGTGACCACTACACTGCGCGTTGGTGCGATGTTCGAGCAACTGCGCGAGCTCCTCGAGCTCGAGCGAGTGCCGGGCACTGAGGGGCTCACTCGCGAGGTGACGCGCCCGGACGCGACGAGCCCCGGGCTGGCCCTGGCTGGTTTCGTTGCGCGCTTTCCCGCAGACCGGCTCCAGGTCTTTGGTGAAACGGAAGTCACATACCTCCAATCGCTCGACACGGACATCCGGCGCGAGCATCTCCGGCAGTTCTTCTCGTTCTCCATTCCGTGCCTGTTCGTGACGAAGGGGCTCGAGCTGCCGGTGGAGGTTGTGGAAGAAGCCATCAAGAGTGGTGTTGGCATTCTCCGATCCACGCTCAAGACGAACGAGTTCTATGCGAGGATAAAGCCCTGGCTGGAGGACACGTTTGCCCCGTCCACCACGCTCCATGGCTCACTTGCCGACGTGTATGGTGTGGGACTGCTACTCGTTGGACAGAGTGGCATCGGGAAGTCGGAGTGCGTGCTCGACCTGGTGGAGCGCGGTCACCGACTGGTTGCCGATGACGTGGTTCTCGTGCATCGGCGAGGGAACGACGTACTCCTGGGACGCGGTCACGAGCTCCAGAAGCACTATATGGAGATCCGCGGTGTGGGGCTCGTGGACATCCCGGCCATCTTCGGCATCCGCGCCGTCCGGCAACAGAAGCGCATCGAGGTGATCGTTCATCTCGAGGAGTGGCATCAGGGCAAGGAAGTGGACCGCACGGGGCTCGACGGCGAGACGACGGAAATCCTTGGCGTGAAGTTGCCGCGGATCACGATCGCGCTCAACCCCGGCAAGAACATCACGGTGGTGGCGGAAGTGATCGCCATGCATCATCTGCTGAAGTTCAGCGGCGTTGATCCGGCCGAGCGATTCAATCAGGCGCTCATCAAGCAGATGCGCGACAAGTCCGAAATCCAGCGATACCTGCGTGAAGACAATGAGTGACGGTGCACAGCGCGCCCTCGTTGCCGGCCATGCCGACTTCGCCGCTGGCGTGGTGTCCGCAGTGGAGCAGATTACCGGCCGTGGTTCGGTGTTGATGCCCATTCAGGTGCGAGGCCTGTGTGGTGCGGACATCGAGGCATTGTTGAAAGAGTCGCTCCTGACCAGCGGCGCCCTGGTGATTTTTACTGATCTTCACGCGGGGAGCTGCACGATGGCGGCAAGGCGCGTACTGCGTGAAGTCCCGGGCGCAACGCTGGTTGCCGGCGCGAACCTGCCGATGCTTCTGGACTTCGTGCTCTCCACGAATCCCGACGCGTCGGAGGCAGCGAAGCTGTCTGCCGAGCGTGGGCGGGCCGCCGTGAGCGTTTTCGAGGGCAAGCAGTGACGCTCGTCCTGAACCGCATTGACGACCGGCTGATTCATGGCCAGGTGGTGGTGGGCTGGGGCCAACCATTGGACGTGGCCTTCATTGTCCTCGTGGACGACGCCGTTGCGGAGAGCGATTGGGAGCAGGAGTTGTATCGGATGGGAGTTCCGCCCGAAATGGAAGTACTCTTCCACTCGGCCGCCGATGCGGCACCGTTGCTCGATGGCTATCGGCTGGAGCTTCGGCCTGGCATCCTGCTCACGGGCGACATCGCGACCATGCGCGCGCTCGTGGAGCACGGCGGTGTACGCGAAGTGAACGTGGGTGGCATTCATCATCGCGCGGGACGAACGCAGCACCTCCGCTACGTGTTCCTCACCACGCAGGAGGAGCAGGCGCTTCGCGAACTGCTGGACCTGGGTGCCGTGGTGACGGCACAGGACGTTCCCGCGACGCGCGCCGTGCCGCTCGAGGAACTGCTGTCGTCCAGGGAGAACGCGTGATGTTCCAATTGCTTCCCCTCTCGATGCTCGGCGGCGTGCTCGGGCTCGATGTCGTCTGTTTTCCGCAGATGATGATCTCGCGGCCGCTCGTTGGCGCCACTCTCGCGGGTGCGTTCGCTGGCGACGTGACCATGGGCATCTTCACCGGCGTGACGCTGGAGCTCATCGCGCTGGCTACGCTGCCGTTTGGTGCATCGCGCTATCCGGAATGGGGCTCCGCCGCCGTTGTGGGTGGTGCGATTGCGGCGTCGCTCCACGCCGAACACGCCGGCGCGTTGACCATCGGCGTCCTGGCGGCGCTCGCCACCGCATGGGTGGGCGGGATCACGCTGGTACGACTTCGCCAGTGGAATGCGTGGCTTGCGCGCCGCCGTCGGCCAGCGCTTGATGCCGGCTCGCGGGGTGCGGTGATCGGCCTTCAGCTCGCGGGCCTCACGGCCGATGCCGTTCGTGCGGCGGCGCTCACCGCGCTTTCGCTGGCCATCCTGTTTCCGATCTCGCGGTTGGCGCTTGCCAGGTGGACATTCGGGGAAGAGCTGTCGCGCGGGTTCATCGTGAGTGCGGCGTGTGCCGTGTCGTTCGCGGCGGCGTGGACCATCTTCCACTCCGCCCGCGGGGCGCGATGGTATTTCGTTGGTGGATTGGTGGCGGGTTTCCTCATCCTGTTCGTTCGATGACGCCACTCGAGGGCTCGCCCACGCCGCCGGCGCCGCATGTCTCCCCCATGACCTGGGTGAACGTGTTTTCGCGGACACTCGCCATTCAGGGTTCCTGGAACTACGAGACGCTGCTGGGCAACGGTATCGGCTTCTGCGTGGAGCCCGCGCTCCGGTTGCTGCCCGGCGGGACGCATGGGGCCCAGTTCAAGGCGGCGTTGACGCGCCAGAGCGCATACTTCAACGCGCACCCGTACCTCGCTTCTGTGGCCGTGGGTGCGCTGGCGCGGACCGAGTTGTCTGGCGTTCCGCCGGAGCGGATCGAGCGCTTTCGTACGGCGCTTTGCGGTCCACTTGGAAGCGTGGGCGACAGGCTGGTGTGGGCGGGGTGGCTTCCATTCTGCTCGCTCATCGCCCTGGCGTGTTTTGGACTTGGCGCCTCACCGCTGGCGGTGGTCGTCACTTTCCTCCTCCTTTATAACGCGGGTCATCTCGCGCTTCGTGTGTGGGGTTTGCATGTAGGCTGGACGCGCGGCCTCGGCGTTGCGTCGGCATTGGGAAATCCCGTACTGCGACAGGGCCCGCAGCATGTGGCTCGGGCAGCGGCATTGATTGCCGGTGTGGCCGTTCCGCTTACGGCGGCGCGCCTACTCGGCCACCATGCTACGGTGCTTGGCTCGGTGCTCGGAGCGTCGGCATTGGCCGCCGTGTTGCTGGTGCGGTTGCATGGTCGTGTGGAAGGCTACAAGGTCGCCCTGGTGTTGATTGCACTCTTCGCCCTCGTCTCCGTGGCACGCTGATGGTGGAACGCTCCGTCCAAATCCTGAACAAGAACGGCTTGCACGCACGGCCGGCCGCGGACATCGTCAAGATTTCCGCGAAGTTCCAGAGCGAGATCACCCTCGCCCGCGACGGCATGGAGGTGAATGGCAAGAGCATCATGGGCGTGATGATGCTGGCCGCCGAGTGTGGCGCCACGATTGTGCTTCGCGCCGACGGAGCTGATGCCGACGCTGCGCTGGATGCGTTGGCGGAGTTGATCCTGAACAAGTTCGGGGAGCGCTAGTGGAGCGCCAGATTCAGGGAATCCCGGCCTCGCCGGGCATCGTGGTTGGACACGTGCACCTTCTGCGATGGGAGGTGCCCGATGTGCGGCATCGCATCATTCCGGATGAGAGCGTTCCCGATGAGGTCGCGCGTTTGCACGCTGCCATCGCCAAGGCGAAGGATCGCCTTCACTTGCTGCGCGTGCGCGTGGAGGCCACGGCGGGCCCCGAAGAGGCGGCCATCTTCGACGTGCAACTCTCCATCCTGGACGACCGCGAACTCACGCGCAGTGTGGAGGAGCTGATCCGCCAGAACATTGGAGCGGAAAAGGCGTTCGACCTGGTGATGCTGGAGTGGCGGAATCGTTTTGCGAAGCACGCCGCGCCCATGCTGCGCGAGCGTGTGGGCGACCTGACGGACGTGCAAATCCGGGTGCTGTCGCTGCTGCTCGGACTACCGGATCATGACCCCGTCGATTTGCCGCCGGGCACCAATGCCATCCTGGTAACGCACGACCTTACGCCGAGCCTCACCGTGCAGCTCGAGCGGCACTCCATTGTCGCGATTGCCACCGATGCTGGTACGAGAACGTCGCACGTGGCGATTCTCGCACGCTCGCTGGGGCTTCCGGCGGTAGTGGGCCTGCGCACGGCAACAGCCGAACTCCATGGCGGCGAGCGCGTGGTGCTGGATGGCAGCACCGGCATGATCGCGATCAACCCCACGGATGACGAGATCGTGGCGTACCACGAGCGTCAGCGCGAGGAGGAGATTGCGGAAGCCGCGCTCGCGGACCTTGCGGCGCTCGAGGCCATCACGCTGGACGGCGTGCGCGTCACGTTGCGCGCCAACGTGGACATCCCGGAAGAGGCGGAGGCTGCGGCCCGGAGCGGCGCGGAAGGGGTTGGCCTCATGCGCACGGAATTCCTCGTCGTGGGCCGTGCCACCATGCCGGACGAGGACGAGCAGTATCGCGCGTACCGCCGAGTGGTGGAGGCGTTTGCCGGCAAGCCGGTGGTCATTCGCACGTTCGACATTGGTGGCGACAAGCTCCCCATGGGCGGATTCCCCACTGAGGCGAACCCGTTTCTGGGCTGGCGCGCCATCCGGATGTGCCTTGATCAACCCGAGATGTTCCGCACGCAGCTCCGCGCACTGCTGCGCGCGGCGGTGCACGGCGATCTCCGGATCATGCTGCCGCTCATCGTGAGCCTGGACGAGGTACTGGCGGCGCGCGCACTTCTGGACGAGGCGGCGGGGGAGCTCAAGGCGCGTGGCGTGGACTACCGCGCGGATGTGCCATTGGGGGTGATGATCGAGACGCCGGCTGCGGCTGTCGCGAGCGATACGCTCACGCGTGATGTCGATTTCTTCAGCATCGGCACCAACGATCTCGTGCAGTACACGCTGGCGGTGGACCGCGGGAACGCGAACCTTGCCCCGCGATTCACCCCCCTCCATCCCGCGGTGCTGCGGCTCATCAAGCGTACCGTGGAAGTGGCGGAGTTGGGGGACATCGAGGTGGCGGTGTGCGGCGAGATGGCGTCGCAGCCGCTGATGGCGTTTGCGCTGCTCGGGCTTGGCGTGCGGCAGATGAGCGTCGCGCCGCGTTCGGTGCCGCTGGTGAAGCGGATTGTCCGCAGCGTCACGGCGGCCCACGCGAAGCTGGCGGCATCTGCTGCCTTGCGTGCGCTCACGGCGGAACAGGCGCGCCACGAATTGGCGCGCCGGCTGGCCGATGTGATCGGCGATGCGCCGTATCTGTACGATGGGTTGCCGGGTTCCGGCTGATCCGCTTTCTTTCGACCGCGCCGTCATCCGACGGCATTTGGGTCCGGCAGCATGGTGTCGGGCCTTCTTTCTTCCTCTCCAACTGCAAGTGGGGAAACTGTCGTGCATGATCGCAGTCTTTTTACTTCCGAATCCGTAACAGAAGGGCATCCCGACAAGGTTGCCGATGCCATCTCGGATGCCGTGCTGGATGCGTTGCTCGAGAAGGATCCGGTGGCGCGCGTCGCGTGCGAAACGCTCGTGACCACCGGGCTGGCCGTTATTGCCGGTGAGATCACGACGAGTGCGTACGTGCATCTGCCGGACGTGGTTCGCGATACCATTCGTCGCATCGGCTACACTGACGCGGGGTTCGGTTTCGACAGCAACACGTGCGCGGTGATGAGCACCATCGACGCGCAGTCGCGTGACATCGGGCAGGGTGTGGACACGGGCGGTGCCGGCGATCAGGGCATGATGTTCGGCTATGCCACCGACGAGACCGACGAGCTGATGCCGATGCCGATCATGCTCGCGCACAAGCTCACGCGTGCGCTCGCGGCGCGTCGCAAGAGCGGCGACCTCAAGTGGCTGCGTCCCGACGGCAAGTCGCAGGTGACAGTGGTGTACGAGGACGGCCAGCCCGTGGCCGTGGACACCGTGGTCATCAGCACGCAGCACGCCGACGGCGTCAGCAACACGCGCATTCGCAAGGCGATCATCGCCGACGTGATCGAGGCGTCCATTCCGAAAGAGCTGCGCCAGAAGAAGATCAAGTATCACATCAACCCAACTGGCCGGTTCGTCATCGGCGGCCCGCAGGGCGACTGTGGATTGACGGGGCGCAAGATCATCGTCGACACCTACGGCGGCATGGGCCGTCACGGCGGCGGCGCATTCAGCGGCAAGGACCCCAGCAAGGTGGATCGTTCTGCCTGCTATGCGGCACGGTGGGTGGCCAAGAACATCGTCGCGGCCGGCCTGGCGCGCCGCTGTGAAGTCCAGGTGGCATACGCCATTGGTGTGGCCGAGCCTGTGTCAGTGCGCGTGGATACGTTCGGGACGGATACGGTTCCGGAAGCGCGCATCCTCGAGGCCGTGCGCGCGAATTTCGATCTCACGCCCAAGGGTATCACGACGGCGCTGGACCTTCGGAAGCCCATCTACAGTGCAACGTCGGCATACGGCCATTTCGGCCGCACGCCGGAGAAGGTTGGAACGGGCAAGTCTGCTCGCACGCTCTTTACCTGGGAGCGCACGGACAAGGCTGCCGCACTGCGCCGGTCAGCGCGCGCTGATCGATAGTCATTCCCCTGCCGGGCGCCGGGTCGGTTCATGATCCTGGCGCTCGGAGTGGGGTATCTTCGAGCATGGTCCAAGTCTTCGTTTCTCGCGTGGGTCGCCTGGATAGTTC
>JBDUCM010000113.1:0-16803 GCA_040003455.1 bacterium
GATACACTGAAGGGGACATTGGATCTCGGTGGCCAAGCCAGCGGCAGCTTTACAGCGAAGCGACAATGACCGTTGTCGCGTCTTGCCAATGGTGAATACGGCCGACGCGACAGAAACGGCGCCTCTCGCGCATTGATGGATGGAGGCCGGTCAATCCACGGATTGCTCGCGCCCGCCCTCACTCGCTGCGACCCAGGCCCAACGCACGCCATGACTACCACCCAACCCGGAATTCGCCGTCGACTCGGCACGACACGCAACCTGCTCCCTGCCACACGACGGATCGCGTTCCTGTGCCTCGCGTTCCTCACCCAGTCATGCAAGGACGCCACGAGCCCAACCCTGATTACCGTCAGCGGCAGTGTGACGCTCAATGACCAGTGGTCCAGGCAGCTCGTCGATTTCTCCGGCGTCAACGTGAACATCGACGGAGTCTCAACCCAGGCCATCACCGACGTCACAGGCGCATGGCACATCGACGGCGTGCCCGCGGGCGTGCACATCATCACCTACCAGAAAACCACGTTCGGAATATTTCGACTGGCCGACCAGCAGATCAGCTCCTCGCCGGCGACCATCCGCAATGTCATCCTCGCGGTTACGCCGTGGCAGCAAGCGGTCACGGACAGCGTGTACCTCGTCAACAAGGCCGGGACCGATTACTACGTTGTCGACGGACACTTGTCCGACCCACCGCCAGCAACGGCGTTCGTCAGTTCGGTAATAGCGTTCGTGGGCTCTTCCGCCAGCGTGTCAAACGATGCCACGTCCTGGAAGCATTTTGCCTCGACGTTGGACCTCACCGGCAAGGCGACGAGGTTCTCCATCTCACTTTCGGCCAGCCAACTACGCGCGACGTTCAGCGCGCCTGGAAGGGCGTATATCACGGCGTACCTGGTCCCCGCGATTTGCGATGGCTGTGGAGCGCGCCTTGTCGGCGACCCGTCGATCTTCACCAATACGGGTCCGCACGCCAACGTTGTTCCACTGACCATCAACTGACCTCGGTCCCGCAACCGCCACCCCATGCTCGTCGCATCGCGCTTCCTCGTGCTTGCCCTGGCGGCCACGCAGCAGCAGGCACCGCCGGCAGCGGGAACCATCAGTGGCTCGGTCGTCGATGCGACTACGTCCGCGCCGCTCGACCGCGCCACAGTGACGCTCGCGTCCACCGATGGCTTTGGACTGCTGAAGGACGCAACCGGGTCGACTGCCGGCTTCGTGCAGGCACGCACGGTGACGACGACCGCTTCCGGCGCCTATCGTTTCGCGGACCTCTCCATCGGCGCGTACCGTCTGCGTATCCAGCGCGTAGGGTATGAACCATCAACCGTCGACGTCCGCCTTGGCGACGCGGGCACGCCGACCGTATCGATCGGGCTCGTCGTCCTGCCCGTGCGTCTTCGCGCGATGGAGGTGAGTGCATCCGCGCCGCGACCGAGTTTCGCACGCGCGGCAACCGATCAGTCGCGCGTCACCGCGGTACGAGCTCGCCAGGAGCAGTTTCTTTCCACGGATGCGCGCGAACTCACGCAAGCCGACGTTGCCGAGTCGGCGACGCTGGGCGGGAGCGACGTGCTGCGCGCGCTTCAGCGGTTGCCAGGCGTAACGCCGCTGGACGACTGGTCCGCCCAGTTCTGGGTGCGTGGCAATCGATGGGATCACAACAGCGTGTACTTCGACGGACTCCCCCTCTTCGATCCGCTCGGTGTATTGGGTCGCACGTCGGGAGTAAGCGCAGACGCCATTGGCGGTGCGTTCCTCCATCCTGGTGTTCGCCCCGTTGTGCTTGGCAGTGAGGGAGCCACGCGCACGGACCTCCTGTCGCGTCCGGCCATGGCAGGAGGAGCGTGGGGCGCCACCGCTGAAGTCACCCAGTTTGGCGCCGGCGGGTCCGTCGAACGTTCGCGCGCCGACACGTCGGCAGGCATCCTCGTGACCGCGCACCATTCAGTCGGCGGCGGACTTCAGCACGGCGGCTTCTTCTACGACGCCCTGGCAGGGCGCACGTTCGATGATGCGCAGGCCACCGTCCGCGCCGACGTCGATCTTGGGGGAGGCCGCCGCATCGAGACCAGTGGATTGTTCACGCGCGATGCGCGGGTCACCTCCTTTACCGATGGGATCGACACGCTCGACGAAACGACCCAGACCTGGAACAACCTCGTGGGACGCGTGTCATTTGTGTCGCCGGTTGGCGGGGTGATCACATCGCACAGCATTGGTGCATCGCACTCCGCGTCGCACTCCGACCGAACGTTCAATGGAGCGTCGAGCCCGATCGAATCAAGCGTCGATCTTGTGACGATCGGCGGGCGCATCGCTCCGGGGGCGCCACAGGGCCACATCACGACTGCCGGCTACGATGTGACAGCGAGGAGGTCGTCCATCGACGGCACTCACCAAAGCAGCGTGTGGCTGAATACCGCCGAAGCCCTCGTGTCGCGGCGTGATGCGCTCGCATATGGAAGTGTGTGGATCGACGATCGCGTGGCCATCGGTGAGCAGCTTACAATCGAGAATGGTTTGAGACTCGACGTCGGCGGCGCACATGGCCTCGACGCGGTCCGCCCTGCAGGCTCCACGCAAGCCGCGCTCGCGCTTTCGCCGGGCACACGCGTGTCGGTCGGGGCCAGCCGCACGCATCAGTACGTGCAGGCTATTGAGGTTCCTATTCTTGGCCAGCACCTGACGTTGCCCGCGTCGTGGCTCACCAGCGGCAACGACGTGCCAGTCATGATCGTGGACAATGCCATGGCTGGCGTGGAGCAGTGGATCGGCAGCGACCTGCTTGTAGCCATGAACGCGTACGTGCGGTCCACCAAGGGCGCCATCGCGGATGATCCCACGCCAGGGGTGCTGGGGCACCGGCCGTTGTTCGTGGATGCGTCGGAATCGGCGAGCGGGCTGGAGGTGAGTGCGCGGAAGCTGATGGGGCGGGCAACCGGACTCCTGTCATACAGCTATGGTATGGCCACAACGCATGCCAACGGGTACGCCTTTCCCGCGGCCGCAGACCGTCCGCACGCCTTCGACGCGACACTGTCCATCCCGCTCGCCAGCTTCACGCTCAGCAGCTCGTTTACGCTCACGTCCGGCGCGCCCTATACACGCTTCGTGGCCAGTCCAGCGGGTACGGCGGGCACGGCACTGCTCATGGAGCGCGAGGCACCGAATGCACGACGGCTGCCGGCGTACGCGAGCCTCGACCTGCTCCTCACGTATGCCCACGCCGTTGGCGGTGCGAAGCTTGTCGCGTTTGCCGGCGCGCAGAACGCCCTTGGCCGCAGGAATACGACGTGGTATGAGGTCTCCGGGTACTGCGTAAACCTCGGGGCACGGTCGACGCCGAGCGCGGCGTGTCGTGATCACGACATCTTCGATACGCCGGTGAAGTTCACGCCGACTGTCGGAATGCGACTCGTGGTCCGGTAAGTTCGCTTGACCGTCAAACCGGACCGCATTTCCCAGCTCTTCACGATCCATCATGACGCCCTCTTTCGCTATCTCGTCCGGCTTTCAGGGGACGCTGACATCGCGGCGGATGCCGCGCAGGAGGCGTTCGTGAAGTTGCTGCAACGTGAGCCGATGGGATCCGGTGAGCGCGCGTGGCTGTTCACCGTGGGCACCAACCACGTACTCGAAGCGAAGCGTACCTCTGCGCGGCGTCTCCGGCTCCTTACCGGACGCGGCGAGCGCACCATGGGTGATGCGCCCCCTGACGCGCACGCGAGCGTGGAAGCCGACGAGCGGCGGCGCGTCGTCATGGCCGCGCTGGATGGGCTGAGCGACAAGGAGCGCGTTGCGATCCTGATGCGTGAGGAAGGATTCTCGCATCGGGAAATCGCCGGCGCCGTCGGGACGACGACCGGCTCGGTGGGAACCCTGCTGGCGCGGACGCTCGACAGGCTCACGCGAGAGACCACACTCGACAGGGACGCGCTATGAGCATCATGACGACGGACTCGCACCCAGACGACGGCGTGTTGCTCGCGTTGATTGACGCGGAGGTTGACGACGAACGGCGCGCGGAGTTCGACGTCGCGATCGCGCATGTCCCGGAGTGTGATGTGTGCCGGATGCGAATGAGCGCGCTCGAGGCGGAGTCGGATCACCTTCGTGAAGCAGTGGCGATGATTCCGGTACCAATGATCGCCGACGCCGAGTTGCGTCGTCGCCTTTCGCCGTTCAAGGAGCCGGCCGCTGTGTCGCGATGGCGGCGGCCGTGGTGGCGGGCGGCAGCGGCGATCATTGTCCTTGCCGGTGCAGCGGCGGCGAGTCCGGTTCGGCATTGGCTTCTTCGGCCGTTCGAGCAGACGCACCTCGCCCCTGCGATCGCACCGGCGCCCGCCGCGCAGCCGATGAGCGCCGCAGTGGATCGGAGCGCGAGCGTGTCGTTCGCCCCATCTGGAGCGGAATTCACGGTGCAATTCGATTCGGTGCCGGCGGGTGGACGGCTGTTGAGAGCCGAGCGCACCAGCGCGGCCACGATTTCGGCGCGAGCATTGAGTGGGGCGAGTGCGGATCCGCTGGTTGTGCTACCAGGCGTGCTCCGCGTGCGTAACGCGAGCGAGTCGCGCGCGAACTACATGATATTGCTGCCGCGGGCGGTGCTCCGTCTTCGCGTGATCATAGCGGGCGATACCGTCTATGACGGGGCACCACCGGCTACGGTGAGGCTTGATCGGCGGCGTTGAAAGTTGCACGTGCACCTCCGCGCGCCGATTGGCGGGCGGTATGGACGTGAGGAGCGCAGTTGTGGTGTGTTTAGCGCTCGCGCCGTCATGAGACGATCAGGACTGGCAGGTGTTCGAGTTTCGCCTCGATCCGGGGGCGGAGACGAAAGGATCGGGGCGGGCGGAGATTCGGTTTCCGGATGGAGCCGTGCACAAGTACACGTTCGTCCTCACGCGGTAGCGCTGGGCGCGCGGGACAAGAGCACTCGCGATGGCAGAGGCAGAGTACGGTCGGCGGAAGGGAACGAGGGAGAGAGTGCGCTAGCCGATGCTGTTCAGTCAATGCGAATTGAGGCGCCCCAATTGAACCACAGAGGGCACAGAAGGCACGGAGGCTTGGTCAAAGCCTGTTGCTTGGCCTTCCTCTGTGTTCCTCGGTGGCCTCTGTGGTAATGGCGGTTTCGTTCCACCCGCAGCAACCGTCGCCAGGCAACGAACGCAATAGTCCTGTGCGCGTCTACCACGAGATCCATGCGAATTGAGGGCGCCCTGGTTGAACCACAGAGGGCACAGAAGGCACGGAGGCTTGGTCGAAAGCCTGTTGCTTGCTCTTCCTCTGTGTTCCTCAGTGGCCTCTGTGGTAATGGCCGGTTTGGTTCCCGCGCAGCAACCCTCGCCAGGCAACGAACGGTATTGCGCAATAGTCCTGTGCGCGCCTGCCACGACATCGATGTGGAATGGATCAATGCACGCGATGCGTGCTCAACGTACGCCGACGAGGCAGTACTCCAGAGTTAACGGACTACGGGGCAGTCAACGTTGGCCTGTCGCATCGCGTAATGAAATTGCGTTGATGCGGTGACAACATAGTCTGCGCGAAGACGGGCTGCGTCCCCTGGCGGAGGAATCATGACACGACGACGGTTGGCGATTGCGGCGCTGAGCTTCCTTGCCATCACGGGCTGCGTCATGAGCTTCACCCCGGTCAGCGAAGTTCGTCCGATGACCGCCGGCAGCATGGAACGCGCACTGCGAGCGGCTGTCTCGGCGGCGATGTCCACGGAATGGGTTCCGAAGACGATCTCTGCCGAGACGGGCTACCTCATGGCAGAGCGGTCCAACCCGCACGACGAGCCGTACCGGCTCGAGCTATTGATCCCGGCCGGCGGTTCCGGTTCGTTGAGTGTGAAAGTGACTCCGCTCAACGGCCGACGGAACGACGGCGACGAGAGCGGCGCCGCCGTTCTTGCGAAAAGCTTTCTCGCGGCGCTTGATTCCGTCGTCGCATCGGCACGCTGAAACGCTCAGGGTTGGGTCATGATCGCCGTCCGGATGCGCACCGCCTTCGCGGACGCATTCGAGTCGAACTGCACGGGATTCACCGTACTCACCGTAGCTAGTGACCCGACAAGTGGAATGGTATCCGCCCCGCGACGGACCAGGACATCAATTGGCGCGCCATGATGTCCATCGTATTTTGCGCGAAAGGACGTCGTCCAGTTGGCATCGACAACCGTGACACCGCCCACGGATACGAGATAGTCGCCGACCTGTACGTGCGCGTGGTCGGCCGTGCCACCCGGTACGATCGCCGTCACACGCTGGCGGCCATCCTCATTGGCCATCGACGCACCAAAGCGCGCTTGCTGGACGGTGTCGGTTGAATATCGAAGACCCATGCGCGGTAACACCTCGGCCCAGGGGAGCGTCTCACTTCCGTTCACATACCTGGACGCGAAATCGGCGAACGACCGACCTCCGGCAGCCGTGGAAACGGCCGCCCACCACTCCGACGCTGTAAAGCCGCGGTGTTGCTTGTAGGTTGACGCGTACAGGGTCCGCATTACCTGATCGAGCGAGGCGTGGTTGTCCGACGCGTCCCTGATCATGATGTCGAGCACAAGTCCGGTGAGATACCCCTTGGGGTAGTAGATCTGGTCCGTGCCATCGCGAAGACCCACCCACGCGCTGAACGAGTTGTCGGCGAGGGATGTGGCCGACGTCGATGCCACATAGCCAATCTTCCCGGTAATTTGCGCGATAAAGCTCGTGGAATCGATGACATGCGCGCGTACCATCGCGATGTCAGCGTAGTAGTCGCTAATCCCTTCGCTCACCCAGAGCCATGGTGTAGGCTGCGGCGCGTCATAGCGATAAGGCACCATCTCGGCGGGGCGCAACCGCTTCACGTTCCATGCATGAAAGATCTCGTGTGCCGAGAGATAAGCGACGGTCGCATCTGGCGTTTTCGCAAGGTCGAGCCCGAAACGGCCGAGGAACGAGGCCTGGTGCTCCAAGGCGCCGTATCCTGTCGTTGCCGAGTCGAAGACCATGAATGCCGTGTAGCTGTCCCAAGGTGTCTCACCGAACACCGCCGCTTCCACGCCGATCATCCGGGCAATGCGCCGCGAGAGCGAATCGCGTGGCGCCCCCTGCAACACGCCGGCTGGATACGACGCCAGGCGAGTCCATTTCTCGTTCACGCGTGAGCTGTCGAGATCGAATTGACCGATGAATACTGGCGCATCCACGAGATCGTGATAGTTGGATTCGCGGAAGGTGCGAGGCGCGCCAGCGGGATGCATGCTGGTTGTCACGCGCCATTCCGGGAGTGTCGCAATGGAGACTGTTGCCGGAAAGTCCGCCGATCTCCCTTCGGGATACATGAAGAGGTTCGTGCCACTGATGAAGGCAAAGTTCGGCGCAGTCCACGACGTGCCGTTGCCATCTTCGTACGTGTCCGCCAGGTAGTCGAACAGGACGGTAACTGTTCCACGCGACGCCGGAGTGACCTGCCAGGTATCGGAATCGGTCTTGTGCCACTTCAGCGCGGTGCGTCCGGCCACGGCACTGAAGTGGGTGACGTTCTTCGCGAAATTCAGCAGCTTGTAGTGGCCGGGAGACCAGGCAGGCAGCGAGAGCAGTACGGGCGCCGTCGAGCCGGTGCTGAAGGACATCACCACATGAATCACGCGTCGCTTTGCGAGCATGGTGTCGTACGACACCACGTAGTGAACGTCAGTGATCGGAGCAGACGTCAGGTGGGCCGGTTCGCGAGCGGGCGGCTGTTGACCAGCAAGTGGAACGCCGAGGGCGAGGGCGAAGACGGTGAAACAGGAGAGGCGAAACACGGGCGACGACTCCGGGAACGGTGGATCGGCTCGCATTTGGCGAGAGCCGGACGCCACTGAGACAACGCATTCCCGGAATTGGTTGACGCGTCGCCCAATGCACGACGCGCCACTCGTGCCACTGCGTCAGGGGCTCGTCTTCCCTTTGTCGCCCAACAGCTCACTGCTCCGGCCAACCACGCGAATCACGCCGTCCAGACCGATGTGATAGACGAATGCGTCGGTCACGACGAATTCTGGCACCTGCGGCTGCCGCACGAGTACGTGGAAGACGTCCGTGTCTTCCGGGATGTCATCGAGAACAGCGGTGTGCGTTCCGGCCACCAGTTGCGCCTTGTCGTCCCTGCGGGGTATCGACTCGATGAGGGACTGGTGCAGGCGCCGTTTGGCCAGCACGGTCTTTCCATCGCGGTCGACGAGGTAGCGTACATCGGCCCCGAGGGGGAAGACGTTGCTTCGCAATTGCGCGGGCATGAGATAGACCCAGAATTGCCCAGACGGCCGCTCGAGGATCGCTGGGTTGTACGGTCGTTGCTGCGGGCCGAAGTCGGCCTGCGCCACAGCGATGGCATGCGAAGCACGGGCATAGTAGCCCGTATCCGGCCGCGCCGGTGTATTCGTTACCACGTCGAACTGATCGGGATTCTCCTTGCGCTGATGGGCCTCGAATGCAACGAAGAATGTGTCGCTTGTCGCGTTCAGCCGACCAAATGCCACGTCCCACCTGTCTCCACGCATGCGCGCCACCCAACCGCGCACCAGCTCGGCCGCTGGCTTGCGGGCCATGACACTGTCAGATGCGGCAGATGACGCAAAATCGTAGTTCGAGAGCAAGCGGCCGCGGATCGTGATCGCGTTGAGCGAGTCCCGTGTGGGCATCGTCTTCTGCGCACCTACGCTTGCGGCCGGGGCTTGTGCACGGAGAAGGAGAGGCACTGCGAGGACACCAACAGCGAACCGGCCGACACGCGATGCGAGCACTACGAAACTCCTGAGATAGGTACCGATCAGGATCGGCTTCACCTCGGCCTTTCTATAGATGAGTTCGCGCTGGCTGCCCGGCCGGTCTCCGGGGATCGCAGCATTGGCCTTTGTCTTTCGAACCGCCTTGGCTACCTGTGTATTTGTCGCAACGTGGCCGTCGCGAACGACCTCCCATTTCTGACCCTTCGCATGCCAACACGCTTTAGTGTTTCGTTTGCCCTTGCCGCGGTGGTGTTCTTCGCCCCGTACACCATTCAGGCACAGGATTCCGCATCGTCGTCCGCCCTGTTCACCGCATTGAGCGGACACTGGGCCTGCAACGGCGGGTTTCGCGATGGTCGCTCGTTGTCTGCCGACCTGACGTTCCAACCCGTCCAGAACGGGCGGGCGCTGCGTTTTTCACATGCTGATCGCGTTCCTGGTACCTACTGGCAGGAAGCGACCTGGGTATTCGATGGCAAGGGCCGGCGAGTGTTCTCTCTCGCGGCTACTGGCGCCACGTCGAGTTCAGTGGCTGCGGCAGCGATGTTCTCAGCACGCGAGTGGTCATTTGCGGTCGGGTGCGGCCGTAGCGCGACCCTCACCAAGCGACCTGAAATGCTTGCAGGTGCACGCAATGTCGCGTGACCTCTCGCGAGCTCGATTACCTTACGCGAGTCGTCCGCATGCCGTCACCATGGGAGTGACGGGCACGCCACGGACGACATCGTGAATTCGGCGCCCCGCCGCACCCTCTGAACTCGCATGATTGAACAAGAGTACGCCATCGTCCCCGGAGAAGGACTGACCACGACCAAGGCTCCGTTCATCGAACAGGCGGTTGCCAATGGCGAGATGTACATCGAACAGCCGTACGAACTCTATTCAGCCGAAAATCACGATACGTGGAGGCGTTTGTTCGCGCGCATGCAAGAGCGCTGGGAGATGTACGCCAATCCGCGCTTTCTCGATGGGGTGTCAACGCTGAGCTTCGATGCGTCACGCGTACCGCGGCTGGAAGACGTGAACCAGTTCATGGCACCGCGCACCGGGTTCAGGGCGAAGGCTGTGAGTGGTTTCGTGCCGGCCTTCAATTTCTTCGATTGTCTGAGCCGCCGCGAGTTTCCAACCACCATCACCATCCGCGATGGTGCGTCGCTCGACTACCTGCCCGAACCGGATATCTTCCACGACATTGCCGGGCACGTACCGATGCACACTGATCCGGCATTTGCCGCGACGCTCGTACGCTTCGGAGAGTGCGCGCATCAGGCGGCGCAGCTCGTGAGTGGCGTTGCTGACAGAGCAGAACGGATCCGGCGACTCACGAGCATGCAGAACGCGCTCCAGCGATTCTTCTGGTTCACCGTGGAGTTCGGCCTGATGCGCGGCGGCGCGCGCGATGAGGTGAAAGTCTACGGTTCGGGGCTGCTGTCGTCGTATGGCGAAATCGTGCACAGCGTGACGTCACCCACTGTGCAGCGCTACCCGATACAGCTCGAGTGGGTGGTGAACCAGCACTTCGAGATCGACCGGTACCAGCCGCTGCTCTTCATCGTGGAGAGTTTCGAACATCTGTTCGACCTCATCGGCGAGTTGGAACAGTGGCTGTGCGATGGTCGCCTGGATAACGTGACCCCAGGGTTCCGGCAGATGAGCGAAGCGGACGTGCAGAGTTTCCTCGAGGCAAGTTCGGCCCGATAGTCCGTTGCTCAAGAGGGTCTGCAGCCATTCTTCAGGGCGAGCACGGTAACCCGATCCGTGACGTCGCTGAACGCGTCGTAGGTGATCGGGCGAATTGCCGTATCTGCCGCCGAGCGAACGCGAAGCTCCACTGGCTTGCTGATGTCGCCACGATAGACGCTGACGCCGCGCAGCTGCATGCCATCCTCCAGGCCAGCACGTGCCGCGCGACTCCCAGCGCGCACGCCACGAACCACGCGCGACGGCAACGATCCATCGAGATCGAATCCCGCGTCCCATCGCGGCTGGTCAACCTCCGTTTGCGCAAGGCAGGAACCGAGAAGATCATTCGGAATCGCCATGCGGCCGCCTTCCATCATCGCGCTCACCTCGCGCGTGGCGGCCGTGGCGCCGATGACGCCCGACAAGCCCGCCGCAATGGACGCGGGGGTGAGCGCCACGGGTTTCCCGTGATTGGCCGTCATCATCCGGGCGAGTGCGCCATCGACCGTCTGCTGCAGCGACTGACTGGACGCGAGCGCGTTCAGTCGTAGTGCGAAGAGTGCGCCCCGAAGGTAGGGCTGGCGTTGAACGGTGGGGTCGGACCAGTAGCGCCGCTCCACCTCATTCCAGGGAAGATCCCGCGCCGAGGAGGTGGCATATTCGCCGAGCCAACGGTTGACGTGGGCAACGTATTGCGCGTCGCTGAAGATGCCGGCGCGCCACAATACACGCAGGCTGAGGTACTCGGTAAAGCCCTCAGTGAACCAGCCAAGATGTCCGTCTGCTTGTGTCGGAGCGGGTTGCAACTTTCCGCCAATCCAGTCGTGCATGAGTTCGTGGCCGAGCAACGAGAGGACGCCCTCATCGGCCGCGGCCCGCGTGGGATCGATGTCTGCGACGAACGAGTTGGTGAGGCGAGTACCGGCAAGTGTGCCCCGCGTCGCTTCGCCAATTGTCACCAGGTACGCGCGTGGGCCGTCGTCATTCCAGAAGCCTCGTTCCGCCGCGACAATGCGCCGCACGCCGGCCACCAATTCCGAGTCGGGAATGGCCAGTGCCCCACGGATTGCGACATCGACCGGGTGTCTGCCCGCGGAAACACGGTGCAGCCTGATTGCTCCTGGCGTAGTGCCAATGCTGTAAACGGCATGTTGCAGCACGCCGAGCGTAGCGTGGATAACGAACAATGTGTCGGCGGGGGCGATGCCAGAGCCGAACGATGTGGCCACCACCGATCCGCGCGACAGGCCACGAAAGACGATGGTACCGCGCATGGGAGTGGACTGGTCGCGCGCCGGCAGGACCAGCGCGTCGTAGCCAACGAGTTGCATCCAGTCGGGGCCGAAGTCCGAAACGTTGTGGGCGCCGATGGGCATCTGTCCTTTCCACGACGGTCGGCGGATCCAGCTGATCGCGACCTCGCGGCCCGGCGGCGATACGAGCCGGCGGTGCGCCGAATCAGCGCCGGGCTCGAGTCGTGCGCCGGTGGTGATGGTCGTGAGATCGCGGATGTTCTCGTGCAACGATCGTTGGCCAGCCCATTCGTCGGGTAGATGCAGCACGCACACACTGTCCTTCGATGCCGGCAGTGTGAGGCGAATTTCCACTCGAGGCGTACTGTCTGGCGGAAGCGGCCGCACGTCGAGACGCAGGACGAGTGTATCCGCCCTCGGCGGCAGCCGGGTCGTCCCCACACGCGTCGCCGTTGGGGTCGTGTCGGCAATGCGCAGCGCGCTCCGCGCGAGGGATGACCCGGTGTTTGACGTGAGGGCGAAGGACAGGCATGCAAAGACCAGAGCGACCAGGGGCACGCCACGTGGGGAGAGATGGTTGATGTCTGCTAGGGGAAGAACACCCTGTACGGTCCCGCGGTAGACGCCGTGGTGCCATCACCGAGCTGGCCGGAGCCATTCGCTCCCCAACAATAGATTTCGTTCGTGCTGCCCTCGATCTGCGTGACACCGCAAGCATGCGCGCTGGCCACCTTCACTGAGTAGAAGTTGAAGCCCCCTACTACCTGCGTTGGCGTGGAGCGGTGCATGAACGAACCGTCTCCTACCACCCCACTCTCGTTGTATCCCCAACAATACGCCGCTCCGCCAACGACCACGCCGCAGGGGTGCTCGAAGCCCGCACTCAGGCCATTGAAAACCAGTCCGCCCGCCACCGCGGTCGGCGTGGACCGATACGTGTTCGTCCCGTCGCCGACCTGGCCGTAGACGTTGTTCCCCCAGCAGTACGCAACGCCGGCGGTGGTCAGCGCGCAGGCGTTCAGCCCCCCGACCGCGAGCGCATTGAAGGTGTAGCCTCCAGCAACAGCTACCGGTTTGACCCTGCTCGAATCACTTCCGTTGCCAAGGGCACCGAAGGCGCCGAGTCCCCAGCAGTAAGCGGCACCCGCCTGCGTGAGACCGCAGGTGTACTCGCCACCTGCAGACACGCGCTTGAAGGTCATGCCGGATGCCGCCGGAACCGGAGTGGTACTCGCACCAACCGTCCCATCGCCGAAGGCGCCATAGGTGTTGGCCCCCCAACAGTAAACGGTGAATTCGTAGGTGACACCGCACACATGGCGCTCTCCCGTGGAGATCGTCAGGAACCGCAGGCCGCCGGCGACGGGCGTGGGCACCGGACTCGGGGTATTGGTACCGTTGCCGAGCTGGCCAATGCTGTTGTCGCCCCAACAATAGGCGGCGCCGCCGGAGCGGATACCGCAGGCGAACTGCCCAATGTCGGGGAGCGAGAGGCTCTCGAATGTGAGGCCGCCAGTTACAGGAATCGGGACGGGGTTCACGGCGGCGGCGCCACCGTTCCCGAGCTGCCCTTTCGTGTTGGCGCCCCAGCACCACGCTACCCCGGTCAAGGTCAACGCGCAGGTGCTCGCTTCGCCAACGACCACGTCCTTGAAGGCCATCTGGTCGGCGCCGCCTCCAGTGACGCTGACGTCGAGCGTGAGCGGGGGCGAGGACGTGCCGGCCGCCGTCGCGGTGATCACGACGGGATAGTGGCCCGGGGCAAGTGCCAACGATCCCGTGAGCGTCAACATGACGCTGTCGGCAACCGGGGTATTCTGCACGGCAACCGCGAGGCCCTGCGGTGCGCCGACGGCGGCGTATGAGACAGCACCCTCGACACCGGCACTCCGAATTGCCTTGATGAACGTGGACGCGCTCGCTCCGCGCGATACCGGCAGCGTGTTCACACCGAGGGCGATGGTGAGGACCGGCGCCGGTGTGGGATGAACCGGGTTGCTACCGTCCGACCCACACGCCGTTAGGCCAGCCGCAATGGCGGCGAGTGCAATGATCGTGATTGCACGTATCGCAGGACCTGTAGTTGTACGGATAGTCATGATCGTAACGGCGTACGAGGGAAACAGCCTGGGCCGCGGGCGTTTGACCACGCGGCTCGCTCGCGCAACAATGGCCAGCGATGCCGCGCCAAACCTCGTCTGTCTTAGCCCGGTCACTTCGCCCTCACCGCGACGTCGCTTGTCGCCGCAATCCAAGGGACAGGCCTCGGCGCCTTTGTGGCCAAGGAGATCTCGGGTGAAATGCATGACAAAACGAAGCCGCCTGTGGGGGGCGGCTTCGCTTTCCTGTCGAACAACGGGAGGACTACTCACAACGTTCGCCCCCACCGCTCCTACTACGGGGCCGGCCACGCTCCGCCAACCGACTTGTAGACCGCCACCAGCGCCGTCGCCGCCGCTGTGTGCGCCGTGGCCAATTGCGTCTCAGCCTCCAACTGCGTGCGCTGCGCGTCCAGCACCTGGAAGAAATCCGTGAGTCCTGCCTCGAACCGCTGTTGCGCCAACGCTGCCGCGCGTCCGCTCGAGCGAACGGCGTCCGTGAGGATTACCACGCGCGCATGGGCGCGATCATAGGACACGAGTGCCGTCTCCGCTTCTTCGACAGCCTGAAGTACTGTTGCGGTGTACTGCACTTCCGATTCGTTCTGTCGCGCAGAGGCGATGTCCACGCGTTGACGGACGCGCCCAACATCCAGCAGTGGCAGGCTTACAACGGGCCCAATGACGAGTCTCGACATGCCCGGGTCGGTGAGGGACTGGAACCGCGTGGACGTGTACCCTGCACTCGCGCCCAACGTCAGCCGGGGCATGTAGTCGGCCTGCGCAGCACCAACCAGCAAGCTGTTCGCCGCAACCTGACGCTCGGCCGCCAGCACATCGGGCCGTTTGCGGATGAGATCCTTAGGCGACCCCACGTTCACCGTATCCGGCAGCGGCGGCAGGTCGGCCGCGGCGTATACCGACTTCGGAAGTGCGTCGGCAGTTCGTCCAATGAGCGTGGCGAGACGGTGCGTGCTCGCGGCAATCTGCGATTCGATTGAAGGCACCCCCGCGAGTGTCAGTTGCAGCACCGAACGCGCCCGCTCCGTATCGAATGCCGTTCCGCGGCCTGCCGCCAACCGGTCCTGCGTGAGCGACACGGTGCGCGCTTGATTCTCGGCATTGCGCCGCGCCACGGAAAGCTGGCGCTCCGCCCCGCGGAGTTCGAAATAGGTACGCGCCACTTCGGCGGAGAGACTCACTTGCACGTCGTCGAGTGAGTGCTCGGCCGATGCGACGAGCGCACCCTGCGCGCTGACGTTGCGACGTACCCGTCCGAAGATGTCCAACTCCCAATTGGCGTCGAAACCGACGTCGTACAGGTCCTGATGCGGAAGCTGATTGGTGAGCCCTGGTATCTGCGCCACGGACTGCCGCGAGCGCAGCGTACTCCCCGTGGCCGTTACGCTCGGAACAAGATCAAACGCAGACAGCCGGCGTGATGCCCGCGCACCCGCCAGGCGCGCCTCGGCACCCTGCGTGGTAGGGCTTGCACGTAGTGCTTCGGCAATAAGCGCGGTCAATGTGGTGTCACCGATTGTACGCCAGAATCCGGCGCCGGTTGTCATCACGGCAGACTGTTGCGAGCGCATCCCAGCTGTCGGCGACGAGGCGGCGCTTGCCTGACGTGCGTCGCTCCGTGCGCTGACAGCGCGCGTGGGAACGACGTCCACGACAGGCTCGTGAAATACCGGTGCGCTGTAGCAGGCAGAAAGCACCACGGCGCCGAACGCCCATTTATAGGAACTATGCATGAAAGACTTCTCCATCAGCCGCCAGCATCCGCTCGCGCTCCAGTAGTAGTTGGTGTTCGCGCCGCTTCTCCGCGGACCCCGCCCGCCGCTCCACCAGTCCGCGCATCAGCACGTAGAACAGCGGCGTGAAGAGCAGCCCGAAGAAGGTGACGCCCAGCATGCCGGAGAACACGGCGACGCCCATCACATGTCGCATCTCGGCACCGGCGCCGCTCGCGAGTACCAGGGGCAGAACGCCCATGATGAACGCGAACGACGTCATGAGGATGGGACGCAGGCGAATGCGGCTCGCCTCGAGTGCCGCGTGCAGCCGGTCGTGGCCCTGTCGCTCCAGATCGCGGGCAAACTCCACGATCAGAATGGCATTCTTGCAGGCGAGACCCACCAGCACCAGTAACCCGATCTGCGTGAAGACATTATTGTCGCCCCGCGTGATCCATACACCCGCGATAGCGGAGAACAGACACATCGGCACGATGAGAATGATCACGAGCGGCAGCGACCAACTTTCGTATTGTGCCGCGAGCACAAGGAAGACGAGCAATACGCAGAGCGGGAAGACGAAGATGGCCGTGTTGCCGGCGAGCTTCTGCTGATACGTCAACTCCGTCCATTCGAAGCCAATGCCGTTGGGCACCGTTTCCGCGGCAAGGCGCTCCATCGTCTGCACGGCCTCACCCGCGCTCACCCCAGGCGCCGCCGCGCCGTTGATGTCGGCGGCAGGATAGCCGTTGTAGTGCGTGACCTGATCGGGGCCATACGATTGTTTCACCTTCAGGACCGAGCCAAGTGGTACCATCTCGCCCTGAGCGTTCCGGACCTTCAAGTCCGCGATGTTCTCAGCCGACGTCCGGAATGGTGCATCCGCCTGGGCGATGACCTGATATGTGCGCCCGAACTTGTTGAAATCGTTCACATACGCGGAACCGAGGTAGATGCGGAGCGTCTGGAACAGATCGCTCAACGGAATGCCGAGCTGCTTCACCTTGTCGCGATCCACATCGGCGTAGAGTTGCGGAACGTTCACCTGGAATCCGGAGAACGAACCGGCAATCTGCGGCGTCTGGTATGTGCGACCCACCAACGCCTGGGCCGCGGCATAGAGGGTAGAGTCGCCGAGCCCGGCGCGATCTTCCAATTGCAACTTGAAGCCACCCACGGCCCCGAGCCCATTTACCGCCGGCGGCGGGAATACAGCAACGAACGCTTCCTGGATGGAGCTGAACTTCTGGTTGAGCGCG